>JBDKJX010000005.1:0-108765 GCA_039796405.1 Pseudomonadota bacterium
CTGGCGACCATAGCGAGGTGGCCCCACTCCTTCCCATCCCGAACAGGACAGTGAAACACCTTAGCGCCGATGATAGTGCAGATTACCTGTGTGAAAGTAGGTCATTGCCAGACACCCTAAGCCGTAAACAGAACCCCCGTACTCGAAAGAGACGGGGGTTTTGCTTTGGGCGGAAGAAATGTACTGTGGTTGGTGTTAGCATTAAATATTCAGAATCGGCTATTTTGAAACAGGATATTAGTAGGAGATTCTAATGATTTATTTTTTTACTGGTGCGGGGATGGCTGCTGATTCGGGGCTGCCTACGTTTAGGGATTCCGGTGGGCTTTGGGAGAATTATGATATTAACCAGGTTTGTAATTTTCCTAGATTTACTCGTGATCAGGCTATTCGTGATTTAACGTTCCAGTTTTATAACGAGCGCAAATTGCAATATGCTCAGGCTAAGCCGCATGCCGGATATAAGGCGATTGCAAAATTACAGCAAAACCAGCCGCTGAAGGTGATTACAAGCAACATTGATTTATTACATGAAGCTGCGGGCACTTTAGATGTTTTGCATTTGCATGGGCGAATTGATCGGATGTCCTGTGGAGATTGCTTTCATTATTGGGATATTGCTGAGCAAGCTTTTGAGCCAATTGAATGTCCAATTTGTAGCAGCACAATGGTAAAGCCGGGTATTGTATTTTTTGGTGAAATGGCCCCTGAGTACGAAGCCTTGCATTGGCTTATTAATGGTTTAAACAGTAATGATAGTTTTGTGATTATAGGAACCAGCCTTAAGGTAGTGGATCCGATTGCAATGATCAGGGAGGCAGGTCGGCATCCGCAGATTATTTATATTGATAAACATATCCCAGATTCGTTGAGAAATAGCGGGGTGATTTGCATTGAAAACAGCGCAGAGCAGGGGTTATTGCAATGGATTGCAAATATTGATGCGGCTGAATAAGCCGCATGTGTTAAATGTATATGAGTATTCAATATAAGTTGGGTGTGGTTTTTATCAATATGGCATAGTGAGCAATCTTACTTTTATTAAAATTTTGCCATGTGATTTTTTACCTCTACATCCTGTGCCATATTCTGCTTGATTGCTTTGCATGCGATCGCTGAAGAGGCCGTGATTGATTTGGCCGAGCCTAAAGGCGCTATGCAAAAAGTGCAGAGGGTTGAGGTACGCGGGGTTAAGGATGTAGATGATATGCGAGAATCCACTGCGGCTAAAACGGTGATTTTGGGCGCTGATATTGTTCGCTATGGCAATACCAGTCTTGCCGATTTTTTAAAACGCCTGCCTGGTATCAGCGTGCGTGGTGTGAGGGCTGCGTCAATCACGGACACCACGCTGTGGGTTTTTATTATTGGCCGCATTAATTGGGTAATTGCCGTGGCTGATTTGTGGGCTGTATTTTGTTTTGAGTTTGATGACTTATTTTATTTATGGTTTTGATAAATCTGCTGCACAAAACCAGCGTTGGCGAGTAGCCGAACGTACTTTGCATCTACTGGCCTTATTAGGCGGCTGGCCTGGGGCTTATGCGCGCAGCAAAGATATCGGCATAAGTCGAAAAAATCGGCGTTTTTAGTGGTGTTTTGGCTAACGGTGCTGGTTAATTGCGGTGTACTGGGCTGGTTTTTATTTAAGCCTGTTGCGTTGATGGGCTAAGGGGCGAGATAAATTGCCGCCTAAAGCGCGATCTTTAGGCGGTAATCGCTATTTTTAACGCATGGAAAATGCTTCGTGATGAAAGCGTGGTGGTCGGCTCATCTGGGATAGATGTTGGCTAATTGCCTCGCCTAAGCCTTGTGGGCCGCAGTACCAGATATCGGCCAGCGTTTCAGGCTGTATTTGGGCGATATTCAGCCTTTGGCCTTCGATCAGATGTAGGCGAATGTTTTTTGCTAGGCAAGCGGCGCGAATCTCATCCAATCTAGTGGCTTCGGTTACGCTCTTTACGCAGTAATAAAAATCGATTTGAGCGTTGCTAAAGCTAGGGCTTTCTAGCCAAGCTAAAAAGGGCGTGATGCCAATGCCACCGGCGATCCAAGCTTGGCGCTGTGCATTTTTTCCACCATCAAAGCAGCCGTAAGGCCCTTCTGCCTTGATCCGCTGGCCTACTTTTAGCGCGCTGCTTAATGTGCTGGTGTAGTCGCCAAGTGATTTAATAATAAAGCGCAGCTCGCCTGATTTGCGAGGGGCAGAGGCAATCGTATAAGGGTGTGCGCCTTCTTTTGGATCAAAGCTCAGCAAAGCAAATTGCCCTGCTTGATGCTCAGGCCATGCGCTATTCATCTGGCAAATAACCTCGAGCTGATTGGCCGGGAGTGCTGTGATCTGGCTAATTTGGCCACTAACTTGCTTGCGGCTGCCAATTTTCCCCGATAGGGAGTAGATCGCACAGATTGAGCCAATACCGAGTAAGGCTGCCATTAAAGCACCAACGGGGCTGAGCCATAGGTTTTTAGGCATCAGAATCAGTGCATGAAAAGCGCCCATCAAATAAAGCGGTGCAAATAGCTTATGAACCTTGCGCCATAGGTGATATGGCACGGCGCGAAGTAGGGCTAGGATCACCATGGCCAGTACCGCCCATGCGGCCCATTCCCCCATATCTTTGGCTAGCGACATCAGCGGGTCTTTTGCGCCTTTACCATGTTTTAGCTTTGGTGCGGCCCATTCCATCGCCATGACCAGCTTGGGCGATAGTTTAATCAGCCAGTGGCAGGCCAGTAGTAAGCCCGCAGCAATCCCTAGCTGCTTGTGCAAGCCGTACATCTTATCTAAGCCATTGAGCGGCTTTTCTAGCCAGCTTGGGCGCGCAGCGAGCAGCATAGCGGCCGACATCACGCTCATTAATTGCACACCGCTTAGCAGCACCAGCTCATGCCGCCAATCCCAATATTGAGTGGGCAGGCCGTTTTGCAGATAGCTACAAACGGCATAGAGCGTCGTTGCTAGTAGCAGGAGGAGGGGGAGAGGTTTCTTTAGCACTGGGGGTCTCTGTTATTCACACTTTAAGCCTCTATTTAACGCTGTAAATATGAAGTGAAACTTAAGCTGAGTTGGTAGTTATGCCAATGAATGACAGAAGTTTACTGTTATAAGGGCCAGTGCTTATGTAGAATGCCCCGCACAGTTTTCTATTCAGGTGCTATGGATAACGCTTCGTTTTATGAAATCAAGAAAAGCTCGGTATGGCTATGGTCTGGCCTTGCGATCTCTATTCTTGCGCACCTGTTATTCTTATTGCTACCTGCTGCTGAGCCGCGTGCTTTGCCACAGCAGGGGGATTCATCGATTCAGCTGCAATTGCAGCCTAAGCCAGCATCCAAGGCTAAGCCACGCCCAACGCCAGAGCCTACCTTAGTACCTACCCCGCCACCGGTGATGACTAAAGCGCCAACTAGAGTGGCCCAAAAGAAAGACTACTCTGTGCCTGCTCGCCCAGCGAGCGCCGTTGCAAGTAAGCAGCTAGCCACGAAAGAGGTGGTGATCGATGGCTTGGGGGACGCTTTGACGACTAATAAGCCACGCGAATTGATTACCCATTACGCCGATATCAAGCCTAAAGAAGATAGACAAGAAGATGGGGCTAATCGGGCGCAGCAAAGCGTGGATACACGGGCTTTATTTGCGATTTGGGAGCCACAAATTCGTCGCAAGGTAGAGCGCATCGGGCAAATGAATTTCCCTAAGGATGAAAATGGCCGATCAATGTTTGGCACTTTGCAGTTTCGTCTGGTGCTTAATGGCGATGGCAATATCGCTGCGCTGACACTAGAGCAAACTTCTGGCAACCCTGCTTTGGATGAAGCGGCTTTGCAGATTGTGCGCCGCTCAGCCACCTTTGGCCCCGTACCTCCGGCGCTTTTGGATATAAATAATCAGATTATGCTGTTGCGCTACTATCAGTTTATTAATGAAAGAGCCGCTTGGGGTAGATCTTAAGCTGAGGGATATTTATAGCTGCGGCGTATTTCAACGCGCCGTAAGCTATAAACTAAAGACGAAAAAAAACAGGCTGAGCGCCTGTTGATTTGGTTTCTGGTGGGGGGGGAAGGATTCGAACCTTCGAAGGCTTAGCCGCCGGATTTACAGTCCGGACCCGTTGACCGCTGGGGTAACCCCCCCACAGAGGCCCGAATAATACGATTCATCTGGTGGCTTGTCAACGCCCTTTCAATAAATTAGTCATTTTTTATTCATAAATCAGTCAGAAATGGCTAGGCCCTTTGGCTTTGGTGAGTTTCTTTGCCCGTTTTCCTCAATCAGCGCAATGAACACTAAAGGCTAACAGGCTGTTAGACTGCCGCTGTCTGGTTTTCTACCCTTAAAAAATATCATGATGAAAAAAGCTTTAGGTGGCCTCGTTTATTCCACCGAACACGGCTCGATGTGCCCAGATTGCAGCCAGCCCAAAGATGCCTGCATTTGTAAAAAACAACCTCGCCCAGCGGGTGATGGTGTGGTGCGTGTTTCTAGGGAAACCAAGGGCCGCAAGGGTAAGGGCGTAACGCTAATCAAAGGCGTGCCGCTGGATGACGATGAATTAGCCGTACTGGCTAAGCAGCTGCGCACCCGTTGCGGCTCTGGAGGCACGATCAAAGACGGCGTGATCGAAGTGCAAGGGGACCATTGCGATGTGGTGCTGGAATTCTTAAAGCCTAAGGGCTGGGTGGTGAAGCGAGCGGGTGGCTAGCTTGTGCTTTTGTAGGGCGGGTGTAACCCGCGAGCAATGTTGGATAAATACGCGGGGTGCAGCCCATACGCGCTAAGCAATTTGCATTTTTAGTAGCAAACAACGAAAAAACATAATAACCACGCGCTTGGCACGGGGCTTTTTAAGTCCCCTTGAAGCACGCCGAAGCGAGGAACAAGCGGGCGGGGTTTCGGCGAGGACTGTTTGAGCGAAGCGAGTTCCGCAGTCGCCGCTCGATTGTCCGCAGCTGAGGGGCCTTCGTGCTGGCCGGGGCGGCCTTCTTTGGCTTCGTTTCTTGGCCGCGCAAGAAAGGAAGGTCCAGCGGGACGCCCGCACCTAAATCAACGTGCCGAAGGCACTAAAAAGATCTTTTTGACCTTGCTTAGCACGTATGGACTGAAACCCGCGTATTTATCCAACATCGCTCGCGGGTTTCACCCGCCCTACGAATGGTGTAATGCCTGCATTCCGCTGTTTTTTCTTTATTCCGCCAATAAAGCCGCTTTCAAGTATTCAATAAAGCGGCTGACTTTGGGGGGGATAAAGCGGCTGCGGGGCGCGATGGCCCAGATGCCGTCTGTGAGTGCAAAGGGCTCGAGCACGCTGATCAGCTGGCCGCTCTGCAAATAAGCATCGACGTAATAATCCGGCAATTGCACCAGCCCCAAGCCTTTTAAAGCCGCTTGCACCAGGCTGCTGCCACTATTACAGCGTAAACGCCCGTTGACGGATATTTCGCGGTGCTGGGTGCCTTCCTTAAATCGCCACATATTCATCGCGTCAATTAAACACTGGTGCTGCTTTAGCTCGGCCAGCGTATGCGGGGTGCCATATTGATCTAAATACTGCGGTGAGGCGCATACATGGTGAATGCGGCTGCCTAGCTGCGTCACCATCAGGGATGATTCATCCATCGGCCCCAGCCGAATCGCCAAGTCGATATGATCGGCTACCAGATCGGCCTTGCGGTTATCTAAAAGTAATTCTGCATTGAGCTGGGGAAAGTCGAGCAGGTATTGGTGCAATATGGGCGCCACCACGGTTTCGCCATAGTAAACCGGCGCGGTGATGCGTAATTTACCAACCGGCTTATCTTGCGTTTGCAGCAGCGCTAGCTCGGCCTCGTGCAGGCCATCGAGCAGCGGGCGGCAATATTGATAATAGAGCTGGCCTTGTTCGGTCAGGCTGACTTTACGTGTGGTGCGGTGCAATAAACGCGCGGCAAGGCGCAGCTCCAGCGCGCTGACTTGGCGACTAACTTGCGCCACTGACATTTCCAGCTTTTGCGCTGTTAGCGTAAAGCTTTGCGTTTCTGCCACGCTGATGAATTCAACGATTCCTTGCCATTGCATGGTTTGATTCTCGGTTTGATTAGTGCCTTCGGCACGTTGATTTAGGTGCGGGATCCCCGCAAGGGACTCACTTTCTTGAACGGCCAAGAAAGTAAGCAAAGAAGGCGACCCCACGAAACACGAAGGCTCCTTCTGCGGTCCAATCGAGTTGGCGGCGGGCGGGATTGGCTCGTTCCTCGCTCCGGCGTGTTTCAAGGGGACTTTAAAAAGCCCTATGCAGAGAGCTTGGTTATTGTGTTTTTTCGCTGTTTGCAAATAAAAAAACAATTTGCCTAGTGCGTATGGGGTTTCACCCGCCCCGAAAGTGCCGTACGCCAACCATCACCATCCACTCGCCCCCTGATTGTTACACACCAGTAACAATATCTTTCTTATTAGGCTAATTATCTTTAATTGGGTAATGGTTAAAATGGTGGTAATCAAAACGCAAGGGATACGCCATGAAGATGCTTAAAACACGTGCTGCTGTTGCTTGGGGGCCTAATCAGCCTTTGGTGATTGAAGAGCTTGATCTGATGCCGCCGCAAAAAGGCGAGGTGTTGGTGCGTATCGTGGCGAGTGGGGTTTGCCATACCGATGCTTACACTTTATCGGGCAAGGATTCGGAAGGGGTTTTCCCTGTGGTGCTGGGGCATGAGGGCGCTGGTGTGGTGGAGGCTATTGGCGAGGGAGTAACTAGCGTTGCAATTGGCGATCATGTGATTCCGCTTTACACCCCAGAATGCGGCGAATGTAAGTTTTGCTTATCTGGAAAAACCAATCTGTGCCAGAAAATCCGCGCTACTCAGGGCCGCGGTGTGATGCCTGATGGCACCACGCGTTTTTATAAAGACGGCCAGCCGATTTATCACTATATGGGCACGTCTACTTTTTCTGAATACACCGTGCTGCCAGAAATCTCGCTAGCAAAAATCAATAAAGAAGCGCCTTTAGAAGAAGTCTGTCTGCTGGGCTGCGGTGTAACTACCGGCATGGGCGCGGTGATGAATACCGCTAAAGTAAAAGCAGGCGACACCGTGGCAATTTTTGGTTTGGGCGGGATTGGCTTGTCGGCAGTGATAGGCGCACGTATGGCTGGGGCCAGCCGGATTATTGGTATCGATATCAATACCAGCAAGTTTGGGCTCGCCAAGCAGCTGGGCGCGACCGATGTGATAAATCCTAAGGACTTTGAAAAGCCGATTCAGGATGTGATCGTAGAAATGACCGATGGCGGCGTGGATTTTTCTTTTGAATGTATCGGTAATGTGAATGTGATGCGCTCTGCCTTGGAATGCTGCCATAAGGGCTGGGGCGAATCGGTGATTATTGGTGTGGCAGGAGCAGGGGAGGAGGTTTCTACCCGGCCATTTCAGCTGGTCACCGGCCGCGTATGGCGCGGCTCAGCCTTTGGCGGCGTGCGTGGCCGCAGCGAGCTGCCAAGCTTTGTTGATCGCTATATGAAAGGCGAATTTGCGCTTTCTGATTTCATTACCCACACCATGCCGCTGGAAGAAATCAATACCGCCTTTGAGTTAATGCACGAAGGCAAATCAATCCGCTCTGTGATCCATTTTTAAGGTTTTATCCGCGTATAAAAATCCTAAATTCTGTAGACACAGAGAACGTTAAGAACACAGAGTACACAGAGAAAAACGAATGAATTCAGCGTTGCTTTTTCTTAATGGTTTTCTCGCTGTTCTTATTCGTGTTCTCAGTGTCTACAGATCTGTTTTAGGTTTTTTGCATTTAGCTTTTGGATATCTAAAGGATGCTTATGTCTCTGGAACTTATCAGCAGTAACCGCAGCTTTGGTGGCTGGCATAAACGTTATAAGCATCAGGCCAGCAGCACTTCGTGCGAGATGACGTTTGCAGTGTATTTACCGCCGCAAACGGCTCAAGGGGGCAAGGTGCCGGTGGTTTATTGGCTATCTGGCCTGACATGCAATGACGAAAACTTTGCCACCAAGGCAGGTGCGCAGCGCGTGGCGGCAGAGCTGGGGATTGCTTTGGTGATGCCAGACACCAGCCCGCGCGGCAGTGAAGTGGCCGATGCGGGCCGCTATGATTTGGGCCAAGGCGCGGGCTTTTATGTGAATGCCACCGAGGCGCCGTGGCAGCGGCATTACCAGATGTACGATTATATCGTCAGCGAATTGCCTGCTTTAATTGAGGCGCATTTTCCGGTGACTAACCGCAAGTCCATCAGCGGGCATTCGATGGGTGGGCATGGCGCTTTGATGATTGCTTTAAAAAATCCACAGGCCTATCGATCCGCCTCGGCTTTTGCGCCGATTGTGAACCCCTCCCAAGTGCCTTGGGGGGAGACTGCGTTTAGCGAATATTTAGGGGACGATAGAAGCGCATGGCTGGCTTATGACAGCTGCCATTTAATGCAGCACGCCACGCAGATGTTGCCGCTACTGATTGATCAGGGCGATCAAGATAGCTTTATGCCACAGCAATTACAGCCGGAGGCCTTAGAGAAAATTGCCCTAGCCAAACAGTGGCCATTCACCTTAAATATCCAGCCCGGCTACGACCATAGCTATTACTTTATCGCCAGCTTTATTGAAGCGCATTTACGTTTTCATGCGGATCATTTGGGGGCGTAATTCATTTTTAGTGCCTTCGGCACGTTGATTTAGGAGCGGTTGGCCACCGCGGAGGCCTTCCTTTCTTGAACGGCCAAGAAACGAAGCCAAAGAAGGCCGCCCCAAACAGCACGAAGGCCCCTCGCTGCGGACAATCGAGGTGGCGTCAATTCAACTCGCTTCGCTCAAACACGAATTGACGACTGCTCCACCCCGCTTGTTCCTCGCTTCGGCGTGCTTCAGGGGAGATTTAAGCACCGTGCCACGAGCAGAATATAAACCCTGATCGCTGTGTTTTAAAATACTAAAACCCTAATCAAAACCTACGAAATAGCATAATTCAACCCCTGTTTCTCTCCGTGAAACTCCGTGCTCTCTGTGCCCTCCGTGGTTCAAGATTTGGGTTTTGTAACCTCAAAGCACAATAAAAAACGCGGGCCCCATCCACCCTTTAAGATCAATCATCTTATCGGGCGGGTGAAACCCGCGTTTTATTTTGCGTATCTATCGGCAGGGTGCCGAGTATTTATTACTTCTGCGCGCGATCGTAGCTTTCCATGATCTCTGCATGGGCTGCGGCTTTGTCGCCCCAACCAGTAATCTTCACCCACTTACCTTTTTCTAAGTCTTTATAGTGCTCGAAGTAGTGTTTCACTTGAGCCAAGAGCAGTTCTGGCAGGTCTTCCAGTTTTTGGATGTGTGCATACATGGCACATACTTTTTCTACGGGTACGGCAATCACTTTTGCGTCCATACCTGCTTCGTCTTCCATGCCCAATACGCCAATTGCGCGGCATTTGATCACCATGCCTGGCAGCAACGGGAATGGTGTGTGAACCAGCACATCAACAGGATCGCCATCTAGCGAAAGGGTGTGCGGCACAAAGCCGTAGTTCATTGGGTAGGACATCGATGTGCCAACAAAACGATCGACGATGATAGCGCCCGATGCTTTGTCGAATTCGTATTTGATCGGTGGTGCATTAGCAGGGATTTCGATAATGACATTGAAATCGTTTGGTAAATCTTTGCCTGCGGCAATTTTGCTGATGTCCATTGGATGATTCCATAGTTTCAATTGAGAACGGCGGCAATTATAAAGCCTGCAGCTCTGCCATGTACAAATGCTTATGCATAAAAGTCATACCTACGCAGCAGCCAACACTTTGGCGGTATACACTACGGTCAATCTTTTATGATTTGACTGCGATGAAGCCACATTATCTTTCCCTATTATTTGATCCGCGCTCTATAGCCGTGATTGGTGCCTCTGAAACGCTAGGGGCGGTAGGTACAACTGTCTTTGCCAATGTACTGGAGGGGGGGTATAGCGGTAAATTATTCCCTGTTAATTTACATCGCGAGCAGGTCTTGGAGATTGCCGCATTTAAATCGATCGCCAAAGTGCCAATGGTGGTGGATTTAGTCATCATTACAACTCCAGCGAAAACGCTGCCCGATTTAATTGAAGAGTGTGGAAAAAAAGGCATAAAAGCCGCCGTAATTATGTCGTGCGATTTTGTTGGCACAGATAAAAAAAGCCAGCTTCTGCTCGATAAAATCATGGAGCGTGCACGGCATTATGGCCTAAGGATTATGGGCCCAACGGTATTTGGCCTGTGCCGCGTTAGCTCTAAGCTGATGGCGGGCAATTATCAGGGCAAGCTTAAAAACGGTAGCATGGCGCTGGTATCGCAATCATCGTCGATTACCTCGGCGATTTTAGATTGGGCCGAATCGCACGATGTGGGTTTTTCATCGGTGGTGTCCTTAGGCTCGGCGGTGGATGTGGATGTTGGCGAGGTGCTTGATTACTTAGTAGCCGACCCTAAAACCCAGAGCATTCTGTTGTATATCGAAGACTTACAAGAGGCGCGCACCTTTATGTCGGCGGTGCGGGCTGCAGCGCGCTCCAAGCCGGTGATGGCGCTAAAAGTTGGCCGTTATAACGATGCTTCTACCTCGCATGGCCGCACGCATTCCGAGCGCTTAATTGGTCGTGATGATGTGTTTGATGCGGCGCTGAAACGTGCTGGTGTGCTGCGTTTGCGTTCAATGAATCAACTTTTTACCGCCGCCAAAGTACTGAATGGCACTTTTAAAACCAAGGGCCGCCGCCTTGCGATTGTGACCAACGGCATTGGTGCAGGCATGATGGCGGTAGATAGGGCACGTGATTTACACGTGGCGCTGCCCGAATTAACCGCAGGCACGGTGGCTTGGCTGGCCAAAAACTTACCCGCGCAGGCGCGGCGAAATAACCCAGTGGATATTCTTGGCGATGCATCCCCTGAGCGCTTTAAGCTGGTGGTTGAGGCGGTACTGGCCGACGCTAATATTGACGGTGTACTGGTGGTGTTTACCCCACAGGCGGGGACTGATCATTTACGCACCGCCGAAGCCATGATTGCGCTGAAAAAAACCAGTGATAAACCACTATTAATGGCATGGATAGGTGGCAAGAAAGTCGACGCTAGCCGTAAATTATTAAATAAGGCCGGTTGTGCTAGTTTTTCTGCGCCGGAGCACGCCGTTGAGGTGTTTTATTCCTTGGCCGCATGGCAGCATAACCAACAGCTGTTGTTGCAAACACCTGCGCCACTGGGCGAGTGGATCGCGCCGGATATGGAAACGGCGCATATGGTGATCAATAACGCATTGGCTTCTGGGCGCAGCCTGCTCGATGAAATCGAATCCAAAGCCGTACTGCGGGCGTTTCATATTCCGGTGGCGCTCACCGTAAGGGCCAATAGCGCCGATGATGCGGTAAACGCTGCCATGGGAATGGGCCTGCCGGTGGTGCTGAAAATAGACGCCATCGATGTGATGCATAAAACTGATATCGACGGTGTGATGCTCAATTTGAACAGCTTAATCAGCGTAGCCACTGAGGCAAATAAGATGCTGAGCCGCGCGCATGACAGCTTAGGCTTAGAGCGGGTACGCGGGCTAACGGTGCAACCCATGCATGGCAAAAAGAATGCGCGTGAGTTGATGATAGGCGTAGTCAATGATTCGGCGTTTGGCCCCGTCATCAGCGTTGGTGCGGGCGGAATTGCGGTGGAGGTGTTTAACGACATTGCCGTTTCTTTGCCGCCGCTCAATGGCTATCTGGCCGAGAATTTAATCCGCCGTACCCGCATAAAAAAAATGCTTGCACCGTTTAGAAACCAGCCTGCGGTGGATATCGAGGCGGTTAAAAATGTGTTATTGCGTGTTTCTGAGATGGTTTGTGAGCTGCCGCAGATTCAGCAGCTGGATATTAATCCGCTGGTGGCCGATGAAAACGGCGTGATCGCCGTTGATGCCAGCATTATTGTTGCTGCAGTGGATAGCAAAGCTCGCCGCTATGCACATATGGCGATTCATCCCTATCCATCACACCTAATGCAGCTTACGCAGTTAAAGACCGGTATGCCGATGGTGCTGCGGCCTATCCGCCCTGAGGATGCAGAGCTGCTGATCCAGTTTGTGAGTCGTTTGTCGGATGAAACACGTTACAACCGCTATATGAGCGTGCTTAAATCCCTGCCGCAAAGCCTGCTGGCGCGCTTTACCCATTTGGATTACGCCAGAGAAATGGCGATTGCCGCGACAGTGCAGGCAGGGCAGGGTGAGCAAATTATTGGTGTGGCACGCTTTACCGCCAATCCTGATAAAAACAGCTGCGAATTCGCCGTGGTGATCGACGATGCTTGGCAGGGTAAGGGCTTGGGTAACCGCCTGATGGAAGCGCTATTTACTGCCGCACGAGATATGGGAATCTCTGTGATTGAGGGCGAAGTGCTAAGTAGCAATAAGACCATGCTGGTGTTTATGAAACACCTCGGCTTCACTATTCAAACTCACCCAGAAGACAATGGGCTGAAGTGGGTGGTGAAGGAGCTATAGCAAACCCCAAGTCTTAAAACACAGAGGTCACAGAGAACACGGAGTTTCACGGAGAAAAACTGGAGTTGAATTAAGCTGTTTTCTAGGTTTTGAGTATTTCAAAATCCTGCAATTAAGATTCGTATCACAGCAAGTGGCACGGGGCTTAAACCTCCCCTTGAAACACGCCGGAGCGAGGAACAAGCGGGGCGGGGTTTCGGCAAGGGAGCGAGGCAGCGAGCCAATCCCGCCCGCCGCCGACTCGATTGTCCGCAGCGTAGGGGTTTTCGTGTTTCGTGGGGTGGCCTTCTTTGGCTTCGTTTCTTGGCCACACAAGAAAGGAAGGTCCAGCGGGACGCCCGCACCTAAATCAATGTGCCGAAGGCACTAATAAAAAATCTTTTTGACGTTGCTTAGCGTATGCGGTGTGCTACCCACGGGACTTAAGTATGAAATGCGGCGGGTAAGCACCCGCCCTACGAATGACGTAATACTTACAAATATGTGGCATAACTTCGTCGTTGTATACCCTACAAAATCATGAACAATCGAGTGAACTATGTCTTCCGCCGTATCCTGTAGTAGCTGTAAAGCCTGTTGTTGCCAGCTGGAAGTCATGCTGATTGCTGGGGATGATGATGTGCCGCCGGAGTATGTTGAGAAGGATGCTTGGGGCGGCGAGATTATGCATAGTCTGGAAGACGGCTGGTGTGCGGCGCTGGATCGCCGCAGCATGATGTGTACGATCTATGAGCAAAGGCCGTGGATTTGTCGTGATTATCAGGAGGGTGATTTTGATTGCATGGAGCAAAGAAAGCGCATCCCTATCCTGACCGCCCGCTGGCAGCTTAATCAATAAGCGCGCTTTCGCTAAAGAAAACCTGTCTCTATTCGTGACGCAGGTTTTTTTCAATTCTCTGATCTGGAATAAACCAGATCACGGCCACCGCAATATATAGACTAATCGCTATCCATACATTGAGAAAGGCGAGTGGAATGGCGAGCAGATACATCAGCATGGATATTTTTCCTTTGCGATCCTCCCCAAAAGCGATGGCTAGCTCGGATTGATTGCCATGAATTTTAATCAAAAAATGGGCCAGAATTGGCCAGGCTACGCTCGCCATAAAAAGAATAAAGCCATAGAGAGCGACTGCTGGGGGGGCGAAGTGACTTTCCTGCATCCATGCGGTAGTTACCGGAATCAAAGATAGCCAAAAAAGTAAGTGCAAATTGGCCCATAAAACAGGGCCATTTATCTTGTGCACGATATGCAGCATATGGTGATGATTATTCCAATAAATCCCCACCATGATAAAGCTGAATACATAGCCTAAAAAAATTGGAATCATTGGCAAGAGCGCATGGGCATCTTCCCCGTGTGGCACTTTGAGTTCCAAAACCATGATGGTGATAATAATAGCGATCACCCCATCACTGAATGCTTCCAAGCGCGTTTTGCCCATTCTTGCTGTCCATTTAAGTCGTTTTTTCATTTTAGCTGAATCAGGCCGGGCTTTCTAAACCGCCATCCACTGCCCGCTTTTACGTGTTGCAGAGACGCTCTTACCATGACATGTGGATAGATTTTGTGTATAGGAATTTTCAATGTGTGAGATTTAAACTATCAATTGGACCTAAGAGAGCTAGGGGCCTAAGATGACTTCACTGCCTCACAAACAACACATTCACTAGCTAGGAGTAACACCATGTCTTTGATTAATAGCGAAATTAAACCATTTAAAGTGAACGCATTCCATGCAGGTAAATTCACTTCAGTCAGCGAAGCGGATCTGAAAGGCAAGTGGTCGATTGTGTTCTTCTACCCAGCTGATTTCACTTTTGTTTGCCCTACCGAATTAGGCGACTTGGCTGATTTTTACCCAGAATTCCAAAAAATGGGTGTAGAAGTTTACTCGGTTTCTACCGATACCCAGTTCACCCACAAGGCTTGGCACGATACATCGGATACGATCAAAAAGATCAACTACCCGATGCTGGCTGACCCTACCGGCACACTGACTCGCAATTTTGATGTGATGATCGAAGAAGAAGGCCTAGCACTGCGCGGCACATTCTTGATCAACCCAGAAGGCCAGATCAAGCTGTGCGAAATTCACGATAACGGCATTGGCCGCTCTGCTTCTGAGCTGATGCGCAAAGTGCAAGCCGCTCAATATATTGCCAAGCACCCAGGTGAAGTTTGCCCGGCTAAATGGCAACCCGGTGCAGCAACCTTGGCACCATCGCTTGATTTAGTGGGCAAGATTTAATTAATTAACACGTAGGGCGGGTGCAACCCGCCGGTCTTGAGCATCTCATGCACAACTTGGGTTACACCCGCCCTACGATTATCGCTTTTATTGCAAAAGCACTTTTCTCTATCAGCGCAAAGCGCTTTTTCAATAAAAACTATTCCGGAGAATTCATCATGCTTGAATCTAATATTAAAACTCAACTCGCTGCCTATTTAGAAAAACTGCAATTCCCAATTGAGCTGATTGCTTCTTTAGATGAAAGCAGTGCGGCATTAGAAATGAATAGCTTATTGCAAGAAATCTCCGAGCTTTCAGACAAAATCACCTTGCGCTTTGATGATGCCGCGCTCAAGCCTTCCTTTGGTATTGCCCGAATCGGCGAAGAGCAGCGTGTGCGCTTTGCAGGGATTCCGATGGGGCATGAATTTACGTCTTTGGTGCTGGGCTTGCTGCAAGTCGGTGGACATCCGCCCAAAATTGAAACGGCGCTAATTGAGCAAATTAAAGCGCTGCCTGGCGAGCTGCATTTTGAAACGTTTATTTCGCTGACCTGCCAAAATTGCCCAGAAGTAGTGCAATCGCTTAATTTAATGGCGGTGCTTAATCCAAAGATTAGCCATGTCATGATTGATGGCGCGCTGTATCAAGATGAAGTCAATGCAAGGCAAATTATGTCCGTGCCTTCGGTTTATCTAAATGGCGAAGCCTTTGGTCAGGGCCGGATGGGAATAGAGGAAATCGTTGCCAAGCTCGATACCGGCTCGGCAGAGCTTCAGGCAGAAGCGATTTCAGGCAAGGATCAATTTGATTTACTGGTGATTGGCGGCGGGCCAGCTGGTGCTGCGGCTGCTGTATATGCGGCACGTAAAGGGATTCGTACCGGCGTGGTGGCTGAGCGCTTTGGTGGACAGGTGCTTGACACTATGAGTATCGAAAACTTTATCTCGGTACAAGAAACCGAAGGGCCAAAGCTGGTTACCGCGTTAGAGCAGCATGTAAAGCAATACGATGTGGATATTATTAATCTGCAACGCGCCGAATCGCTCAGCCTCGATGAAAATGGCATCAGCCAGATTCGCCTTGCTAGTGGTGCAACCTTAAAAAGCAAATCGGTGATTATTGCGACCGGTGCGCGCTGGCGCGAAATGAATGTGCCTGGAGAGCAAGAATACCGTGGCCGTGGCGTGGCTTATTGCCCGCATTGCGATGGGCCACTGTTTAAGGGAAAACGCATTGCCGTCGTAGGTGGGGGTAATTCTGGCGTAGAAGCGGCGATTGATCTAGCAGGGATTGTGGAACACGTTACCCTGCTGGAGTTTGGCGCAGAATTGCGTGCCGATGCGGTATTACAGAAAAAACTCTATAGCCTGCCCAATGTGGTGGTGATTAAACAAGCGCAAACCACATCCGTATTGGGTGATGGGCAAAAGGTGAATGGCTTGCAATATACCGATCGCCAAACAGGTGAATCACATCAAGTCGACTTGGCGGGGATCTTTGTGCAAATCGGCTTGCTTCCCAATACCGATTGGTTGAAAGGTACGCTAGATTTAAGCAAACATGGCGAGATTGAAGTTGATAACCGTGGGCAAACTTCGCTGGCTGGGGTGTTTGCCGCAGGGGATGTCACCACCGTGCCATTCAAGCAAATCGTGATTGCAATGGGCGATGGTGCTAAAGCATCGTTGGGCGCGTTTGATTACTTGATGCGTCATTAAAATGTAGGGTGGGCACATTTTTGTGCCCACCCTACAAGTTTTACTTCTTCAGCCAGCCTTCAATTTTGCCAATAATTTCTTTATCGTCTGGCTCGGTGACCGAGCTGTACGCGTTGACGGTTTTGCCGTCTGGGGCGATCAAGTATTTGTAGAAGTTCCACTTGGGTGAGGTGTTAGAGGCGGTGGTGAGTTTTTTAAACAGCGGGTTGGCGTCTGAGCCGCGCACGCTGGATTTCTCTAGCATGGGGAATTCTACAAAGTAGGTGAGTTTACAAAAATCGCCGATTTCTTTGTTATCGGCTAGCTCTTGCTTGAAGTCATTGGATGGAAAGCCAACCACTAGTAATCCTTGCTCTTTGTATTTGGCGTAGATTTTTTCTAGCTTTTCAAATTGCGGAGTAAAGCCGCATTTGCTGGCGGTATTCACCACCAATATTGGTTTGCCGCTATAAGCGCATAAATCAAAGGGCTTGCCTTGCAGCGTTTTACTTTGAAAATCGAGTAAGGGTGGGCAGGCAGCGCAGCTGATGCCACTGACGAGTAAAAGTAATAGTGCACGCATGGTGTTTCCTCGCCAAATCTGTATGAGTAGGCATCAGTATAAGCCTGATGCCTGCGTAAAAGGCACGGCATGTCGTGCCTTGCATGGTTTATTTCTTGCAGCTACCTAAGTCCTGCCATACACCCCACTGACCACTTTTTGCTGGTTCCTCACCAGCAGTCCACCATTTATTCTGATAATTATGCAGATTCTGGCTGACTTTGGTATTGACCGTGGCATAAGTATTGGCAGCTTTCCAATCTGGTGCGCAGCTTGTGGATGTTGTTGGAGTTGGAACAGGTGTTGATACTGGTGTTGGTGTTGGTGTTGGTGTTGCTGTTGGTGTTGGTGTTGGTGTTGGTGTTGGTGTTGGTGTTGGTGTTGGTACTGGTACTGGAGTCGGCACGGGGGGGGGAACAATGACTCCACTGATATCCACTTTAAAGGTGTATTCACCATTATTGCGGGCGTAAACGCGATTATCCTGCACAGATTTAAGCGGCGACACGCTGCCATTGGCGGCCAGTACCCCCACGCTAATATAGCGTGAGCTGATATTGACCTTCTGGGCGAGATAGAAAGGCCAGTTTGCTGCCAGCGCGGTATTTTCGCCGGTCTGGGTGTCGTAGCCGGTGGTAATGGAGAAGCTTTCTATGTCGCGGCCATCTTTATCAAATAGACGGAAAGTAATGTTGCTATCGGCTTTTAAATCCTGCTGAGCACGGATTTGTCCTAGTTCCTTATAGGTAGACAGGCCTCCAGAGAAATTGACATCAGAGCAGGAGTAAAACGCTTCATCACTGTCGCTGCGCTGCCACACATTATAAATAATGTGCACGCCGGTTTTTTTAGGCAGCGGGCAGCTGAGTTTGTATTTTTGATCTACAGCCGCAGTATTGCCCAGCGTACAAAACGGCGTGTCTTCTAGATCAGACCAAGCCAGTGTTTTGTTAGGGTTCCAGCCATCTTTGGTAATAAAAAACTGCCAGTTGCGCGTTTGGTGGGCTGCTGGTGCGGTATAGATAAAATCAAATTGGCCATTGGCATCGGCGGCTATCGGTGTGACTGGCCAGTCGCTACGGGCGAGATTCATCCCTGCATAATTAGATTTACCCCCTGCGCAGAGTTGGCCGTCAGGAACAAAGGCTTTGTGATTGCCGTTTGGGAGCTGGTTTACACCTGACCAGTCGTAGAGCATTTGCGGGCCAGATACAGCCACAGCCGCTTGGCAGGCTGCAGATTTAGGGCTTTCAGGGCCTTCTTTATAACAACTTAAAATGCGGCTTATCGGTACTTCCATGGTGCCGTGAGTGCTGGCAAGTGGCGATAGCAGGCTTGCCAGTAGGGCGGGGAGGGCATATTTATTCATTGTTTCTCATCCATCGTTATTGAAAGGGAATCTCTGATCTGCGCCAGATGACTGTTTGTTAGCTTATTGAAAGCGATGAGCGAATTCAATTAGAATTATGCTGATAAAAATAGTAAAAATTTATTACATCGAGTGTTTTTTCGAGGAAGGATGAGTAACAAATCGGGTGCTGTCCAAATTTGTTTAGGTTTTGGATCAACGCTGGGCGATGCACAAAGCGCGGAGCTTAAGTTTGTGGCGGGTACAGGCCCAGCTGGCTGAGCGCATTGCAGCTTTGCTGGAAGAGTGAGTTAAGCGTAGCTATTTGCTCCGGCAGCTCGGTGGCTGAGGTGTTATTTTCTAGCTCAGCCAGCATGGCTCCAAGCGGCATGGCACCTATGGTTAGGGCGATGGCTTTTAGGCGATGGCTTTCTTCTTGTATCTTAAGAAAATCTTTGTTGATAAAAGCTTGATTCAGTGTTCCTAGCCCTTCATGGACAGCACTGACAAACTTCTCACAATATTTTTGTTGCCGCTCGATATTGCTGCCTAGCATATTCTCTAGCTCTTTAAGATCGATAAGCACTTGGTTTGGTGTGTTTTCTAATGGCACTTGAGGGGTGGGCTGGGGCTGAGTGATGTTTAGCCCTAGCCCTAGCCCTAGCCCTAGCCCTAGGCATTCGGCTACGGTGTGGTAGAGTTTTTCGGCCTGCACCGGTTTGGCAATAAAATGATTCATCCCCGCATTACTACAATGCTGCTGGTATTCCGGCGAGATATTCGCGGTCATGGCGATAATAGGTGTTTGATCAAAGGCAGGGTTTTTCCTGAGTAGTTGGCAGGCGGTAATGCCATCCATTTCAGGCATTTGTACATCAAGTAAAATAAGATCAAATACAGACTCACTGCTTAGGCGCATCACTTCAAGACCATTATTGGCGATCACAACTTCGGCCCCCATTAGCTCTAATAGCTCGCTGCCTATTTGTTGATTAAAAGGGTGGTCATCGGCTAGCAAAATACGTTTGCCACTTAAGAAGTGCGCTGCTTGGCTTAAAGGAGGCGGGGCTAAAGCTAGTGGGGCATGTGCGGCGGGTAATTGCAGCTGAAAGCTAAACTCACTGCCTACGCCCAGCTGGCTTTGCAGGCTCAACTCTCCCCCCATTAATTGGACTAACTCACGGCTAATGGCTAGCCCCAGCCCTGTGCCACCGTATTTTCGGGTAATTGAATTATCTGCTTGCTGAAAGGAGTTAAATAACTGCGTTTGCGCTGCCGCTGAAATCCCAATGCCACTGTCGATGATGCAAAATAGCAGCGTGTCACCTTTGGCTTTTATGTTGAGGCTGACATGCCCTTTTGCTGTAAATTTAATGGCGTTGCTGAGTAAATTCAGCAAAACTTGTTTGAGACGCAAATCATCGCCATGTAGATAATCAGGGATGTGCTGCTCGATATTAATATTGAGCTGTAGGCCTTTTTCCTCGGCTTTAAGCCGCAGTAGCTCTTCAATCTGTGCGATTACTTTAGCTAGGGCAAAGTCTTGCGGATTGAGCTCTAGCTTGCCCGCTTCAATTTTAGAAAAATCCAGCACATCATTCATTAGCTCTAAAAGATGCGTTCCAGAGTGCGTGATTTTTTCTAAATAGCCTCGCTGCTTGGGGTTTAGCGCGGTGAGCTGAGCAAGCTGAGCCATGCCCAACACGCTATTGAGCGGGGTACGAATTTCATGGCTCATATTTGTTAAAAAGGTGCTTTTAGCCTGATTGGCTTGTTCGGCCTGCAATTTAGCGGCTTCTAGCGCTTGAGTGCGCTCAATGACGCGCAGCTCTAGGGTGGCGGTAAATTGTATGAGTGCATCATCGAGTGCTTTGCGCTCCGTGGTATCACGGATCATGGCGGTAAATACCGGGTTGCCATTGTTTTCTAGATAAGAAATGGTGACATCGGCCGGAAAGATCCTACCGTCCGCTTTGCGGCCCTCTACGGAGCGTACCGATCGGCCATGCATTTGCCTTGGATTACTATCTATGTTTGCAAAGTGATGCATCTGTTGGCGGAGGCCAGATGCCAGAGCTAGGGGGATGAGGGCTTCAATGGGGTGGCCCAAGATATCTTGCTGGGCGTAGCCAAACATTTCTTCTGCAGCACCGTTAAACAAAATAATATTGAATGCTGCATCGGTACTGATAATGGCATCCATCGCCGTTTCTATCATTCCCTTTAGTTGTGCCTGCTGAGCAAGTAGGGCGGCATCAGCGTTTTTGCGGGTGGTGATATCGCGGGTAATACCAATGAAATAGCTGATGATGCCTTGCTGATTAAGCACAGGAGTGATAATTAAGTCATTCCAAAAAATACTGCCATCTTGGCGGTAATTTATAATTTCCCCCGCAAACGGCTGGCCTTGCTCTAAAGCGCTACGGATCTGGTTAATGGTTTGCAGATCGGTTTGAGGCCCTTGGAGAAGCCGGCAGTTTTTGTTAATAAAATCTTCACGCTGATAGCCGGTAATGCTGAGCAAAGCGTCATTGACTGAAATAATTTGTTGCTCAGCATTACTAATGATCACCCCTTGAGAAATAGATTTTAGAATAAGGTCACTGAGTTTTAATTGCTCCTGTCCCCGCTTAATTGTGCTGATATCTGTCAGTAATACAAAAAAGCCTTTCAGTACACCATCCGTTTTATCTGCAATATATTGCACCAGTAGATGGGTTGTTTCCCCTGCGCTATCTATACCGTTGCGCTCGTAGCATTGGTTTTCTCCATTAAGTGCGGCGCTGACATAGCTGTTTATTGTTTTAAATAAGGCACCATCTAGCAAGTCCTGCATTTGGATGTTTTGCATCTGTTCTGGCGAGCGATTAAAAAGTGTGGCGTAAGATTTATTAGCAAATGCGCAGTGCAAGCTGGGTGTCCAGTAAGACACCATACAGGGAATATTTTCTGTGATAGCACGGATAAAGTACTCACTTTGTTTCAGCGCATCTTCACGCTCCGCCAGCGTTTTAAGGAGCAGGTTAAAGCTGCCGAGCAGTTGGCCGATTTCATCGTTCTTATGAATCGGCAAGGCTTGCAAGGGTTGATCATTGCTGGCCATTCGGTTTAGGGCGCTGACGGCCGCACGCAATGGGCCCAGTTGATGCCTTAATAGCCAAGCACTTAGCACACTCGCTAGCAGTGTCATCAGCAGGGTGATCAAAAACATCCGCTGCTTCATGGCCTCGATAGGGGCAAAGGCTTCGTTTGTCGGCAGAGTTACTACGACATACCAATCTGCGGCAGTAATGCGCTTGGCGGAGATCAACACTTTTGTTTGGAGTGAAGTGACGGTTATGCCCGTGCCTTCTTTGCCAGCTGTAAATTGATCAATCAGTGGGCTCATCCCTAGCTCAGGGGTATGCATCATAATCAGGCGTTTATCGGTAGCGCTTACAATGAGCTTATCTTTTGGGGCAATCAGTAGGTAACTGCCTGTTTTTCCATAGTTGTGCCCAATAAAGGTATCTAAAAAATTAGTCTGGGTAAGATCAATGACGCCTATCAGGCTGGCTATTACTTTGCCCTGAGCATTGCGTATAGGGGCTGTCATCACAAAAAATGGTCGGTGCTGCTTTCCCATAAAGGGGGTACTGATCGTGGTGCGATTATTGTTAAGCGTGGTGGTGATGAAATCGCTTTCGAGCTCGTGCTCTGCGTGTCGGCCAAGGAGGGAGGGGATGGATGCAGTGACAGCGCCCTTGGCTTGGGCAATAAATAGGCCGCCATTAAACAGCGTAAGCAGATAGCGGTTGTCTTCTAAATAGGATTGTAAGGCTGCGGCATTATTAAGCTTGATAGGGGGGATTTTAGTTGTAAAGTTGCTGAGTATATTGAGCCGTTCTTGTAGATCTTGGTTGATATGCGCGGCGGCGATGGAGGCGGTAGAGAATTGTTGGTCGCTAAGTAGGCGTTGCATATCCTGCTGCAGCATCCGCTGCGCATAAAATGCCTGTGCCCATAGGCTGATCACAAAAATGAGCAGAGTAAAAAGAGTCACTCTGGTACTGAGTGAGCTCAATGGCCAGTGCTTTGCCGTCATTGCCGCTCCAGTTTCATCCGTCTGCACAGTAGCTCAGTGCTAAGTCCGAGAGCCTGCTCACCGCGTTTATGTTTTTGTAATCGTGTTTTGAAGTGCTTTAATGGCTTGGCTGAGTTGATCTTGAAAATCAGCATCGGCATGCAGGGTGTTGGAGACATCTTCTAGCCCGTAACGCACGATATCGATAAAAGATGTTTCTTGACGTTCTGTAAGCTGCAATCCAACCAAAGATGCTTCAATGCGCGCGGTGACGCTGTTTAAAATAATGGCAGCTGAAGCGCGGCCATTTCTTTGTTTTTCGTCGATATTGCTGAGTGCCATCGTCAGCGATTTAACGGTGGCGGCAATGGTAATATCGCGCTGTTTGGCTTGTAGCATGATATTGAGGGCTTCGAGCCGATATTCTGTAAATTCGACTAAGATGGCTAAATTGTCGCGCAAGCGGCCACAGCGATCAGGATCATGCACTGGCATATTGCTGATAAAGGCACGACTATGCGGGTAGGTAATCGACATCCGGCTTTTAAATTGGGTGATGCGATCCATGCTCGACATATGGTGCATGATCGATACTTCTAGCGCACTGGCAGGCCCGCGCGCATTCACGGCGAGTGATTCATCATTGGGGAGAATCAGCTCAACGACGCTTTCCACCTCAAATAGTGCAAGGGCGTTGATCAATGCCTTGGCTAAATCCAGTGGCATCGTGCAATTATTAAAATACTTGATGCCTTCAATCAATAGCCCTGTTTCACTCATGCTCACCATCGCCAGCATGGCGGTATTGGTGGCGTATTGGGCCTGTGATTTTAATTGCTGGCGCTTTTCAATCAGCTGCAAAACATGGGCCACTTTAGCTTGCAGCACTCTAGGGTTAGCGGGTTTGAGCACAAAGTCTTCTCCCCCCACATCAAAGCCCTGCAGCCGGTCTTCAATGCCATCTAGGGCAGATAAAAACAATACTGGGGTGTCGCTGATATCAAAATCATCTTTGATCTGGCGGCATAATTCATAGCCATCCATTTCTGGCATTTTGACATCGGCCAATACCAGCTTGGGGTGTTGCTGCTGCGCCAACAGGAGGGCGGTTTTGCCATTTTCAGCGGTGATGACATTGCACATTTCGCTCAGAGCGTCGAAGATAAAATCCAGCATAAACAGATCATCATCAACGATGAGTACCAGTGGTTTGTCGTGATCATTCATAAAATTAATCCTTAGCGGCTATTGGCTTTGGGAGGGGGGCTTTCCCACATTTGTTTCCAGTGCATAAATTCAGTAGCAGGCATAGGGTGGCCAATCAGATAGCCTTGCACTTCATGGCAGCCAATCTTGGTCACTAAATTCCAGTCCGCTTGCGTTTCTACGCCTTCAGCAACAAGGTTTAGATTGAATTTTTGGCCCAAGTTAACGCTGTGCTCAAGAATGGTTTGAGCGGAGGGGTCTTGGGCGGCTCCACTAACAAAGGCTTTGTCTATTTTTAGCTCGGTAAATGGAATCTGAATCAGATGCTCCATGGTGGAAAATCCCGTACCAAAATCGTCTACAGACAAGCCAAATCCCATAATGCGTAAGCGGGTTAGAATATCTAGGCTCAGTACATAATCGTGCGAGAGCTGGGTTTCGGTAATTTCCAGCGTGATCAGCTCTGGGCTAATGCCACTGGCTTGGAGTATTTCATTAAATAAATCTGGTAGCTCCAAGCGATGCAGGTTTCCCATGGATACATTGATGGATAAGTGAATCTGCTCGCCCTGATCTAGCCACTGCCTTAATTGAAGGCTGGCGAGCTTAAATACACAGAGCGTGAATTCATCAATTAAGCCAAGCGCTTCGATAGCAGGGATAAACAATTGTGGGCCAAGTAGGCCGCGTTGAGGGTGCCGCCAACGCGCAAGGCTTTCGGCCCCTAGTACGCTGCGGTTACTGGTGGAGACCTTGGGTTGAAAATACAACTCCACCTCGCCATTCGCTAGGCCACGACGGAGCTCTTCTTCAAGCAGTTGCAGTTCTGGCTGGCGGCTTACGCTTGGTAACAAATCGTTTTTTACTGGGTTTTGCAGCAACATCTGAGCCAGTTGGTCTTTTTTGATGGGTTTGGTGAGTGTTCCACCTAGTTTTAGATTAAATGATTGGGCCAGCAGCACTACGGCTTTAAGTACTTGCTTATCCATCGCAGAAAGTATCGCGATATAGCCTTCATACTTAAGTAAGCCTAATTGCCGTAAAAAAGCGACTCCATCCATATCTGGCATTTGCAGATCGCAAAAAACCCAATCGGGCTGAGGCAGTTGAGCCAGTCTTTCTAAAGCGGCTTTGGCGCTTAAAAAAGGTAAAACTTGAGTGATGCCTGAATCATTTAAATGCTGCTCTATTACTTCCAGCATAAAGGCATCATCGTCGACCAAAAAGATGCAAAGCGAAGATTGGGTAGTCAGTGTGGGGGCTTGCCAGCTAGGCAGTGAGCTTATATTTAGCAAGCCAACCTGTTGCAAATACTCACAGGCTTCATTGAAAAGTTGCTGTAGTTTTTTAATATGCTCACTGCGCTCGGCAGTGCTGTTTTGATCGTTTATTTTTTCCATTAAGGCCAGCTGATGGCCAAGCAACATGGCCCCTATGGTGCGGGCGATTGATTTTAAGCGGTGGCATTCTGGGCCAATTGGCTGATTGCTGCTGTGGGCTTGCCAGATGACGGCGATCCCTTCTTCAAACGATTGAGCAAATTTTTTGCAATATTTTCGCTGGCGATCGGGGTCATCGCCAAGCATGCTTTGCATTTCGGCAAGCTCTATTGCACAGCTGGCGTGCTCTGTGATGTTCTCTGGCTCAGCTTGTGGCTTTTCGAGAAGGTCGGCGGGTTTAATTCCTGTCATTGCTTTGGTTTGCGGATTCAGCCAGTAAGCTAAGGTTTGGTACAGCTTCTCTGCCTGTACCGGTTTACCGATAAAATCATTCATGCCCGCATCTAGGCAGTTTTGCCGGTATTCCCCAGAGACATTCGCGGTCATGGCAATGATGGGCACATGATTGAATTTTGGGTTTTTTCTGAGGGCTTTGCTGGCGCTAATGCCATCCATTTTGGGCATTTGCACATCCATTAAGATGGCATCAAAATGCCCTTCATTTGCCAGTTGTAGTGCTTTAATGCCATGGCTGGCGATAACGACCTCTGCGCCAACTATTTGTAATAGTTCTGCGCCAATTTGCTGATTAAAGGGGTGATCATCGGCCAGCAAAATGCGTTTCCCAGCCAGTAAATGCGGCTCGATACCTTGTTTATTAATATGCGGCGGTTGGATTAACGTTTGGATTTGCGGCAAGGTGAGGCCAAAAGTAAATTCGCTTCCCGAGCCTAATTGACTCTGAACACTGATTTCTCCATCCATCAGCAGCACGAGCTGGCTACTGATCGCTAACCCAAGGCCGGTGCCTCCATATTTACGGGTAATGGAGTTATCTGCCTGTTGAAAAGACTGAAATAACTGTGCTTGTGCACTGAGCGAAATACCAATTCCAGTGTCTTTAATGCTAAAAATAATCTGACTATCTGGAGCTTGGCTGATCGTTAGTGTGATTTTTCCATCTTCTGTAAATTTGATTGCATTGCTTAGCAAGTTTATCAACACCTGTTTGATCCGCAGATCATCGCCTTGCAAATACATTGGAACTGCGGCCCCAATGACAATATGGAGCTGTAGGCCTTTTTCTTCGACTTTTTGCTGGATTAACTCTCGAACATTATTGATCAGCTCAGGCAGTGAAAAATCATGATGGCTAATTTCTAGCTTGCCCGCTTCAATTTTAGAGAAGTCCAAAATGTCGTTAATCAAATCAAGCAGGTGGTTAGCAGATAGGGTAATTTTGTGTAGGTAATCACCTTGCTTGGTGTTTAAAGTGGTGAGTTGGGCTAAATGAGCCATGCCCAATACACTATTAAGTGGGGTGCGAATTTCATGGCTCATATTGGCTAGAAAGGCACTTTTTGCTTGATTGGCATCTTCCGCCCGTAGCTTGGCGGTTTCTAATTCTTGGGTACGTTCAATAACCCGCTGCTCTAAGGTGTTAGTTAATTGTAATAGGCTGGTTTCATACGCTAATCTATCCGTAATATTGCGTACCATTGCGGTGTAAATGGGGTTACCAAAATTCTCTAAGTAAGAAATCGACACTTCGATTGGAAACTCATTGCCATCGGCGCGTGTGCCCATTACTTGGCGAGCCGCGCTTCCCCCCATTTTTCTATGCCCTTCACCTTGGGCTCCAAATTGATGCATTAATTCGCGGTGCTTAGCCGCAAGCTTCATGGGGATGAGCACTTCAATAGGGCAACCCAGCATTTGTCTGGCTGGGTAGCCAAACATGTTTTCTGCGGCTTGATTAAATAAAATGATATTGAATTCGGCATCGGTGTTGATAATGGCATCCATAGCCGAATCAATCATGCCTGCTAATTGAGCTCGGTTGGCTGACAGTGCATTTTCATTATTCTTGCGCTCGGTAATATCATGAAGCGTGCCGATGACTCGTAGTGGTAAACCTTTGTCATCCCGCGCCACCACCACTCCTCGTTCAACAATCCATTTCCACTTTTCCTCTTTATTGCAAATCCGATATTCATGGCTGAAAAAGGGCGTTGAGCCTTGTAAGTGCGCTTGTATATTGCTGATTACGCGAAGAAAATCGTCTGGGTGTACGCGGTTTTTCCACTCGTTGTAATGATTGCTGATTTCATCTTCGCTAAAACCCAGCATTTCTTTCCAGCGACGGCTGTAAAAAATCGTATCTGAGCTGAGATCCCAATCCCACAGCCCATCGCCTGAGCCTTCAATTGCAAATTGCCAGCGGCTTTCGCTTGCTTTACGCTCGCTGATATCCTGAATACTTACCGGCACAATCCGTGCTTCTTCTGCCGTAGAGGGAATCGGGTAGGAAAGCAGCGCCTGAAAGGCTTTGCCATGTAGGGTTTTTAAATTGATTTCACTGCGAAAAACCGTGTCGCCACGCCAAAAAGCAAGGAGCTCCTGCCGCATCACTGCTAATGCATTCTCGCCAAATAAAGAGGAAAACCCCTCTATAAATTCTTCTTTGCTTTGACCATCAAACAAGACGAGCGTGGCGGTGTTGATATCAATGACGCGAATCATGCTGATCATATTGAGCAAGGCCGCAGGTGTTTGATCAAGGTAGGTGGCAAGATCGGTAATACCTGCTTCGCGCAAAGTGGTGATATGGCTTAGCAGGGCGGTCATATCTTGGTTCCAGATCGATAGATCGGCATTATCAAACAACTGCCGGTAGCGCTGGGCCCGTTCTTGTAATTCACTTTTTTGTTGATAAAGCTCGCTTAAATCAACCAAGGTAATGAGCAGCGCTTCACTTTGCTCAAAAGGAAAAACAGCGCGGCTTGCTGTTACGGTTTTATAGCTGCCATCTTTGCAGCAAATACGTAGCTCTAAGGGAGGAAATACCTCGTTTTTAGCCAGTTGAGCGGGATATTGGCTTTGTTCTATTACCCAATGCCGGTAATCAGGATCTGGATAAGCTTGTTTTAGCCAGTCTTCTAGTTGGGGCACATCCGCTAAGCAATAGCCAAATGTGCGGCTAAAGGCGGGATTGAGATAAATGGCTTGGTGCTGAGTGTCGTAAATAATTTTGGGGATCGGCGAAGCTTTAATCAGAGTATAAAAAGTACCTGCATCTTGTTCTTCTAGATGGCTGGTATGGGGCAGCGTGAGATCTTCAACACTGCCGATATAGCTAACTACTCCGCTTTGCTCGTCTATAAGTGGTTGCGCTTTTGAGCGAACATAGCGCTGATTTTGAGCTGAGGGCAAGATGCGAAAGCACATCTCAAAATGATCTTGAGTGCTGAGCGTTTTAAGCCATTGCTCTTGCACGGTATGACGATCATCGGGGTGGATTTTTTTTAACCAGCCCAAGCCCGCGCACTCTGCAGCAGAAAGCTGAAATAGCGCTTGAAGGGCTAAGTTAGTGTAACTGTATTGCCCGCTGGCCTCGCTGAGGTAAACGCAGCTGGGGAGCTGGTCAATCAGTTTTGCTTGGACAAGATCAGGTAAAGTGCTAGGCATGAAGCAAGGCCCTCTCTGCGATACTTTTTATTCCTTCTCCTAGCTTAGGTTAGTCTTGGCAAGCGTCAAGCTAATTGTAATTTTTAAACATGTATATTCTTTTTATTTTATTGTTTTTTATAAAAAATAAAGAAAGTTTTAAGTAATTTTTTGAAATTAAATGCTTGTTCTCTAGTATCTGTTGACGTTTTATTCGCAATTGTGAATGAAACGTTAACAGACACTAGTTGTGGGGCATAAAAAAACCCAGCAAGCTGGGTTTTTTTACAGAAGAAGTGTTATTTCTTTTTTTGCGGAGGTAGATCTGTACATACGCCTTTGAATACTTCGGCGGCCATACCAATCGATTCACCCATGGTTGGGTGAGGGTGGATGGTTTTGCCGATATCTACGGCATCGCAACCCATTTCGATCGCAAGGCAGATTTCACCGATCATATCGCCAGCGTGTGGGCCAACAATCGCGCCGCCGATGATTTGTTTGGTGTCTTGATCAAAGATCAATTTGGTAAAGCCTTCGTCACGGCCATTAGCAATGGCGCGGCCGGATGCGGCCCATGGGAATACGCCTTTACCGTAGTTGATGCCGTTTTTCTTGGCTTCATCTTCGGTAACACCTACCCAGGCAACTTCAGGATCGGTATAAGCCACGCCAGGAATTACGCGGGCATCAAAGAAGGCTTTGTGATCCGCTGCGTTTTCAGCGGCAACGTGCGCTTCATGAACGGCTTTGTGCGCCAGCATAGGTTGGCCAACCAAATCGCCAATCGCAAAAATATGCGGCACATTGGTGCGCATTTGATTGTCGACGGGGATAAAGCCGCGATCAGTGACGATCACACCGGCGTTTTCTGCGCCCACTTTGCCGCCGTTAGGCACACGGCCAGTCGCATGCAGCACGAGGTCGTAGCATTGCGGCTCTTTCGGGGCGTTTTCGCCTTCAAAAGTGGCCCAAATACCATCTTCTTTAGCTTCCAGCGCAACGGTTTTGGTCTTGAGCATGATGTTGTCAAAGCGATGGGAATTCCATTTTTCCCATACTTTAACCAAGTCGCGATCTGCGCCCTGCATCAGGCCGTCGAGCATTTCCACCACATCAAGGCGTGCGCCCAGTGTGGAGTAAACCGTGCCCATTTCCAGGCCAATAATCCCGCCACCCAAAATTAGCATGCGTTTTGGTACTGATTTGAGCTCCAGCGCGCCAGTTGAATCAACCACGCGTGGATCGTTCGGTACAAAAGGCAGCTTAAATACTGAAGAGCCAGCGGCGATAATCGCTTTCTGGAACTTGATGATTTTTGTCTCGCCAGTGACTTCTTTGCCATCACCCGAAGTGATTTGCACTTCCATATGGTGAGGATCAATAAAGCGCGCTATACCACGTACAAACTCAACTTTGCGCGCCTTGGCCATACCGGCTAAGCCAGTAGTCAGCTTACCAATGACTTTTTCTTTAAAGCCACGTAGCGCGTCGATATCGATCTCTGGCTCGCCAAACTTAATCCCGTTGGCCGCCAAATGTTTCACTTCGTCAATCACCGCCGCATTGTGTAGCAAGGCTTTAGAAGGAATACAACCGACGTTTAAACACACACCGCCCAGCTTAGAAAAGCGCTCTACGACGATGGTTTTCATGCCAAGATCAGCAGCACGGAAAGCGGCGGAGTAGCCTCCTGGGCCACCACCGAGTACCACCATTTCGCATTCGTAGTCGGCAGCGCCGCTGTGGCTGCCAGCGACGGGGGCGGCTTGTGGTGCTGGGGCAGGAGCTGCAGCAGCTGCTGGGCTTGGTGCTGCGGCTGGAGTAGCAGTGGTAGTGGCTGCCACTTCTAAAATCACCAGAAGGCTACCTTCAGAAACTTTACCGCCAACTGCAACTTTGACTTCTTTCACTACGCCAGCATGGGTGGAAGGCACTTCCATCGTCGCTTTATCGGTTTCTAGCGCAATCAGGGATTCTTCAACGGCCACCGTGTCGCCGACTTTAACGAAGACTTCGATGATATCCACATTGTCATGGCCGCCGATATCGGGGACTTTAATTTCGATTAGATTGCTCATCATTTATTCCATTTGATCTGTGCAAGGGGCTGAACGTCTAAAAATTCTGTAGACACAGAGTACACAGAGCTTAAAAGCAGAACACGGAGAAAACCTTAATCTTTGTTTTTCTCTGTGTGCTCTGTGTTCTTATTTTTTCTCTGTGTCTACAGATCTTTGTCTGCTTACAACACCAAGCGGCGGATGTCGCTTAGGAGTTTGCCGAGTTGCACGGTGAAGCGGCCGGCCATTGCGCCGTCGATGACGCGGTGATCGAAGGACAGCGACAGCGGGCACATCAGGCGTGGCATAAATTCTTTGCCATTCCAGATCGGCTTAACTTGGGATTTGCACACACCAAGAATCGCCACTTCAGGTGCGTTGACGATAGGCGTAAAGCTGGTGCCACCAATGCCGCCAAGGCTAGAAATGGTAAAGGTTGCGCCTTGCATATCGGTCGGCTTGAGTTTCCCTTCACGCGCTAAGGCGGAAAGGTCAGTCAATTCCTTGGCGATTTGCTTCAAGCCTTTTTGGTCGACATTTTTGATAACAGGTACAACCAAGCCATTTGGCGTGTCAGCTGCAAAGCCGATGTTGTAATACTGTTTTAAGATCAAATTGTCGCCATCGAGGCTGGCGTTGACGGTAGGGAAGGCTTTAAGCGCTTCAGCCGCGGCTTTAATAATAAAGGCCAGTGGCGAGAGCTTCATGCCGCTCTTTTCCCACTCTTTACCGATGGATTTGCGGAATTCTTCCAGCTCGGTGATATCGCATTCGTCGTTAAACGTCACATGCGGAATCACCACCCAGTTGCGGTGCAGATTAGCGCCAGACAGCTTCTGGATACGAGTCAAAGGCTTGGTTTCGATCGGGCCAAACTTGGCAAAATCAACTTTTGGCCATGGCAGTAGATCAAGGCCAGAGCCTGTGCCTGTTGCAGCTGGCGCATTTGGCGCTGCAGCCTGGCCGCTCATGACTGATTTCACATAAGCTTGTACATCGCCGTGCAAGATACGGCCCTTAGGCCCAGTGCCGGTGATGCGGCCCAGATCAACGCCTAATTCGCGTGCAAAGCTGCGAATCGAAGGCGATGCGTGGGATTTTTTGAAGCTGGCTTCGTCAACTGGACGCGCTGCTGCGGGAGCTGCAACGGGAGCAGGTGCTGCAACTGGAGTCGGAGCTGGCGTTGGAGCGGCAACGCTAGTAACAGGGGCTGCAGCCACCGGTGCTGCGGCAGCGGATGCAGTGCCTTTCAGTACCAGAATCAAGCCACCTTCACTGATTTTGTCGCCAACTTTGAGCGTGATGCTTTCAACAACACCGGCTTCAGGGGACGGCACTTCCATCGAGGCTTTGTCGGTTTCTAGCGTGATCAGTGATTGTTCTTTCTCAACCACATCGCCGACTTTTACAAACACTTCGATCACATCTACTGCATCGTGGCCACCGATATCCGGTACGCGCACTTCGATGCTGCTGGCAACGCTGGCTACGGGAGCCGCAGCCGGTGCTGGAGCAGCTACAGGAGCAGGCGCAGCTGCAACGGGAGCCGCAGCAGGTGCAGCTGCACTGGCGGTATCTGCGGCTTCTAGCAGTAAAACAATGCTGCCTTCAGAGGCTTTATCGCCAATTTTAATCTTCATTTCTTTGACTACACCGGCGTGGGTCGATGGTACTTCCATCGTTGCTTTGTCGGTTTCGAGTGTAATCAGTGATTGCTCTACTTCAATGGTATCGCCAACTTTTACAAAAACCTCGATCACTTCAACGCCCTCGTGGCCGCCGATGTCGGGGATTTTTACTTCAATCAATGTGCTCATATATACGAATCCTGTGAGGGGTATGGAGTGAGAGGGGAGAAGGGACGAATCCCTTCTCCTTGTCTTTTAAGCGTGCTGCTTAAGACAAAGTCTCACTGCTTTACACGGTCCAAGGCGCTGGGCGGTTGGCAATGCCGTACTTTTCGATGGCCTCTGCTACTTTCGCAGCAGGAATTTTACCTTCGTCAGCCAGTGCTTTCAGTGCAGCAACCGCAACGTGGAAGCGGTCAACTTCAAAGAAGCTACGCAATGCTTTGCGTGAGTCGGAGCGGCCATAGCCGTCACAACCCAGCACTACGTATTTAGCAGGCACATATTCGCGAACTTGATCTGCAAAGGCGCGTTTGTAATCGGTTGCCGCAATCACAGGCCCAGTGCGGCCGGTCAGGCATTCAGTTACATAAGGCACTTGCTGCGCTGCCATTGGGTTGAGCATATTGTGACGCTCAACCGCCATACCATCACGGCGCAATTCGTTAAAGCTTGGGCAAGACCAGATATCTGCATCCACGCCGAAATCGGCTTTCAGTAAGTCTGCCGCAGCGATTACTTCGCGGAAGATCGTGCCTGAACCCATCAGCTGCACTTTCAGTGCAGCATCTTTGCTCCCTTCTTGGAACATATACATGCCGCGCAGGATGCCTGCAGCCGAGCCTTCTGGCATAGCTGGGTGGCTGTAGTTTTCATTCATTACTGATAAGTAGTAATAGATGTTCTCTTGGTTTTGATACATGCGGCGCATACCGTCTTGCACAATCACCGCCAGCTCGTAAGCGAAGGTTGGATCGTAAGACACGCAGTTCGGAATAAACTCAGCAAACAGATGGCCGTGGCCGTCTTGGTGTTGCAAGCCTTCGCCGTTCAGCGTAGTGCGGCCAGCTGTACCACCGACCAAGAAGCCGCGAGCGCGTAAATCGCCCGCTGCCCATGCTAAGTCGCCAATACGTTGGAAGCCAAACATCGAGTAGTAGATGTAGAACGGAATCATGGTGACGCCGTGGTTGGCGTAGGACGTTGCCGCAGCAATCCAATCGCTCATCGCACCGGCTTCGTTAATCCCTTCCTGCAATACCTGGCCAGTCTTGGATTCCTTGTAGAACATCAGTTGATCAGCATCTTGTGGCTCGTAAAGCTGACCCACATGTGACCAAATACCCAGCTGACGGAACATGCCTTCCATACCAAAGGTGCGCGATTCATCCGGCACGATAGGCACAATGCGGTTACCGATTTTTTTGTCTTTAACCAAGGTGTTCAAGATGCGAACAAAGGCCATGGTGGTGGACATTTCACGCTCACCGCTGCTACCCAATAAGCCTTGCAATGCGTCTAAGCCAGGTACTTCCAGTGGCTCGTCGATTGGCTTTCTGGATGGCACAAAGCCGCCGAGTGCCGAACGGCGCTCGTGCATATGCTTCAGCTCTTGGCTATCGTCAGCAGGGCGGTAGAATTTGCAAGCAATTGCTTCTTCGTCGGTCAGCGGGATATTAAAGCGATCACGCAGGTAAAGCAGATCGGTATCGGATAACTTTTTGGTGTTGTGCGCTACGTTTTGTGATTCGCCAGCCGCGCCTACGCCAAAGCCTTTCACTGTTTTAACCAGCAATAGCGTTGGTTGATCTTTGTGCTCAGAAGCGGCTTTATAAGCTGCGTACACTTTATAAAGATCGTTACCACCGCGAGTCAGACGCCAGATATCGTCATCCGACATGGCCGCAACCAAGTCGAGCAATTCTGGGTAAGCACCGAAGAAGTGTTCGCGTACATAAGCGCCGTTTTTGGATTTGTAAGTCTGGTATTCACCATCGACTACTTCCATCATGCGTTTTTGTAGCAGGCCTTTTTTGTCCTGAGCAAGGATGGCATCCCAGCCTGTGCCCCAGACTACCTTGATCACATTCCAGCCCGAGCCACGGAAATCGCCTTCCAGCTCTTGAATGATTTTGCCGTTACCGCGTACAGGGCCGTCAAGGCGCTGCAAGTTACAGTTAATCACAAAGATCAGATTGTCGAGCTTTTCACGGCCAGCTAGGGAAATCGCGCCCAAGGATTCTGGCTCGTCCATTTCGCCATCGCCGCAGAAGCACCAAACTTTACGATCGCCTTTTTGCTTAAAGCCACGATCGTCGAGGTACTTCATAAAGCGTGCTTGGTAAATCGCCATCAGCGGGCCAAGACCCATCGATACCGTTGGGAACTGCCAGAAATCAGGCATTAGCCAAGGGTGTGGATAGGACGACAAACCGCCGCCTTCTACTTCACGGCGGAATTTATTCAGTTGATCTTCAGTAATGCGGCCTTCAAGGAAAGCACGTGCATAAACGCCAGGCGCAGAATGGCCTTGGAAATAAACCAAGTCGCCGCCGTGGTTGTCTGAAGGCGCATGCCAGAAGTGATTCCAGCCGATATCGTATAAAGTAGCTGCGGAGGCGAATGAAGAAATATGGCCGCCTGGCTCTGCTTCGTCACGATTGGCTTTAACCACCATTGCCGCTGCATTCCAGCGGGTATAAGCCAGAATACGTTCTTCCAGATTAGGCTTGCCTGGGTGCTTGGCTTGCAGGTGCGCTGGAATGGTATTGATGTAAGCGGTAGTCGCTGTATATGGAATATTGACGCCATCTTGGCGTGCATGATCAACAAGCTTTTCAACCAAGAAATGGGCGCGCTCTGCGCCTTCTTTTTCGAGGACGCTATCGAGTGACTCTAGCCATTCTTGCGTTTCTTGGGGATCGAGGTCATGAAGCTGCTCTGCCATTGGTCTCTCTACCTTGTGAGTGGGTTAATTCTCCGCACATTTTGCTGCGGAGGCTGACGGGTTGTGTGGACCTGCCAGCTTTAAAAGGGCTGCATTGTAATAGCCATATAAAAATACATCCCGTTTAACGGGGGGTATTTCGCTTGTAATAATTCACCAGACCGTTGGTCGAAGCGTCATGGTTTGTGGTTAAACCCGGAGTAGTTAAGTCGGCTTCAATGGCTTTTGCCAATTGTTTGCCAAGCTCAACACCCCATTGGTCATAGGAATTAATATTCCAGACCGTGCCCTGTACGAATACTTTGTGCTCGTACAGGGCAATTAATGCACCTAAACGCCGCGGAGATAAACGCTGCATTAAGATGGTATTCGTTGGGCGATTACCTTCAAATACTTTATGCGGAACTAAAGCATCTTGGGCTTCACCGATAATGCCTTGGATATCTAATTCTGCCCTTACTTCGGCTTCATTTTTACCGCGTAAAAACGCTTCTGTTTGGGCAAATACATTGGCCATCAGAATCGTGTTATGCGGTTCAGGAATATCTGGATGCTCGATTGTGGCAATAAAATCGACGGGCACAATTTGGCTGCCCTGATGCAATAACTGGTAATAAGCATGTTGGCCGTTAATACCAGTGTCACCCCATACCACGGGGCCGGTGCGATAGTTCACGCGTTTGCCATTCAAATCAACCGTTTTACCGTTTGATTCCATATCCAGTTGTTGCAAATACGCAGGGAAACGATAAAGCGATTGATTATAAGGAGAAATAAGCTGAGTAGATGCGCCAAAGAAATTAACGTACCAAACACCTAACATACCCATAATGACTGGCAAATTTTGCTCTAATGGCTTGCTGCAAAAATGCTGATCCATGGTGTATGCACCATGCAGCAAATCTTGGTAATTGTGTTTGCCTAAATAAATAGCAATCGGTAAACCAATTGCGCTCCATAGGCTATAGCGGCCACCGACCCAATCCCAAAACTCAAACATATTATTGGTATCAATGCCAAAGTCGCTGACGGCTTTGGCATTGGTCGAAACGGCTACAAAATGCTTGGCAATATGTTTTTCATCACCCGAGGCTTTTACAAACCAAGCACGCGATGTGCGGGCATTGGTCAGTGTTTCTTGGGTGGTAAAGGTTTTAGAAGAAATAATAAAAAGCGTTGTTTCTGGATTAAGTTCCGCTAGCACTGACATCACTTGGTCGCCGTCTACCGTCGAAACAAAGTGCATTTTTAAACGCTTATGGCCGTAATCTTTCAGCGCTTGGCATACCATCAGCGGGCCAAGGTCTGAGCCGCCAATGCCGATGTTGACAATATCGGTGATGGCCTTGCCGGTATAACCCAGCCATTCGCCCGAGCGAACCTTATCTGAGAAGTCGCCGATTTTTTCTTTGACGGCATTGACCTTGGGCATCACATCTTCGCCATCCACGATTAATGGATGCTTGTCTAGATTGCGTAATGCGGTGTGCAGCACGGCACGATGCTCGGTGCTATTGATCTTTTGCCCAGAAAACATCGCCTTGATACGCGCTTCTAGGCCAGACTGACGGGCTAAATCCATGAGCAACGTCATGGTTTTTGTGGTGATGCGGTTTTTTGAATAATCAAAAAACAGGCCGCCCGATTCAAGCGAAAACTTGTCAAAGCGTTGTGGATCGTCGTTAAACAAATCACGCAGATGCAGGGGCGACACTTCTTTAAAGTGCTCTTCTAGCGCCAGCCACGCTGGTGTTTGAGTGAGGTTTGACATCAAATCTATCCTTATCTAATCAGCTGTAATTGTCATGACCACGAACACGCTTTTCTTTAAGACTGCGCTTCATTTTTTCGAGTTGGTCTATGAGTTCTGGCCCACGCCTGAGCGCCACGCCAACGGCAAGTACGTCGATAATCACCAGATGCACAATGCGGGTAATCATTGGGGTGTATAGATCAGGGTCTTCCATCGTGTCGGCATAAAGGCAAAGCGTGCAACGCTTAGCCAATGGCGATTTGGAATGGGTAATGCCGATCACATCGGCTCCAGCATCGCGGGCAATTTCTACTGAGCGCAGTAAATCTAAAGTGCGGCCTGAGTTAGATACAGCAACCACCGCATCCCCTGGCCCAAGCATGGATGCGCTCATGCCATGCATATGCGGATCGGTATAGGAAACGGTAGGCACGCCTAAGCGGAAAAACTTATTTTGAGCATCAATAGCCACCGCGCCAGATTGTCCCTGACCATAGACTTCGATCTTTTTGGCATTCGACATAATGGTGATTGCACGCTCCAATACATCGGTGTCCAGCTCATTACGGCAACGCAGCAGGTGCGAAATATTGTTATCAAATAATTTGCGTGCTAGATCGTGTGCTGAATCATCGCGGCTCACCATAGAGTGCACATAGGGCACGCCAGACACCAAGCTGCGTGTGAGACGTAGCTTGAAATCTTGCAAGCCAGAGCAGTTGAGTGAACGGCAAAAACGAATCACGGTAGGTTGTGAAACAAGCGCTAAGTCGGCAATTTGCGCAATCGGCGCATTGGCAACCAAGTTCGGTTGCTCAAGGACGAGTTCGGCTACTTTCCGTTCTGATTTGCTGAGGCTATCGAGTGCGGCCTTGATACGTTCGAGCATTTATTCTTCTCTCTGTAGGTTGGGCATCCTTGCCCACGCAGAACTTTGACATCGACGCGTGGGCAAGGATGCCCACCCTACATCTCTTATGCGGCCCAAAATACCTGTTTGAGTCCATTGCACTGATCCAGCACGCGGCGGATAGGGAATAGCTGGGTTTCGGTTTTTTGCTCAAGTAAAGCGTCTTTCAATAATGCTTTTTTGCTATCACTCGTAATATGTACGATTACCGAACGGGCTGCCGCCAAGGTGGGCAGCGTCAGCGTAATGCGCTGATGGGGTGCGGCTGGTGGTGTGACCGCTGCACAGCGCGCTGTTGAGGCACAGGCAGCTTCTAGCTCTGCGGCTTTAGGAAATAGCGATGCGGTATGCCCATCATCCCCCATGCCTAAAATTAACACATCAAGTGGAGCGGGCAGGGCTGCAAGGCGAGCTTCAATTGTGGCTTGCCCTTCATGGGCGGTTTGGGCGCTGGAGACTTGTGAGATAAATGTGGCGCTTGCCGCTTTATCTTGCAGTAGATTCTCGCGGGTAAGGCGCTCGTTACTATCGGCGTGATCGGGGGCAACCCAGCGCTCATCGGCTAAAGTAATGATGACTTTTGACCAATCTAGCTCTTTAACGCGTAGCGCTTTAAACATGCCTGCTGGCGTTCTGCCACCAGATACCGCAATCCCTGCCTGGCCACGTGCAGCAATGGCCTCGCTTAATGCTTGTGCGATAAAGTCAGCCAGTTGTTGATCTAGCTCGTCTTTTGAGACAAATTCTTGCCAGGACAGAGACGACATGTAGTTACCTTTAATGATGATGAAAGAACGGGCCAGAAAACCGGCCCGCTTGTTACTTTAAATTAATCTTCTTCGTGCCAGCATAGGCCATCACGGGATAGCAAAGCAGAAGAAGCCGCTGGGCCCCAAGTGCCTGCTGTGTATGGCTTGGGACCATCTGGGCTGCTTTCCCAGTTGTCGATAATAGGCTCCACCCAGCGCCATGCGGCACGCTGCTCATCACGACGTACAAATAGCGATAGATCACCACGAATCACATCTAGCAATAGGCGCTCGTAAGCTTCTGGGCTGCGGGTTTGGAAGGTTTCTTTGAAATCCATATCCAAATGCACAGGGCGCAAACGGCCTTGATTGCCCGGCTCTTTTGCCATCATATAGAGGCGCACGGATTCATCTGGCTGCAGCTGAATCACTAAGCGATTCGGCGTGCTGGCGGTGCGGCCATAAATAGAATGTGGCGTTTCACGGAAGTTAATCACGATCTCGGCAAGGCGGTCAGATAGACGTTTACCGGTGCGCAGGTAAAACGGTACTCCTGCCCAGCGCCAAGTTTGAATCTCTGCCTTAAGGGCAACAAAGGTTTCGGTTTTGGAGCCAGCAGGCACATCTGGCTCATCTAGATAACCAGGCACAGGTTTGCCTGCTACGGCCCCGGGACGATACTGGCCACGTACTACTTTGGTGTGTACATCTTCAGTAGATAGGGGTTTTAGGGCGCGTAAAATTTTGAGTTTTTCATCGCGAACTGCATCGGCATCGATTGATGCAGGTGGCTCCATCGCAACAATGGTCAGTAGCTGCAAGAGGTGGTTTTGCACCATATCCCGCAGTGCACCCGTTTTGTCGTAAAAATCCGCACGGGATTCAACGCCAACTTGCTCGGTCACGGTAATTTGTACGTCGCGAATCCATTCCCTGCGCCAAAGTGGCTCAAGCAGGGTATTGGCAAAACGCAGTGCCATTAGGTTTTGGACGGGTTCTTTGCCCAAATAATGGTCGATTCGATAAATTTGGTGTTCTTGGAAGTATTCACCAACTTCATCATTAATTTTATTTGATGAGGCTAAATCATGCCCCAATGGCTTCTCAAGCACCACGCGGGCATTGCCAGCGGCAAGGCCCACTTCAGACAGACTCTTGGAAATAGGAGCGAATAAATCAGGTGCAGTCGATAGATAAAACACACGAACACGCTTAGGAAAAGCATTCAGCGCATCGGCTAATTTGGTGAATTCTGCTGGGTGATTTGCATCTAGGTGCAGATACTCAATGCGCTCAGCAAACGAGGCCCAATCGGCGTCGTTATAGTGCTTGCCTAGGTAGCCAATGGCTAAGGTATGGGCTTTTTTTAGGTAAGCGGCGGTATCAGGAACACTACGGCCCAAACAGACAATGCGCCCTTCTAGGGGCAGATTGCCTTCTTGATGTTGGTGGTACAGTGCAGGTAGCAACTTACGCATTACCAAGTCACCAGTGCCGCCGAACAGCACCATGTCGAAAGCGTCGATCTGAGTCATCCGCGAAAATCCTTATACTTGAGTCGGTTTTTGGCCCTTAGTACAACTGCTTCGTAAAAACAGAGCAGAGCCTACTTGGCGCGTAAGACTTTGTAATCTTACTACACAGCTAAATAGTGGCGCAAACGAAATTCGCCAAGGGCCGTTAATGATGGGGGTTAATACGTAGCGTAGAATGGTAACCCTGTGTAAATGTTGACTATTGATGCAGCGCAACGAAATGGAGTTTCCTAGTCGATGCGGTTGAAGTTATAGATGCTTTGTAGTAAAACTACGATCAATTTTATAGAAATGTACGTGGCGTCGTGATGCCGCCATAACTCGGAGCCCCTGTTTATGTCTGTTCATCCCAAGCTTGCTGAAGTCACCGCCCGTATTATTGCAAGAAGCCAAGGCCCCCGTTCGCGTTATTTGGCCCGCCTTGAGCTGGCCGCAAGTAAGGAGCCTTCACGTAAAGGTTTAGCCTGTACCAATCAGGCTCATGCTTGGGCTGCTGCGCCAGAAAACGACAAAATTATGATGCGTGAAATGCGTCAGCCTAATTTGGGAATTGTCTCTGCATACAATGACATGCTATCCGCGCACCAACCCTTTGAAGCGTTCCCTGCACTCATTAAAGAAGCCGTTCGTCAGGCCGGTGCTACCGCGCAATTTGCCGGTGGCGTACCCGCAATGTGTGATGGGGTAACTCAAGGCCAGCCTGGCATGGAGCTTAGCTTATTTAGCCGCGATGTGATCGCAATGTCTACCGCGGTTGGGCTATCACACAATGTGTTTGATAGCGTAGTTTGCTTAGGCGTTTGTGACAAGATCGTACCGGGTTTGCTTATTGGCGCTTTGCAGTTTGGGCACTTACCAACGGTATTTATTCCTGCGGGGCCAATGACTTCTGGTATTGCTAACAGTGAAAAAGCCAAGGCGCGCCAATTATTTGCTGAAGGTAAATGTGGCCGTGAAGAATTATTAGCCTCAGAAGAAGGTTCTTACCACGGTGCCGGTACCTGCACCTTTTTTGGTACGGCCAATTCTAATCAAATGTTGATGGAAGTAATGGGCTTGCACTTGCCAGGTGCGGCCTTTGTAAACCCGAATACCCCATTGCGTGATGCCTTAACTGTTGCGGCAGCACAGCGAGCCATTGCGATTACTTATAAGGGCAATGAGTTTACCCCTGTAGGAAAAGTGGTTGATGAAAAATGTATTGTGAACGGTATTGTTGGCCTGATGGCAACCGGTGGCTCAACCAATCACACCATTCATTTGATTGCCATTGCACGGGCTGCTGGCATCATCATTGATTGGAGCGATTTCGACGATTTATCCGCGATTATTCCATTGCTCGCAAAAATCTATCCAAACGGCTCTGCAGATGTAAATCACTTCCATGCCGCTGGTGGTATGGGCTTCTTGATTCGTGAGTTGCTTGATGCAGGTTTAATGCACGAAGACGTGCTGACCGTGGCAGGTAAAAGCTTGCGCCCTTATGCCAATGAGCCATTCCTTGGTGACGATGGTAAGGCGGTATGGCGTGCAGCGCCTACCGAGCCAGTGGATGACAATGTGGTTCGTCATGCAAGTCATCCATTTAGCGCCGATGGTGGTTTACGTCTCTTGGCCGGTAATTTAGGCCGCTCCGTGATTAAAATTTCAGCCGTTAAGCCAGAAAACCGCAGCGTGCTTGCTCCTGCGATTGTGTTTAATGATCAAGATGATGTGCTGGCTGCATTTAAGCGTGGCGAGCTAGAAAAAGACTTTGTGGTGGTGCTGCGTTTTCAAGGGCCACGTGCCAATGGCATGCCCGAGCTACATAAGCTCACCCCCGTACTGGGTTTATTGCAGGATCGTGGTTTTAAAGTAGCGTTAGTTACCGATGGCCGCATGTCGGGCGCATCGGGCAAAGTGCCGTCGGCCATTCATATGACGCCAGAAGTATTAAACGGCGGGCCACTCGGTAAGGTGAGAAGCGGCGACATGATTCGCTTAGATGCCGATGCGGGCATCGTTGAAGCCTTGGTTGATGCGGCTGAATGGGCTGCTCGAATCGTGGAGACTGCAGATTTATCCGCAAATGAACATGGCATGGGGCGCGAGCTGTTCGCGACTTTCCGTGGTGCAGCAACCGGCGCAGAAGAAGGCGCGATCAGTATGGGCTTGGCTCATTAATTAAGTTGTACATCGGATGGGTGGAGCTGTGTTTAACCCATCTTACTCATCACATCATTTACTACAGAACAGGAAGAACAACCCATGCAAATTCGCGAAATCATGCGCTCTTGTCCGGTGATGCCGGTTTTGGTCATCGAGAAAGTAGAACACGCCGTACCCTTGGCTAAAGCCTTGGTTGAGGGGGGCATCTGTGTTCTTGAAGTGACTTTACGTACCGATGCGGCTTTGGCTGCAGTGCGTGCGATTGTTGATAATGTGCCTGGCGCTATTGTGGGTGTGGGCACCGTGGTGCGTCCTGAGCAATTTGCCGAAGCAAAAGCTGCTGGTGCAGTTTTTGCTGTTACACCTGGCCTTACGCCTAAGTTGGCTGCTGCTGCTCGCGCTGCAAAAATTGAATTACTACCCGGTGTAATGACCCCCTCTGAAGCGATTGCGGCCTTGGAAGAAGGCTTTGACGCGCTGAAATTATTCCCGGCTGAGCAAGCGGGTAGCTTGGGTATGCTGAAAGCTATTGGTGGGCCACTGCCACAAATCTTATTTTGCCCAACTGGCGGTGTAAGCCCTGAATCTGCACCTAAGTTATTGGCCTTGCCAAATGTAGGTTGCGTGGGCGGCTCTTGGTTGGCGCCTAAGGAAATGGTTGCTGCGGGTGATTGGGCGGGTATTACAGCGCTTGCGCGTGCTGCCGCGGCATTTCGTAAGTAATACATGTTTGGGTGGGCACATTGTTGTGCCCACGCGTGCATTTGGATTTAAATCAATATTTCACAATTTATAGGGGATAGCCATATCGTCAGCAAGACGACAGTTGGTTATGCTCTACATTCAATTTTTTATGCATACCTACCCTAGGTAAGCGTTTTTTCTGATCTCACTGAGGAGCACCAGGCAATGGCAGCAATTCGTATCGCAATTAACGGCTACGGTCGTATCGGTCGCAATGTACTTCGCGCTTTGTATGAATCTGGCCGTACTGATGAATTCCAAATTGTGGCAATTAACGATCTGGGCGATGCTAAAACCAACGCTCACCTAACACAATACGATACCGTGCACGGCAAATTTGCTGGCAAAGTATCGGTTGATGGCGATTTCATGATTGTAAACGGCGATAAAATTCGCGTTTGCGCTCAGCGTAATCCTGCTGATCTGCCATGGGCAGAGATCGGCGTGGATGTCGTGATGGAATGTACTGGCTTTTTTGCTAGCAAAGCAAAGGCTTCTGCGCACATTACTGCTGGCGCGAAAAAAGTCATTATCTCCGCTCCTGGTGGTAATGATGTCGATGCAACCATTGTGTTTGGTGTAAACCACGACACACTGAAATCAACAGATACCGTTATTTCTAACGCTTCATGCACAACCAACTGCCTTGCGCCGCTGGTTAAGCCATTGAACGATAAAATTGGTCTGGTTTCAGGTTTGATGACCACGATCCACAGCTACACCAATGATCAAGTGCTGACTGACGTTTATCACGAAGACTTGCGTCGTGCCCGTTCAGCAACCCATTCAATGATCCCTACTAAGACTGGCGCTGCCGCTGCGGTTGCACTGGTATTGCCAGAGCTGAAAGGCAAGCTGGATGGTTTCGCTGTTCGTGTACCAACGATCAATGTGTCCTTGGTTGACCTGACTTTCACTGCTGCTCGTGCAACGACTGTCGAAGAAATCAACCAGATCATGAAAGAAGCGTCCGAAGGCCCAATGAAAGGTGTGTTGAACTACAACGACCTGCCATTAGTATCGATCGACTTTAATCATGATCCAGCTTCTTCTACCTATGAAGCATCGCAAACTAAGGTTTCCGGTGGCACTTTGGTGAAAGTTCTGTCTTGGTACGACAACGAGTGGGGCTTCTCCAACCGTATGCTAGATACCACTAAGGCTTTGTGGAACGCAAAATAAGCGTCCATTACTGCCTGTAAAAAAATGCCCACAGCGATGTGGGTATTTTTTTACCCGCTATTTTTACATCATGCAAAAAGAAATGCACTGCACACTCAAAGTGCCCAGTGTGATGGGTTTATGTCGCTTAGTGAAAGCGCAGCTCACCTATCTACTAAAATCTACTGCTCGTACTTCAAGCTCATCGCTGCTTTGATGGTTAAGGTTGCAGGCAAAACATGTGGAACATCAGCCCGCTGCTATCGTTTTGCATTAACGACGGCTTGGAGGCTTGTCTCTGATATATGCCCTTAGCTTGGGTTCTAGTTCGCTTTGGTGGCACGGCATTATTGTTCTTGTTTCCCCCTTGCGCTTGCTTAGAAGCAGCGCACGTAGTGCTAGAGACTAACTCTGATTTGAATGTGGCCATGGATAGTTGTGGCGGGTCGGGGGTAAAGCTCTGGTATGCGATGCAAATTTTTTGTATCGATTTGGATTAATAGATGTTGCAGATCAGCAACATCCGTTCTTGTTTAGCTACAGAGTTTGTTTTTTAAAAAAAGCCAAAAAATATGCCGAATGAATTTTATGGGTTTGTTTTTTCTTTATATCCAATGAAGTGCATGTAAGTGTTTTTAATGTTTGCGTATGTTTTTTTTGATTTACATATCAAATTTTAAACAATATTTCTTGGTAATTTTTTGTTTTTTATTGGGTTTTATTATTGGTATTTTTGTTAATTATTCATATATATCGCGCACGTTTATTAAAAATAAGGTTTATTGCTTGGTATATTGCTGTTTTTTATTGTTGGTATTTTTACTTATAAGGGTTTGGTATTTTTACAGCAGAACAAAATTAATCGCTGTGTTTATATATGGGCTTCGGAGCACCTAGTACGCATATTTATTTATAAGCGGATTCGTATTGATGAATTAGCTTTAAGCAAAGCGCGACAAGGTGATCTTTAAAATCATATGAATCCGAATTCACACAGTGAATTCGTGGCTCAACCAAGATAAAGGAATCTCAGTATGTTTAAGCGCGTTCTTATCGCTACTGCCGTATCCGCAATGTTTGCAGCTCCTGCATTCGCTGACGTAACTATCAGCGGTTCTGCTGAAATGAACTTGATGTACCAGACTAACCAATCTGGTACAAATGGTAAGGGCAAAGTTGCTGAAGAAATCGCCGTTGTGGTTAATGTAGATGGTACAGACAAACTGGATACTGGCGACACATTAAAATGGCGTCTGGCTCAAAAGGTGTCAACTCCAGATCGTTACGATAGCTTCGGTGCACGTGAAGCTTGGATCGGTTACGAAACTAAATTCGGTGAAGTTCGCTTCGGTAACCAGTTCTCTAACCAATACCTTGAAATGGATGGTTTCGCGAACAATGGTTCAAACAACTTGTGGGCTGACTTCGGTTCACAACAAGTTCAATACGCAAACGGCGTAAGCTACTTCTCACCGAAGTTCAGCGGCTTTAGCTTTGCTGGTCAATACGACCTAGGTAACGGCCGTAACTCAGCCCGCGCAATGGAGTTGACAGCAAACTACACTGGCTACGGCTTTAATGTTGCTGCTGGTGCTGCTGAAGCGAAGAACGGCGCGAGCGCTTCATCTGAAGCGGGTACATTCGGTGCCAATGGTAAGGGCTGGGGAAACTCAGGTAACTTTACTGTAGGTACTAATGCAGAAAACAAACTGCGTACTTACAATATTGATGCTAGTTACAAAACTGGCGCGTTTGATTTAGCTGCTGGTTACAAGCGTAACGAATGGAATGGCGCTGTTAACTTGGCTGTAGCTGGCCAAAAAACTACAGTTGACCAATTCTTGGTTGCTGCTGGTTACACAATGGGCAAAAACAACTTCAACCTTGGTTATCAACGTGTGCAAGACAGCAAGACTGATGGCAATAAAGTTGATAATGGCATGAACGTTCTTAATGCTCAGTACAACTACACACTGTCTAAGAACACTGTAGCATTTGCTCAAGTTCGTCACCACATGTTAGATACTGCTGGCCAAGCGAGCGTAATGAAAGGTGCTTCACAGCTTGATGATTTTGCTATCGGTTCAGACAAGAAAAACGCAACACGTCTGATGGTAGGTACATGGACAGCGTTCTAATTTAGAACCTGCTCATAAGCAAGACACCGGCAATACGCCGGTTGAATGCTTAGCCACTTAAAAAACGCCACGATGCAAATCGTGGCGTTTTTTTGTGCGTGCCAGCATCTGCGCCACTTATAGCCAATCGGTGTTGCGTTTGGGCCACACAATGTTGCGGATATACGACGCAATATTGCGTGGGTTTGTACCTATTGAGTATTCTTGCTTCGTAACACGAGCAATATATGCCTTGATGTACTGAAGTTAAAAAAATCAAATTCGCCTTTAGGAGAGATGAATTATGTTTAAACGTGCTCTGATTGTGGCTGCTGTTGCAGCTGCTTGCTCCGCTTCTGCTTATGCTGAAGTCACTATTAGCGGTTCAGCAGAACTGAATGTGATGTACTACACCAATCAAACTACTGATGGTAAGGGTAAGTTTGCTATTGATGCACCGGTTATTCTGAATTTTGATGGCGTGGATAAGTGGGATAACGGTATGTCCACGATCTGGCGCATTTCGCAAAAGCCAGGTCCTGGCGGTAGCGATAAAGCTACTGGCCCTGTTGCATTTGGTACTCGAGAAGCTTATATCGGCGTTAAGGGTGGTTTGGGTTCTGTTAAATTCGGTCGTATTTTCCAAGCAACTTACCTGCAAAAAGATTGGCCTTACCTGACAGATGGTTCGGGCAACGTTGGGCAAGATCGTGGTGTTACTGAAGCTGCGTTTTGGGATAACGCCGTTGGTTATGAAGGCTCTTTTGGTGCTGTAAACGTATTTGCATCTGCTGATTTGGGTAACGGTTTTACCGATAATAAAAATGGCTCACAAGGCTATGAGTTAGGTGGTGGCGCAAATATTGGCGCTTTCCATGTTGATGCTTCTTATTTAGCAGCTAAAAAAGGCGCTGAGTACGACAGCACATTCTTCTTGGGTGGCCGTGGTACTTTTGGTCCTTTGACTTTGACTTTGGACTGGGCGCATGACAAGTTTGGCTCTATGAATGATATCAAGGAAGACGCAATCCACGGTAAAGTTGGTTACAACTTCAATGACAAACTGTCTCTGAATGCGGGCTGGACTCATATCAAGGATAACGGTGGCGGCGATAAAAAAGCTGATCAGCTGAGCACACAGCTTGGTTACAACGTATCTAAAAATACTATGGCATTTGTTCAGTATCGTTATATCAAACTGGGTGATGCAGGTATGAGCCCTGTTGGCTTTACAAAGCAAAACCAAAACCAAGGCATTGCTGGTAACAAAGACAGCATGCAACGTCTGCTTGTTGGTACATGGACAGGTTTCTAATCGTTTAAGTCATTTAAACGAAATTAAAACCCCGCTTTGGCGGGGTTTTTTGCGTTTCTTGTTTGGGTGCAAATGGAGGGTGGGGTAAGTATTTTTCGTTGTGATAAACGAATAAAGCCCCTGATTTTCATCAGGGGCTTTATTTTTGAATCCTGGCGGAAGCGGTCGGATTCGAACCCACGGAGGACTTGCATCCTCGGCAGTTTTCAAGACTGCTGCCTTAAACCACTCGGCCACACTTCCTTTCATCTTTGTCTTGCGACTCAGACAGGAACGCATTCTAGCAGCTTTTTTAGCCTTGTGTAAACTATTTGAATCAGATAACGTTTTTTTTGTGGAAATGTTTGAAATTTCTACAAAACGCGTTGATTATTCTGCACCCAAGTCTTTTAGAGTTTCTCAAGCACCGCAAACTTAGCTAACACGCATTGCTCTGTATGCTCCATCGCTGGGGATAAGCGAATGCGGTAGGATTTTTCTTGTGCGGTGAATTTGTATTCTCGGTTCTCGGCAAAAACAGCGCTAGGGATAATCAGAAAGCGTGCGGGGTTGGTGCTTGGCCCTTCTGGCGCATAAATGCACTGGAATCTCTCTTCTGTTAGTAAAGGAGAGAGGGTAACGATCACAGGGTTTTGAGTGAGTGTTTCTACGCCAATACTCATAATCCCTTTTTGGCTGCGATTCACTCGGCGCACTATACCAATGGTAAATGGGTGTTGGCCAATATTGGCTAGCCCTAGAAACTCGCCGACCTCCAATGGCGTGTCACTGTGATAATTCAAGCCAAACCCACCCGCGCTTGCGTCTGCTAGCTCCCATTTTTGTGCCTCTAAATGGTCTGCGCTGCTTGCTGCGGTTTGCTGTGTGATAAACGGGATTATTTTTTGTATCCCAGTAATAACATGAATCGATTTTGTATTGTTTTGCCTTTCATGTTGCCTTACTGGAGTTAGCGCATCTCGTGACCAAAGATTACTAAGTGTTTGCAATAGATCTAAATTGGCTGGCGAGGATGTTTCTTCCGGCAAGCCAAGGGATGCAGCGGATTGGCCTTGGTTTAGCTGTTGAATAAGCTGGTTTATATGCTCTGCAACGGGAGTGGTTGTCCAATAGCGCCAGTTTTCGCCAACCATATCTCGACGTATACGTTTGGGCTTGCCGGTTCCTGTGATATTTACTGCAAATAAGTGCTGTTGTGGTTTTAGCTCTGGTTCAAGCTCAATAAGCACGCTCCATTTTTTTAGCCACGTCGCAATCAAGTTGATTTGGCTGGATTGAACTTTGTCAGGGTTCGCGAGCGATAACATGAGCGTTTGAATATAATGATCTTGAATATTGGATGGTTCGCTGCTGTTGTAAGGAATTTGTGGCGTTTTTGCGAAATCATTTTGCTCGGAAAAATGATACAGGCGATTTAGATTCCGCCAGATATGGTTGTCTAAATCCATATGACGCATATAAGCGTAGCGTGCTTGAGTAGCAAAAAGCTCGATAGCTCTTAAGGTGAATAACTGTAGCTTTTTATCTTGGGTGCGACCAACTTTTTGACTGGCTAGCTTGATGCCACTTAGGTAGCCTGTGGCCATTTCTTGCCAGAATAATAATACGGTAGGCAGGACTTGGTGAGGAGCAATGCCTTCTTCGATAATCCGCCCGTGGTAAATATCGAGTAAATGGCTTTGTAATGGCCCAGCTTTTTCATCCAGATAAGGGATAGTTTTGAAAAGCTCGTTGCTACTAATTTTTGGATTTTGATTGAGCTGCTGCAACGCTTTTACGATTTCCATCTGGGCTTGTAAAATATCGCTTTCTGGCAGCTCATCCATAAAGATCGTTGCTGATTTAAGGTCAAATACGCCTTCTTGTGTAGCGGGGCGAAAGAGTGAGTTTACTAGGCCTTTTATATCAAACATCATTATTTTACCCAAATGATACTAATTCGTTTTGAGAGTAAAGCGTCTAGTTGTGTATTACAAGTAAGGTATTACAGTTTACAGCAGTGTTATAAAATGATTAATAATCAATGAGCGTAATAATTTAATCTAACTAAGTTTTGATTATATGTTTTTTACACTTTGTGTAATTTAAAATCAAAAAAGTGTGTGGTGTAAAAAACAAAGTAGCGCCTCGTTTTGAACTTTCTTCGTCAGAGTATAGTCAAGCGGTTGCTGGGCCGCTGTCATTAAAGCGGCGGATTGCTTAGATTGACAGCGCTTCAACGCGCTTCTTTTTCCACAAAAAAAGTAAACTAAAACCCTCCGTTGTGCGGCAAGGTCATAGTGACGCTGCGGTGTGATAAAATCAGCCGCTTTGTGTTGGCGTAGTGTGAGTTCAAATCGCGCGGGCAGAATCAATATTCTTACTTTTGATGATGTTTGGCATCGTTAAAAGAAAAAACGTAGCTAAAATCAAATTGACTGTCGGTAAAGAACGATCCTTGCTTGGTTTAGGGCTTAACAGTCATCTGGGCTGAGTAAACTGCTTAGCTAGGATTGGTGTTTTGGGATTGTATGACAGGCTGCAGTGTAGAAGCCAACTCGCGATCGGGCGGGAAAATTTTCAGTTTTTATCAGTGATGAAACGATGAGCTTGCGCGCTGCGCAGGTCAATGACCATTTCTTTTAAAGAATACAACGATGTATCTGGGTAGCAATAGGGCAAAAAAACCATGATTAGTACTGCAAATATTACAATGCAATTTGGCGCGAAACCTTTATTTGAAAGGGTTTCAGTTAAGTTTGGTGACGGTAATCGTTATGGCTTGATTGGCGCAAACGGTTGCGGTAAATCCACTTTTATGAAAATTTTAGGTGGTGATTTAGAGCCTACTGCTGGCAATGTAAGTCTAGAGCCCGGTGTTCGCCTAGGTAAGCTTAAGCAAGATCAGTTTGCTTTTGAAGATTGCCGCGTGATTGATGTTGTGATGCAAGGACATACTGAGCTATGGGCGGTGCTGGCCGAGCGCGATGCAATTTATGCCAATTTAGAAGCCACCGAAGACGATTACATGCGCGCGGCTGATTTAGAAGGCAAAGTGGCCGAGTACGATGGTTACACTGCTGAAGCGCGCGCTGGTGCTTTATTGTTAGGGGCAGGGATTCCTATTGAGCAGCATGCTGGCCCAATGAGCGATGTGGCACCGGGCTGGAAGCTGCGTGTATTGCTGGCGCAAGCCTTGTTTTCTAATCCAGAAGTACTGCTGCTGGATGAGCCAACCAATAACTTGGATATCAACACTATTCGTTGGTTGGAAGACGCGTTGAATGAGCGCGATTCCACCATGATTATTATTTCGCATGATCGCCACTTTTTAAATCAAGTGTGTACTCACGTTGCTGACGTTGATTTCCGTGAAATTCGTATTTATCCAGGTACTTATGACGATTACATGATTGCCTCTACGCAAGCGCGTGATCGTTTGCTAACAGATAACGCTAAGGCTAAAGAAAAGGTAGCGGAGTTAAATTCTTTTGCCGCACGTTTCTCGGCGAATAAATCTAAAGCGCGTCAGGCCACAAGCCGCCTGAAACTGGCAGATAAAATTAAGGAAGCGATGGTTGAGGTGAAACCCTCTAGCCGTCAGAACCCTTACATTCGCTTTGAGGTTGATGAGAAAGCCAAGCTCCACCGTCAGGCTGTAGAACTTGCTGGTGTGTCTAAGTCTTTCGATAAGCCTTTGATTCAAAATTTGGATCTGATTTTAGAAGCAGGTCAGAAGATTGCGGTGATTGGTGGTAACGGTGTGGGTAAATCCACGCTGGTGAAGCTTTTGATGGATGTGATTAATCCAGATAGCGGCAAGATTAAGTGGGCTGAAAAAGCACAGCTGGGTTACTTTGCACAGGATCATGAAGCTGATTTTGAAGAAGACATTACGCTTTTTGACTGGGTTAAGCAGTGGAGCCAGCCAGGTACGGATGATCAGGTCATCCGAGGTATTCTGGGGCGTCTGTTGTTTAGTGGTGACGATGTTAAGAAGTCAGTTAAGGTGCTATCTGGTGGTGAAAAAGGCCGCATGCTGTACGGTAAGCTGATTTTAGAAACACCGAATGTGTTGATTATGGATGAGCCGACTAACCATATGGATATGGAGTCGATCGAGTCCTTAAACTTAGCTTTGGATTTATATAAAGGTACTTTGCTATTTGTATCGCATGACCGGATTTTTGTAAGCTCTCTGGCGACACAAATCTTAGAGCTGAATGGTGATGGCACATACAACTACTATGTGGGCGGTTACGAAGACTACTTGGCTAGCCGTGGTTTAGATTAAGCTGAGGCTTCAATAAGCTAAAGTTGAGAACACAAGCGCACTTGTACTATTGCTAGTATTTAATTGACGTAGTGTGTAAGTGATTGTAGTAAAATAGAGGGGCGATTACTCGCCCCTCTATTTCATTTTTATTTTGGCTGCTAATCGCTATGTCTCGTGCTACCCCCTTTGAAGCCACCGAGTATCTAGCGCCTTTCTGGCTACCTGGCGGGCATGCGCAGACGCTTTATCCTGCCACCTTAATGTGGAAAAAAACGCCTGCTTATCGGCGAGAATCGTGGATTACACCTGATTTAGATTCGATTGTCGTGGATTGGGTGGATGGCCGTGCTGGTACGCCGTTGGTGGTGGTGTTTCATGGATTAGAGGGCAGTTCGCGCAGCCATTACGCTACCTCTTTATTCGATTACCTGTATCCGCTTGGTTGGCGTGGTGTAGTGCCGCATTTTCGCTCCTGTGGCAATGTGCTCAATCGCCTGCCTAGGGCTTATCATGCAGGGGATTCTGCCGAAATTGATTGGGTACTATGCCGGATTCGTGCTCAAAATCCAGATGTGCCTATTTTTGCTGTTGGCGTATCGCTGGGTGGTAATGCTTTATTAAAGTGGTTGGGTGAGCAAGGCGACGCGGCTGCGGCAGTGATTGATGCCGCTGCTGCGGTTTGTGCCCCAATAGATTTAGCGGCGACGAGCGAGTCGCTCGATCAAGGCTTTAACCGGCGCGTGTACACGCGTGAATTTTTACGCAGTTTGCGCAAGAAGACCTTTGCTAAGCTGAAGCTCGTCGATAATCCTTTCTTAGATCAAGAAGGTTTACGCCGTGTAAATACGCTTAGAGCGTTTGATGATTTATTGACCGCACCGATACATGGTTTTAAAAGCGTAGAGCATTATTGGCAAGAAGCCAGTAGTAAGCCTTTTTTGCCTTTGATCCGCTTACCCAGCTTAATTGTTAATGCAAAAAATGATCCCTTTGTGCCGTTTGAATCTTTACCTTTACCGGCAGAGGTGTCAAATAGCGTTACCTTATTGCAAACCTTGGAAGGGGGGCACGTTGGCTTTGTGTCTGGTGCTATTCCTGGGCAATTGCAATGGTTACCGCACACATTGCATCATTTTTTTCAGTGCCATTTACCGTTGCCTCGTTAAAGGGATTTGATTGTGCCCGTCTTAGCTCATGGTCTATTTAAAGCCTACGATATTCGTGCTCAAACCTCATTACTTACCCCTGAAGTGGCCCATTTTGTTGGGCTGGCACTGGGGGCGGAAGCGCATGCTCGCGGGGTGCAGCAAATTGCCGTAGCGAGGGATGGCCGTTTTTCTAGCCCGGCCTTAGCGCGTGCTTTGATTGATGCCCTTGTTGCTAGTGGGATCACGGTGCTGGATATGGGCTTGGCAGCCACACCCTTGCTGTATTTTGCGGCGCGTCAGTATAGTGATGGCTCAGGTGTAATGATTACCGGTAGCCATAATCCGAGTGATTATAACGGCATTAAAATGACGCTGGCCGGTGAAACCATTGATGGCGAGGCTTTGCAAGCCTTACGCCTGCGTATAGAAAACGATGATTTTATTGTGGGACAAGGCCAGGTTCAACCCTTAGATATTAGCCAAGCTTATTACGCTGCTGTGGCGGCGGCTGCTCCACTACAACGGCCTTTTAAGGTGGTGGTGGATTGTGGGAATGGCGTGCCAGGCGCGTTTGCCCCTGCTTTGTATCGCGCCTTGGGTTGTGAGGTGATTGAGCTGTACTGTCAGGTGGATGGTGCTTTCCCTCATCACCATCCAGATCCACAGGTAGAAGAAAACCTAGCTGATTTAAAGCGGGCCGTCGTGGCACACGCTGCGGATTTGGGCTTGGCATTTGATGGCGACGGGGATCGTTTAGGCGTAGTGACACGGGATGGTGAGAGTATTGCAGGCGATAGGCTATTAATGCTATTTGCCGCTACCGCTCTAGCCAAGCAGCCGGGGCACATTCTTTACGATGTAAAATCGAGCGGCCTGATTGCAGATTGGGTAAGGAGCAAAGGCGGTAGTTGTGAGGCGATCCCAACTGGCCACGGGCATATGAAGCGCCATTTGCAATCGACTCAGGCACTGGTGGCTGGTGAGTTGTCTGGGCATTTTGCCTTTAATGATTGGCCCGATGATGATGCCCTGTTTGCTGGGGCAAAATTTTTACAAATGATGGTAGAGCAAGATTTGGCACAGGCGTTGCAAGCATTACCTAGATCGCTCGTTACGCCAGAATTACAAGTGGCCTTAGCCCAAGATGGCCATCAATTGGTGGCTGAGATTGCTAAAAAAGCCGTTTTTCCCTTAGCCCTCCGCATTTTTGTGATCGATGGTTTACGGATTGAATACGCAGATGGTTTTGGCTTGATTCGGGCATCAAACACCACACCGGTATTAACGCTAAGAATGGAATCGCAAACTGCGCTGGGCTTGGCAAGAATTCGCACCGAATTAGCCGCGGCCATCGCGCCGTTGCAGCTCCCCCCTTTAATGCCATAATGTTTTGCTCAGTTTCTAATAAAATATCCTACATTGAACCACGATTGGAAAAACAATGATTCCTGCTCCACACCTTATCGCCTCTCAAGTTGCTGCCGCTTTACAGGAAGACATTGGTCGCTGTGATTGGACAGCCATGCTGATTGCGCCAGATACCCAAAGTCGTGCCACGGTGATAGCAAGGCAGAGCGCGGTGCTGTGTGGACTGGCTTGGTTTGATGAAGTTTTTCGCCAAGTGGATGATGGGGTGCAAGTACAGTGGATGGTAAAAGAAGGTGAGTGTGTCGAGGCAGATCAAGTGCTCTGTCTTATTCTTGGCCCCGCGCGTAGCTTACTCACAGCCGAGCGCAGTGCGCTTAATTATTTACAAATCCTCTCCGCTGTGGCTACTGAGACGCGTCGTTATGTAGATTTAGTTGCACACACCTCGGCCCAAATTCATGACACACGTAAAACAATCCCTGGGCTCAGATTGGCGCAAAAATATGCTGTGACAGTGGGCGGAGGCTTAAATCAGCGGATTGGTTTGTATGATGGCATCTTAATTAAAGAAAACCATATTATGGCGGCGGGCAGTATTTCTGCTGCTTTGGCTGCTGCGGCAAAGTTGGCTCCGGCTGATGTCACTATTCAAATTGAAGTAGAAACCATCCATGAGTTAGAACAGGCTTTGCAAGCAGGCGCTGTTTCGGTTTTATTAGATAATATGAATTTAACTGATCTGCGTGCGGCGGTGGCTTTGGCTGGGCAGAGTGCTGTGTTAGAAGCTTCGGGTGGCGTGGATGAGAGCACGGTGCGTGAGATCGCTGAGACGGGGGTGCAAAGAATTTCGATTGGTAAATTAACGAAAGATATACAGGCAATAGATTTATCAATGCGTTTTGCTTGATTGTTAATGAGGCTTTAAATGACTTTTATTCATGATAAAAAAATAAAATAATTTGGAACAATGAAGTTATTTATTAATGCTTTTTTTATTAATATAAAGTTCGCTGCATTTATTCGTAATTTTTGTAGATGTCGTGGATGATGTTTATTTGCTATGGTTGTCATGTATTGCAAGTAAATGGAGATTTTTCTATTAAAAGTAATCCAATGTAGTGTCAGTTTTTTTCTCACGTAGTTCTAAGGAGTATTTCTTATGAATACCAAAAGTGAAACTTTACTCGACCAATCCCAAGATATTTTACAAGAAGCTGAGCAGCTTTTGGTAGAGGCCTCGCAAGCAGGCGGCAAAGATGCAGAGGCATTGTATGCGCGTGCCGTTGAGCGTTTGCGCTCGGCAAAAACACGTTTAGTTGAAGTTGAACAAGTGGCGGTAGCAAAGGCAAAGCAAGCCGCAAAAGTAACGGATGAATATGTACATGATCATCCTTGGCAAGCCATTGGCGTGGCTGCTGCGGTGGGTGCATTGGTAGGCATGCTGATCTCGCGCCGCTAATCGTGGCCTCGCCCTATTTTGCAGGTGTACGGCGTGTTTTAGCGCAGGCTGTGGGATTAGCAGGTACGCATCTAGAGCTATTTGGCTTAGAGCTGCAAGATGCTTTGCAGCGTTTTCTGGGGCATTTAATTTTAGGCATACTGGCGGCGGTCTTGGGTGGTTTAAGCCTTGCCCTTGCTGCGGTGCTACTGTTGATTATTTTTTGGGATAGTCATCGGATTGCAGTCGCGTCAGGGTTAATGCTGGTTTACGGCGGTGGTGCCTTGGTTTGCCTGTGTTGGCTGCGTTATCGCTTAAAGCATGCTGCGGATTTATTTCCAGCTACGTGCGCGGAGCTGGTGAGGGATCGCAAGGCCTTACTGCGGCAAAGTGCTGAGGATGAAGCATGAAACTAGCGCGCTTCTATCGTAAGCAATTTTTGCAGTTAAAAGCAGAGCAGCAGCGCCAAGCGCTGAGGCAAGAATTAAGCTCCTTGGCCCAGCCTATGAATGTGCTGCAAGAGGGCTTAGCCATGAGTCAGCCTCAATCGGGAATCTTAGGCTGGCTTAAATTAGCAAGGCTTGCTTTACGCTCTGAAGGATGGAAAAAGCATCTTGCGATTGGCATGGGCTTATTGCAAATTGCTCGGTTTATTATAAAAAAACGTCGTTAAGTAAATAGCCCCCAGATCTGCATCATTGGGGGCTTTTTACTTAGGTCGTTTGCGCTTGACTGACCGTGCGTCGATGAGCTTTATTATTTTGTGCGTTGTGGCGAAATTGAAAAAAAGCCAGCTGAGTATCTAGATGATTTGCCGCATGGGTGAGCTCGTTCATTTCACTGAGCATCTGCTTACTGCGCTGGCTACTTGCTAGTGCATTGCCGCCAATATCTCGCAAGCGCTCGTTAATGGTTTTGCTTGAGCTGCTTCGCTCTCCCTGTGTCAGGATCGTTGAGATACTCCCTTTTCAGGGATTCCAACTTACTCAGGGGGCCGGTTACTTATCATGTCGCGTATTCCCAAGGTTCGTAAAGATGCCATTTTAAGCAAAATGCTTGCTCCTTACCCGATCAGTATCCGGCAGTTGGCTATTTAGTTTTTTATACTTTTGTTACTGATTTGCTTAGGAATCTCGGCGAATCTATTTCATTGTTATGTAAAATAGCAGTTTCATATGCAAGGGTTTGTAAGGCGATACCATAGAGAATAGGGGTTAAATCGTGCAAATTATGCTGCATACAAATCACATGAAGGTGCTCTGTAGAGGCTAATCCGGTATCGGATAATACAAATAATTCGCCACCTCGCGCTCGCACTTCTTGTAAATTTGCTAATAGCTTTTCAGTTAAACGGTTCCAAGGTAAGCAGGCAATCACGGGTAAGTCTTTGTTTACCATGGTCAGTGGGCCGTGAATCAGCTCACCAGCAGGAAAACCAAAAGAATGGATATAGGCTACTTCTTGCATCTTTAACGCGGCCTCTTGTGAAAGGGGGTAATACAGATTGCGGCCGACAAAAAACAATTGCTTACTTTTGTGGATACGGAGTGCCCATTCTTGTATTTGTGGCGTGATGGAGACTAGATCGCTAGCGGCGCGGGGCAACCTTTGCAGATCATCAATCGCACTGGCTTCGGAGGCAGGGGAGAGATGGCCGCGTAATTTTCCAAAACTCAATGCAAGCCTAAATAAGGCAAGCAGCTGGGTGCTGAATGTTTTGGTGGAGGTCACGCCAATTTCAGGGCCTGCAGCTAAAAAATACTGAAAGCGGGCTAATTGCATCAGTGTGCTAGGGGATGCATTGGATATCGCAAGGGTATGCTCGTGGTCTTGGCTTTGTGCATATTTCAGTGCAGCAATGGTATCGGCGGTTTCACCAGACTGAGAAACCGCAATGATCAGCGTATTGTGATGCTGCACGGCTTCTCGGTAGCGATACTCGCTGGCTAGTTCCACCGAGCAGGGCAGGCCTGCCAAGGTTTCAAACCAGTAACGGGCAAGAAGGGCCGCGTGATAGCTACTGCCACTGGCAAGTAGGGTCACGCCTTCTACATCGCAAAGCACACGGGCTGCATCGCCATCCAGTAGCTCGGCGAGGTTGGCATCAGAGCGGGTGTGATCAAGAATGTCGGCAAAAATGGCTGCCTGCTCATTGATTTCTTTCTGCATATAGTGATGAAAGCCGTGCAGCTTGATTTTAGCATGCTGAACGTTAGCAGATGCTCTTTGGCAAGGGCTGCCTTGCAGATTCAAAATATGGCATTCATGGCTGCTAAGCCTAGCCGTATCCCCATGTTCTAAGCGTATTATTTCAGGTGCAATGCATTGCAATACCTGTGCTTGATCGCTAAACCCAGCTGTGTGTTTGCCTTGGGCAATAAAGAGTGGGATATGCCTAGAGGTGCAAAAGAGATGCTCAGGGTCATCATTGGCTGCAATGCCCAGTGCAAATACACCGATTATTTCACTCGCGGCTAAATGCACAGCTTGCAGCAAGTCACGCTGGGTGCGGTAATGCCAATGGATAAGATCCGCGGCAAGTTGCGCTGTGGTGGGTTTATCGTGCAAATAGCCCAAAATGGCGAGCCTATCCTGAAGCTCTTCGTTGTTTTCAATAAGGCCACGGCAGCAGACTGAGAGTGTTTCGCGGCAAGTTGCAACGCTTGTGCTATTGGGCTTGTCCCAATCTAGCCGGATCAAGCTGCGATTTGCGCTGAGATCATTTAAGTGTAAATGCAGAGTGAGAATAGGGCAGGCAAGCGGCGTATTTTGCTCTTGCAGCAAGGTTGCGCTGGTATAACCTTGCTCGATAAGGGGGCTGAGATACTGGCTGATGTTTTTCAGCACATTCTCCTGAGCAATCACTCCAACCAAAGCGCCCATATTTCTTCTCAGTGTGTATGCAATCCTTTAATTATTAGGCATAAATTGAAAAATCACATGGCTATTTGTGCATGAATTATTTAATAAATTTTTGATTATAGAGGGCTTAAATACGGGTTGATTTGCTCGCTTAATTCACCATCAGCAGAGAATTTTCTGGCAAAAAGTGCGGGGCTAACATTTAAGCGCGGCAGATCGCTTATTTCAAACACACGCGGTGACCAAGCCCCGGTTTCCCATTCTAAATAGTGCAAAGAATCATTAACCAGCACATCTGCCAATGGCGTGTGCATTAACACGCTTTGCACAAACATTTCGTCCGGCACCAATGTGTGGCGAAAAAAGTGAATTAACTCTGGATAAATTTCGCAATAATCAAGTAGTGTTTGGCAGGCGTTTGCCGATAAGCACCACCATTGCGAGCCGGAATAAATTGCTTTTAAAGGCGCGGGTAGCGGGCGCTTGAATAAGCCGAGTCGGTTTAAAGGTCGCAGTATTTTTTGTAATAACTTGCCAGCCAAACGGCCATTAAGTCGCTCAGGATGATAGCTTTGATAGCGATAACGGATATCAAAATGGGGATCGGGCTGTCGGCGAAACTCAATAAAACCAGCGTGCCCGCTGAGTTTAGCCACAATTTGCTCATGTGTTTTAAGTGGGAAATCTTGAGCAGAAAGCAAAACTAAATAATCACAGCCATCTTTCAGTGCGGCTTTAATGAGCTCAAGGCTGGCACTGACTAATGAAAAGCCCCCCCAGCGGCAAGCTTGCCGGTGAATAAACTGGGCCCCACTGGGTACATTGGCCTGCATGACCTGCACAGTTTGATCGGCAGTATTGCGATCCACATGAATATAGATGTGGGCATCACGGTGGTGTAGCTGCTGGCAAAGCCTGCCTAATTGCTCTGGATGGGCGTGGCAAAGGATCAAATAGGCAATTCGCATTGAGATAACCATAAATAAATAGCGCTTTATTCTAACTCGAATATTTTATAAATAATTTTTGAGGTAAAATTGGCGCAGTTTGTATTGCCTACTGTAAAAATTCAAGGCGTTTGCCGCTCCCTTACCTATAAATTGCTGTATGAATGGCGGTTCGCTGATCTTTAATGGGCGAAGTGGGACTTGGGTGAGCGTTATTATCAAGATTGACTGGGTAGTCTCTGAGGACTATCGTTTACAACTTTATTCGGGAAATTTAGCGCATGCCGAAAGCAACTAAACCCCCCGAGAGCTTTGAAGTAGGCCTCCAAGAGTTGGAGAGCTTGATTGCTGAAATGGAAGCGGGCAATTTGCCGCTCGAAACTGCTCTAACTACTTACAAGCGTGGCACGGAATTACTGCAATTTTGCGAAAGCCGCTTGGCAGACGCCGAACAACGTATTCGAGTGCTTGAAGGTGCAGAACTCAAGCCCTTCCCTGCGGATAACGAATAAATGAATTTAGAATTTAACCACTGGATGCAAGGCGTCCAGTCCCAGATGGAACAAATCCTCGCGGCTGTTTTGCCCGCACAAGATGCTATTCCTGCGCAGTTGCATACTGCGATGCGTTACTCTGTGTTGGATGGTGGTAAGCGTGTTCGTCCATTATTGGCGTTTGCCGCTGGTGCGGTTGTTAATGCACCTTTCGAGCGTTTGCAATATGTGGGAGCCGCAGTGGAGCTTATCCACGCTTATTCCCTTGTGCATGACGATATGCCCGCCATGGATAACGATGTGTTGCGCCGTGGTAAGCCTACTTGCCATGTGGCTTTTGGTGAGGCATCTGCTTTATTGGCTGGGGATGCACTGCAGACGTTGGCATTTGATTTACTTTCCATGCATACCCTTGCCGATTCGGTGAGCCACCAGCTCAGTATGGTGAATATTTTAGCTCGTGCTTCAGGCAGCTTAGGCATGTGTGGCGGGCAGGGGATTGATCTTTATAGCGTGGGGCAAGCCTTGAGCTTGACCGAGCTAGAACGGATGCACGGCTTAAAAACCGGTGCTTTGATTCGGGCCGCCGTGTTATTGGGCTCTTATTGTGGCGAAGCGATCAGCGATGAAGATAGACGTCGCTTAGATCACTACGCGCGATGCATTGGGCTGGCCTTTCAAGTGGTTGATGATATCTTGGACAAAGAAGCCGATTCGGCAACTTTGGGCAAAACAGCGGGCAAAGATGCGGCCAATAATAAGCCAACCTATGTTTCTTTATTGGGTTTAGCCGCTGCAAAAGAGAAAGCGGCTGAGCTAAAGGCCGATGCATTAGCGACGATTGCACCTTTTGGTGAGAAAGCACGCCACCTTGTTATGCTGGCCGATTTTATTGTTGAGCGCTCAAGTTAGGCATACCCCAAGAGTCATTGCGCTTAAAAAAACGCGTAAAGAACAGCTTGCCACACCCCATAACAGCGTCTGCTGGTTAGTTTTAAAGTGGAACGCATTAAAAATGAAGAAGCTTGAGATGAGTTATCCCTTACTTGATACGGTTTCCTGTCCAGCCGAGCTAAAAAAGCTTGCCCGGGATGATTTGCCACAACTGGCCAATGAGTTACGTAATTGTTTACTGGATTCAGTCAGCCAGACGGGCGGCCATTTTGCCTCTAATTTAGGCGCTATCGAGCTGACGGTGGCTTTGCATTACGTGTTTAATACGCCATATGACCGCTTGGTTTGGGATGTTGGCCATCAAAGCTATCCGCATAAAATCCTCACCGGCCGTCGCCAGCGCATGCATACCATGCGTAAGCAGCATGGCTTGGCCGCTTTTCCTAAGCGCGAAGAAAGCGAATACGATACTTTTGGTGTGGGTCATTCCAGCACCTCAATTGCGGCCGCATTAGGTTTTGCTGAAGCGGCTAAGCTAAAGGGCGAGGATCGCCATGCCATTGCTGTGATCGGTGATGGCGCAATGACGGCTGGTCAAGCTTTTGAGGCGCTCAATAATGCGGGTGATCGTGAGGTGAATTTACTGGTGGTGCTGAACGACAATGAAATGTCGATCTCACCGAATGTAGGTTCGCTCACCAATTACTTGTCTAAATTGCTTTCCAGTAAGTTTTACAACGGGATTCGCAGTGCTTCTGGCCGCGTGCTAGATGTTGTACCGCCTTTGAAAGAACTCGCCAAAAAAGGTGAAGAACACGTCAAAGGCATGCTTACGCCGGGCACGATGTTTGAGCAGTTTGGTTTTAATTATATTGGCCCCATTGATGGGCATGATCTAGATACGCTGGTCACAACACTAGCGAACATCAAGCAGCTAAAAGGCCCACAGTTTCTGCACGTGGTGACGCGTAAGGGCGAGGGCTATAAAAAAGCCGTTGCCGATCCGGTGAAATACCATGCGGTTACCCCGTTTGCAAAAGAAGACGGCATGTTGGGCGCTAAAGCCACCAAAGTCAGCTACACCAAGGTGTTTGGCGATTGGCTGTGCGATATGGCCAAAATGGATAAGCGTTTGCTTGGCATCACGCCTGCCATGCGCGAAGGCTCGGGCCTAGTTCGCTTTGAGCAAGAATACCCTGAGCGCTATTTTGATGTGGGTATTGCCGAGCAGCACGCAGTGACCTTTGCCGCTGGTTTGGCGTGTGAAGGCTTTAAGCCGGTGGTAGCGATTTATTCAACTTTCTTGCAACGCGCTTATGATCAGTTGATTCACGATGTAGCGATTCAAAATCTACCCGTGGTGTTTGCGATTGACCGTGCTGGCCAAGTAGGTGCGGATGGCCCAACCCACGCAGGGTCTTTTGATATTTCCTTTTTGCGTTGTATCCCCAATATGGTGGTGTTGACACCTGCGGATGAAAACGAATGCCGCCAGATGCTGTATACGGCTTTTTTACACGATGGTCCAAGTGCGGTGCGTTATCCTCGCGGCACTGGCCCCGGTGTAGAGGTACAAAGCGCCATGACCGCTATTGCCATGGGCAGTGCAGAAATTCGCCGCCGTGGCAGTAAAGTAGCGATCCTTGCGTTTGGTACGGTGCTTGCTGCAGCTTTAGAGGCTGGCGAGGCGCTGGATGCCACCGTGGTGAATATGCGCTTTGTGAAACCCATTGATGCTGCCTTAATTCTTGAATTGGCCACTAGCCACGATTACCTAGTTACGGTGGAAGAAGGCTCGATCATGGGGGGAGCAGGCTCGGCAGTATTAGAGAGCATGATGGCGCAGAATAACTGTAAGCCATGCCTGCAATTGGGGATTCCTGATCGTTATATCGAGCATGCAGAGCAGCAGGTGCAATGGGCAGAATGTGGCTTAGATGCCGCAGGGATTGAAGCCAGCATTCGTGAGCGCTGGGCCATCTAAATCTGTGGCTTGATTGCGTTAAAAAAACGAGGCATCGCCTCGTTTTTTATATGCAAAAGAGTGCATGCTATCGCCGGAGAAAAGGAGGTCAAAGCGACTAAAAATACTGTATTTCAGGGCTTCATTTTTATTTAAATAAGATAAATCTCAGTAAGGTTTGAAATGACCTAGACTAAGGAAGTTCACTTATTCAATTATATCAATATGACTCCAGATACGTTATCGCAGTTATCTGAATTGCCAGAAGAAAATCCTCACTATTTGCGTGCCGCTACGCAAATGGGGGATAACCGTGATGTGATTGCTGATCAAGATATTTTTGCGGCCAATGGGATGAAGTTGGTAGCGAAAGGAGCAAAGATTAGCAGCCACCAATTTGATCTTTTGGTTAAGCACAAATTAGCCACGCCTCTCGACCAAGTTTTAGCAACGGATCGGGCACTTGATGGCGGCCAATTGGCTTTTGAAGTGGGTAAAATAATAGAGAAAGACCTTACTTTAGCGAGAATACTAACGAGGGCAGGCGATCCTTTAGCCATTAAGCATCAACTAGCGGCATTAGTCTTGCCTATGCCTATTCGATTTAGGCTAACGGTGATGCAAAATCAGCGGCCTAATTTATTTGAACATGCATTAAGAAATTGTATTGTTTCTTATTCCCTAGCTCAGCAACTGAAATTGCCTGAATCTGATAAGACGGCCTTAATGTTGGCTGCGCTATGTCACGATTTGGGGGAGATGCATACGGACCCAGAACTGCTGACGCCTGCGCATATAATTACACAGCAAGAGCGCCGCTATATCTATGTGCATCCAATTACTAGCTATATGCTAGTGCATGGTTTCCCTGTGTTTTCGCTGGCTGCCGAGCATGCTATTTTGCAACATCATGAGCGGCTGGATGGCAGCGGTTATCCCCATGGTTTACGCGGTGAAGCGGTGAGTCGTTTAGCGCAGATCATTGCCATTGCTGACGTCACGGATGCGGTATTGCATCGTTTTGATTCAAAACGATTGGACGCTTTATTTACTTTGCTTCGTTCTCGCTTTCATCCAGCAACGGTTAAGGCTTTAAGAGATTTATTAGGCTCGGTCAGCAATGAAAAACATCAGGCAATGGTAGGGAGAGATATTTCCTTGCAATTAGCGCATATTGCTGATTTTCTTGAAGCATGGCTGGCTTTACATACCATGCTAAAAGGACAAATAAATGAAGGGGCGAGCCTTAATTCACCGCTGGGATTTTTATTTGAGCGTATGGAGAGCATTCGTGCGCTGATTGTTCAGGCGGGTTTAAACCCCGATGATGTGCAGTCTATGCATACCTTTGGGGAAGATGATCCTGAAATGCTGGGTGAGTTACAAGCCATGCTGAGTGAAATGGAATGGATACTTTTTGATTTAGCCAATGAAATAGAGCGCCGTTCTCCTACATTGGATGGTGTTTCGCAAGAAGCACTACAAGATTTAATTCTACATTTGCGGGAAAGTTAAATTTAGGCAGAATGCGCCGTGCTTAAGCTGCTACTCATTTCATCTATGAGCTTGCCTAAGCTTTGTAAGGCGCGATCTATTTCTGGGCTAAATGGCCAGCCGCAGTTGATGCGAATAAAGTGCTCAAAGCGCTTGGAGTTTGAAAACATCAGCCCAAGGGCAATCAAAATTCCTTGTTTGAGCGCAGCATCAAAAACCCGCTTTGGCGATAGCTGCTCGGGTAACTCTACCGCCATGTACATCCCTCAGTATTATCGCTAGCTTGATACGCTATTGGATCAATCGATAACTAAAAATTGTCCCTGTAAACCAGCCTCTCCATTTAAGAACTTTGAAATATGATTTGCAACAAGTTTAGCTACCAGAGGCTTTTTTCTAAACCAAGTAGATAAATTATGATCGCAGCCTGCAATCTGTAAAATATTAAGTTGTTTGTTTGGCAAAGAATTTTTAATTTTTTCTATTACTTCTGCAGGTATAGCACTGTATTGTTCTTTCCCGTTAATTTTAAATATTCCTGCGGAGGTACCTAAAATACCACCATAATGTATTGAGGGTACCCCATCATACTGACCGATTATTAGCATGATATCACCATGATATGTTGATAAGTAATCAAAAGAGTCTGTGTTTAAAAAACCGAATGGAATTGAAATTTCTTTTTTGAATTTAGGCCCAAAGTTTTCTAGGTATGCAGAGTCAGAATACACAGCTGGACAAAATAGAATGATTTTTTTTATATTTGTATTGCTAGCGGCTAATTTTAAAGCCAAGGCACCGCCTAAACTGTACCCTATTACGGCTATATTTTCTTTATCTAATATATTTAGAAATCGGTAGGATTCATTAAGATTGTTAGCTAGTGAAGTTTCTTCTAAATTAATACCGCTTGCTAAATTATGGCCTGATAAATTAAAGCTTAATGACGATACGCCTTCTTTTTGTAGAGAATAAAGTATCGTATTTAGTTTTGTATAATCTGACCGTGCTCCATGAATTGCAAGAACAGACGGCCATTTTTTAGTTGGTGAAAATAAAATTCTTCCTTCTGGGTGATAGTAGCCTAGATTAAGAGAAAAATAGCCTACATTAGCGATGTAGGAATCATTGAAAATCAGTTTATCGGCGATACGAGATTTTTTGAGTAATCTGATATTATTTATATTCATACGATATGTGTTGAAATATAAACTCTTAGGGGATTATCTGGGTCTAGCAGTAATTTAACTGCCATTAGACCGCAGATGCTTATAAGCAAAGGTTTAATTAATTTTGGACCAAACTTTACTGCACAGCGAGCACCAAGCTGAGCACCAATAAATGCACCTATCGCCATGGCTATTGCCACAGTAAAAATAATATGACCGGTTAAAATAAATACAAATAATGCACCAATATTACTTGAAGCATTTAAAAGTTTTGTGTTTGCCATTGCTCGGACAATCCCTTGGCCTAGCAATAATACAAAAGCAACCATAAAGAATGATCCAACACCAGGGCCAAATACACCATCGTAAAAACCAATTAATGGAGCAATCATAGCGGTAAATAAAAAAGAAGAAATTTTAGCATGCCGTTCTTCGTTATTTAATTTTGGTGCTAACACAAAATAGATTGCAACTAAAATAAGTAAAATAGGAACTAAAAACTCAAGAGCAGATTTAGGAATTAAACTAATTGATAATGCACCAAATCCACCGCCTAGAAGTGACATGAGAGCCATTGGAAAGCCAGATCTCCATTCTATTTGTCCTTTCCTTGCGAATGCTATTGTGGCTGAAATAGTTGCAGCTGCCGCTTGAAATTTATTTGTTGCAATCGCTGCGACAGGTGGAATCCCTGCAATAAACAAAGCAGGAAGAGTTATTAGACCACCTCCACCGGCAATGGCATCAAAAAACCCAGCTAGCATAGCAACTGCAGCTAAGGCCATAATGGTATTTAAGTCTATTACATCAAGCATGAAATACTCCATTGGATATATTACTCATCAATAATGACTATTATATTGAAATAATAGTATATATGATTTTTTTTATGGACTAGCCTTGAACCAGTAGAGGATCTTTATTTAATATAATGGGTGTCGCTCTGTTTGAATATCCAAATATAAGTAGAAGAAGTTTTCGATTGTCTTTAATAATGTCTCTACAGTGTAGCGCAATATCATTGTTAATAATAAGTGCTGCTTAATTTATACCTAAGTATTTATTTATTTTTTATAAATTATTTGGCAGATTGGAAAAACCGTATTAAATAGTTTTTATCTATAAAGTAATACTGGGGAAATCGATAGCGTGTAAATAATTACACTAATCTTTTTTTGAAATTTATTTTTTGTAATTTTTAATTGTTTGCATAAATGGTGTTAAGTACCTTGGCATAAATTAACCAATATTTATCAATCATATATTTTTCGCAGGGAGTGAAACGACGGATTCATTGCGCACCCAGAGCTGGAGTGCAAGAAAGGCACTTGCACACCCTACGAAAATCACATATTTTTCCTTTGAAAATGCGTGATAACTTATGTCGAACTACTTACCATGCGTAAATGAGCGTCCGATAAGCTATACCCCTTTCTGGTGGTGTGAGTGCAGAATGGCTGATGATTAATTCACCACACCTATACGTCGCCGGGCTTGGCAATGCCAAGGTTTATTAGCCGGATTTAAAGTTGTAAAACAGCATTTTTATGTAATGTGAGCTCTTGGCTCAGCTTATCCCCGCCTCATGCGCACAAGGCTGTGTACGTCCTGTGGACAAGTTAGCCAAGTCCTTGCTCTGGATGGTTTTTTTTGTTCTGCTTAAATTTTAATCAGGCTGATTTATTATCCAAGAAATAATCCAGCAAGTCCGTGGATGGCTTGTGGATAAGCCGATTAAGTTGCTGTTTTCATATGTTTTTTTGTGGCTGATTAAAAAATAGGCAAAAAGGCCGTGCTATAATCGCGGTTTTTCCTCGCTTGAATTGCATAATTCAGGCCGCATGAGACACTAAACCATGAAAGCCCCTGAACTTCTCCTCCCTGCAGGCACTTTGGACAAAATGCGCGCTGCTTTTGATTTTGGCGCTGATGCGGTTTACGCCGGTCAGCCGCGCTATTCCCTGCGTGCACGTAATAATGAATTTAAGCTTGAGCAAATTGGCCAAGGGATTATTGAGGCGCATCAGCGGGGCAAGAAGTTCTTTGTCGCTAGCAATATCTTGCCGCATAACGCCAAAGTAAAAACTTACCTTGCCGATATGGAGCCTGTGATCGCCATGAAGCCTGATGCGCTGATTATGGCCGACCCTGGCCTGATTATGATGGTGCGGGAGAAATGGCCAGAGCAGGTGATCCACTTATCGGTGCAAGCCAATACCGTGAATTACGCTGGGGTGAAATTCTGGAAATCGATGGGGCTGGAGCGGGTGATTCTATCGCGTGAAATGAGCCTTGATGAAGTCGAAGAAATCCGCCAGCTCTGCCCAGATATGGAGCTGGAAGTCTTTGTGCATGGCGCCTTGTGTATTGCCTATTCTGGCCGCTGCCTTTTATCTGGCTACTTTAATCACCGCGATCCTAACCAAGGCACCTGTACCAATGCCTGCCGTTGGGATTACAAAATGAATGACACGGTGGAAGACGATGCGGGCGATGTAAAACCACAGGTGATTCAGTTTGATTTTAATAAGGCTATGGCAGAGGCGAACCAAAGCTTTGCCGCCTGCGGTGGTGCTGAGCGGCATCCTGCTGCCGATAAAACCTATCTAATCGCCGAGCAAAGCCGCCCAGATGAGCTGATGCCGATTCTGGAAGACGAGCACGGCACATACATTATGAATTCCAAAGATCTTCGTGCAGTGCAGCACATCGATCGGCTCACTAAAATCGGCGTGGATTCGCTGAAAATTGAAGGCCGAACCAAATCGTTGTACTACGTGGCCCGCACGGCACAGGTGTACCGCCAAGCGATTGACGATGCAGTGGCTGGGCGTCCGTTTAACCCTGCCTTGCTGGCAGATCTAGATGGCTTGGCTAACCGTGGTTATACCGATGGCTTTTATCAGCGCCATTACACTCATGAAGCGCAAAACTATCTGGATGGGCATTCCAAATCCAAGCAAAGCCAGTTTGTGGGCGAAGTGATTAGCATTAAAGACGGCTGGGCTAAAATAGAAGTGAAAAATCGCTTTGTAGTTGGCGATCAGCTAGAAATTATCCACCCAAGTGGTAATCGGATTATCACCTTGGCAGAAATGCGCGATAAAAGTGGCAACCCATGCGATATCGCTGCTGGGAATGGCGTTAAAATCTCTATTCCTATGGAAGAGGGCTTTGAAAAATCTTTGATTTCACGCTTATTTACTGCGGATGAAATGGCGGGGAGCTAAGAAGGGGGGGGCGACGTATTTTTAGTCCACTCAAAACCTAAAAAACACGAATAGGCTCAATGAGTGTTTGAGCCTGTATTCGTGTTTTTTGCGCGTAGTGGGCTCCGTACTTTTTGATCTTGCTGGTCAATATTATTTGCTACCGCTACGCCGCCAGCAATCGGGGCTGTGGTCATCCACCATGCCGCTGGCCTGCATAAAAGCGTAGCAAATAGTGGGGCCAACAAACTTAAAACCGCGTTTTTTGAGCGCCTTGCTCATGGCTTCTGATTCTGGTGTAGATGCAGGTGTGTCTTGGGCTGTGGCCCAGTGGTTAACCATGGTTTGGCGGTTTACAAACTGCCAAAGAAAATCTGCAAAGCGCACTCCCTCTGCTTGGATTTTTAAATAAGCCGTGGCGTTGCCAATAAAGGCCGCTACTTTGGCGCGGTTGCGAATAATGCCTGCATCTGCGAGTAGGCTGGCGATTTTTTCTGCGTCATAGTTGGTCATTTTTTGCGCGTCAAAGCCATCAAATACGGTGCGGTAGTGAGCGCGTTTTTTTAAGATGGTGATCCACGATAGCCCCGCCTGCGCGCCTTCTAGGCATAACAACTCAAACAGCGCTTGATCATCATGGAGTGGCACGCCCCATTCATGGTCGTGATAGATTTGGTAGAGTGGATCGTCACTGCACCAAGCGCAGCGTTTTAGAGGAATAAACATGGCGTCCAAAGGAGAATAAGTGCTGCACTGCAGCTTACTTGATAGTCTTGTGGGTCTCTTGGGTTTTATCCCCTAAAACCAAGTGCTGTGCTGTGGATAAACTGTTGATTATTTATTTAAGTTGTTGTTTATTAGATGGTAAATGGCGTTGCTTATTTTTTGTGCACTGCTGCTTGACGGTCATTTTTTTGTAAACAAACGGTGCTAAAGGGCTGGAAATAAGTGTGGCCTACCCTGTTGAATTCAGGCTAGCAGCCTGTCGGACTTAGACGGTCGAAGCGAAAAATCGCATGATCGAGACCAGATTTTGCCGGATTTGCAGCGCCAATAACGAGTTACTTGGTCAAAAATTTGGTGAAATATAGGCCGATCAGGTGATTTTTCAGCTGACTGATGCTAAGTCCGACAGGCTGCTAGGTAGCCAAGGGCGTTGCTTATAAGCTGGCTATTATTCTACCAAGCTTATATTTAGCAATTTCCCAACACTTTTATTCCATTCATCAACACACTCTTTGCCACAGCGCTCAGCCCAGCGTTTAAGTACAACTTGTTTGACTGTTTTAGCTAATCTCGCTTCATCATTTGCACTTGGGGTGATCAGTGTCATGGAGCCTTGCTCGGCAAGGCTGCAGTTTTTTCCTGTGTTGCACGCGATTCCTAAGGCTGTTTGTGTGTCGGCGGCTTGCCACAGATCATCAGCGAGCTTTTTAATGCCTACTTCAATGGTTTTTTGATCGCGCGCTTCTATCTTTGCCCATGAGGCTTGATTTACCCCAAGCATCACCACGCTCCAGCCTAGCGGCAGATTGTAGATATGCGTTGCAACTTGATAAAAGTGCGCCGCGTGGGCGGCTAGTGCCGAAGTAATCAGGCAATCGAGCTGCTTATCTTTCATTTTGTTATAAACCTGATCAAAAGGAATACTGAGCGTGATTGCGCCGTAGGCCTCGATTAGATCGCTGGTGGTACGCATGCTGACGCGTACTTTTTTTCCCTTTAGCCCTTCTAGGTTTTTAACGGGCCCATTGCACATTAAAAGCTGAGCAGAATAGGGCCACATGGCCAGTACTTTAATGCCATGCTTGTGCTTAAAATACTGCTCTAGCACGGGGCGGTAGCTGTTGACTACATTGCGCTCCATTTCGGCATTGATGGTCAGCCCAGCAAGATCTACCGCTTCTGCCCGTGGATCTTGCTCCGAGATATACGACAAGATGGTGGTGCCAAAGTCCGTCATCCCTAGCTTCATTAAGCGCAAGACTTCGCTACCTTTTAGGCCCAGATCATTAAAAGCATTGAGGCTTACTTGGATTCTGCCTTGGCTTTGCTTGGGGAGCTGCTCGGTCCAGAAGGGTTTTTCATAATCTTTAAACTGGCTCAGCATGCCCCAAGAGCCAATCGCTTTCAGTGGCTCGGCGGCGAGATCGTCTTCTGCGTATAGGCTTGGGCTAAAGAGTAGTGCGGCGATGATCGTTAATTTACTCATCCACATGGGGAGTCCTTAGCGCTGCAACAAGGGGGCGGCAGCACATTTGCTGTAGTCATGCTGATGTGGGCTCAAGGCGGGCATAGCGCTGGCGCGCAATGGGCCAAGTGTGTCATCACCAAGTAGCTGTTGGCAGGCGAGTAGTGCGGAGTCTAATGCGCCAACAATCCAAGTGTGATGCACGCTTAAATGCTCACCTGCAAAGTAAATGTGCTGTTCTGGCTGGCGAGCGTTATTAAATAACTGCCTAAATTGCCCAGGGAAAAACATTGCATCCCCAGTGGCCCATTCTGAAGGCCAAGCCACATCATAGGATTCGATAAACTCGGCTTCAATATTTACCGTATCTTGATAAAGGTTTTGTAAATCCCTAAGCGCCAAACGTACGCGTTCTTCTTGGCTTTGTGGCAGCCAGTTATAAGCATCGCTCATCCATGAATACAGCAATAGCACACCCGCACCTGAATCGCCAAGGCCATAGGAGGGATAAACGCACCAGCGCATTGGTAAATCAGTGGCAGACTGCCCGCCCATAGCGGGCTGTGGAACTTGCTCCCAGAAACGTGTTTTAAAGCGCAGGCCAATTTTATATAGTGGCTCGTAATGCATGGCGCGAATCGCTTGCATCTTGGTGGGCGACCATTGTGGGGTGTCTATCATGCGCAGTGCAGCAGGTGGAATCGCCATAATTACACGGTCATAAATTGCGAATTCGCCCATATCACCGTAATGAACCGCAACGCGTCCATCTGTTAGATTTTCAATCTGCCGCACAGGGGTATCCATTGAAATAGCATCTTCCCCAATGAGTTGGGCGCAAGCATTGGGTAATCTATCCATGCCATTGGCAATGGTGCGCCATTTAGCGCCAGAAAAATCCATGCTTTCAATGACCAGCTCGGTAAAACTGCTGTGAAACTGATTGGTAGCCGAAGTCATAACTTCCACATAATTAACCTTCTCCATACTCCAGCCTGCAATTTCTGTCAGATAGGTGTAGAGCGAGTAATTATCGTACTGTACAATTTTGGCAAAGCCTAAGTCGAAATCCACTTCTAACTGGTCAAAAAAGGGCTGCAGCACTTCATCTAATAGCTGCGAGGCCGTTTTGTTGCGCTCGTCTGGAGGGAGCTTAAAACCAAGCGCTTCTGGGTGCTGGTTTGCATAATCCAAACTCATCGTGGCGCCACTAAAGGCTCGCTTGCCGTTCACGTACACTAAATTGCCACTTGGATCATATAAGTTATATGGAATAAGCTCGATATTCGATTCAGGGGTTCCCTGCTCGTTTAAAAAACTAATGAGATCGAATACTGGCTGTTGCTCAGGCGTTTCTGGTAAGCGCATTGCTCCCGCTTCAAAATATTGATTGGGTTCATCATTAAAGCGATGGGTATACACGCGCCCGCCTAAGCGCGTGGGATGAGCCTCATATAAATGACAATCTATTCCTCTACTTTTAAGTAATAAAGCTGCATACAGCCCTGCCATGCCCGCTCCAACAATACCCACTCTTAATTGACTGCTAGCACTTTGTATTTCAGTTTTTGGAAGTGTGGAGCGAGCTTTTAGCCAAGCTTCATAAGCTGCACGTAATGACGGTTGTTTGCTGGGAATGTTTGCGAACATAAGCGATGCATTTTGCATGATGGGCTCCAGATAACGGTTACACATAAATGACGTTATAATTTCATAAAAAAGATGATTTTAAAATCATATATCGCATTTAAGTGTAAGGTATTGGAAATATTAAAGAATGTTTCTATTCGGTAGCTTAATATTCAAACAAGTGAAATAAACCCTAGCCCTAAGGCTGTTTTGTTGGAGATGGGGCTAATGCCCACACTAAAACGTTTATTTAGGCAGTCAATTGCGCTGCGCCTTCGCTTAGCTTTTGGTGTGGTTGCTGCCACGACATTACTTGCATCGGGCGCTGCTTTATGGGCTTTTCATTCCGTTGATAACACATATTCGGTCGTTTCTCAGCAAAGCTTCCCTGCTGCGATTGCATCAGCACGTTTAGAGGCAAGCAGTTTGGAGTTTTCATCTGCGCTTGCCAGCCTTGCAAATGCCCAAAATGTACCCGCGCGCGATAGCGCCTTATCCCGTGTGCACTTAGCGCTATCAGAGCTACCTAAGCAAATTAATGCGTTGGCTTTAAGCCGCACAAAAGATACTGAAGCGCTGACCGTTTTGTTGCAACAGCTATCAAAAAACGTAGCTCCAACAGATGAGCTAGTGATTCAACAGCTGCTGCTTAGCGAGCGTAAAAACATTATTTTGCAAAATACGGGGGACGCTCAGCAGCGGTTTTTGCAGGCGATTGATCCTATTTTATTGGCTAAGAATGCAGATCTGCTCTCTGCCACTAGGCGAGCATCAATTGCTGCAGGCGCATCCGTTCACTCTTTAATTGATACTGAGTTTTCAGAGTTACATTCTTTACAGCAGGCTAGGGCTGACGCTTTCCGATTGGCGGCGCTAGTGGGGGAACAGGGGGAGCTGGGCTTTGCAAAAAGGGGTATCAGCTTACTAGCGGGCATCCAAGCTCATTTACTACACGCTGACCCTTACGCTCAAGCGGCTGGAAAAGACTTAGCGGCCAGTCTGTATCACCCTTTGCAGGATGTAAGGCGGGAAGTTGCACGATCGGTGGCGAATTTTGATTCCATTTTAGTTCCATTAATAAGTCAAACAACGCTAAAAATGATTTCCCGTAGCGATCAAATAACGCTGGATTCTACCAATGCTGTGGTGGTTTTGGTGGCGGAGCAGGTGGCGTCTTTAAGTGCTGTGCAGCATTTTCGCGGGGATGTGGTGCTATTAGCCAGTTTAATTGCTCAAGCCGCAAATGCACAAAGTGTGATTCAATTAGAAGAAATAAAAAGAACATTCGCGCAAGTCACCACTAAAGCGAAACAAACTTTAATTGAAATTAAGCACAGCGGTGAGCTAAAGAAGTTACAACGAGAGCTGTATAGTTTGATTTTTTTGGCCGATGGAGAGAATGGTGTTTTCTCGGTGAGTTTTAAAAAAATTAAATTAGATAGTGAGTTACAACAACTTGTTTTAAAAAATCAAAGTGCTACCCAATTACTTGTAAACCAAGCATTAGCCACTGAATACAGGCTAAAGAATGAGCTGAATGGAGAGATGTCTACGCTCTCGCAGCGGCTAAATAAAAGCACATGGCTATTGGCTGGGCTTGCATTGTTTAGTTTGCTTATATCGATGGGGATTAGCTCAATTTATATAAGAAAAAGAATTAGCTCTAGACTTGTTGATTTATCAAGTAATATGCAGCACATTGCTGATGGCCATTTGGATATAGAAATCAATACCAGTGGCCTAGATGAAATTTCGGTTATGGCGCAAAGCTTATTGGTTTTTAGGAATGCAAGCGCCTTATTAAGAGCACAATCAGCAGAATTAATCGTGTCTAGAGATCAGGCTCAGGCAGCTTTACAAGTTAAAGGTGATTTTTTGGCTAATATGAGCCATGAAATAAGAACACCTTTAACGGCAATTTTGGGCTATACCCATTTACTTTTTGATACACCCTTAGCGAATAAGCAACGGGATTATTTGGCCAAGGTACAATCATCGGCCAATTTATTGCTTGGGGTGATTAATGATATTTTAGATATTTCAAAAATTGAAGCGGGTAAGTTAGAATTAGAAGAGTCGCCATTTGATCTGTTTGTTTTGTTGGAAAACTTGGCGGGAATTGGTGCTATTCAAGCCGAAAAAAAGAAATTAGCTCTGATTTATAGTGTGGATGTTAATTCTCCACAATGGTTGATTGGTGATTCTTTACGTCTTGGGCAGGTTTTATTAAATTTAATTAATAATGCAATTAAATTTACTGAATCGGGAGAGGTTGAGTTAGCGGTGTCTTGTTGCAATAAAGGTGATCAGAAATTTGAGTTTAATTTTAGTATTCATGATACAGGTATTGGAATTGGCCCTGAGGCATTAAATCGTTTGTTTCAACCTTTCACTCAGGCAGATTCCTCTACCACTCGGCGTTTTGGCGGCTCTGGCCTAGGCTTAGCGATTAGTCAGCAGTTAGCGCATATTATGGGTGGGGGCATTAGTGTTGATAGTAGCCTTGGAAGAGGGTCTCGTTTTAATTTTTCACTTTGTTTAAAACAAAGTCATCAAGCCGCAATGCAAATCCCGCAGTATATAGGCCGTCGAGTTTTATTGGCTGAAGCGCATACGGCAACACGAATTCAGTTGTGCTTGTATTTAGAGAAAATGGGGCTGCAAGTTAAGACGGTTTGTACTGCCGTTGAAGTAGTGCAGGAACTAGAAAGGGCACAGCAGCAACCCTATGATGTGTTGATTATTGACGCTTATATATTAGAGAATACAAATGTAGAGGCTGTGCAAAAAATATGGGATATCCGCTCAAAAATTGCCGCTGTCTTTCTTACCTCAGTATTAAGCCATGATGAAATAATAAGCCGCTGGGGGCCACAATCTCTTGTTTATTCTTTAAGTAAACCTATTATTGCGCATTCACTATATGCGACAATAGAATCCAGCTTGAAATTAAACAACACTGCCATTTCAAAAATGTTATTTACCCCTAAAGCTGAGCCATTACAAGGCATGCGTATTTTATTAGCAGAAGATACCCTTTTATTAAGTGAAATGAGCTCGGCTTTATTAACTTCCTTAGGCGCAGTAGTCGATACGGTTGAAAATGGGCGTGAGGTGGTTGATCTTATTTTTCAGCAACAAAAAAAATACGATGCCATTTTAATGGATGTGCAAATGCCGGAAATGGACGGCATGGAGGCAACACGCATTATTCGGATGAAATTAAGTGCCAGTGATTTACCTATTATTGCTTTAACAGCGCATGCAATGGATGCAGAACGCCGTCGCTGCTTAGAAGTGGGAATGAATGATCATTTGGCAAAACCCATTAACCCTCAGCATTTGTTGAAAGTATTATTACGTTGGATAGGAAGTAATGTGAGTGCCTCAAGCTTGTTATTTGCTACTGATAATGTCCCCGAGAGCCTGCCCGAGTTGGCTGGTTTGGGATTGGATAAGGCTTTGGAGCGTTTAGGTAGCTTGGCTTTATTAAAGCGTATGTTGCCTAGACTGCGAGATCAATACGCCGATGCGGCCCCTAGAATTCAAGCTTTGATTACGAATGGGGAGTTATTTGAGGCAGAGCGCTTGGCTCACTCTCTTAAAGGGGTGGCTGGCACACTAGAAGCTGTTGTCATTTATCAGATTGCCCAGAAGTTAGAAGACCAGTTACACCTTGGGCGTACAGAGCTAGAGGCCTTACTAGCGGAGTTACACGCAGCCTTAGCCGTGGTGGTGGTGAGTATTGATACTTGGCTGGGTGTGAAAGGTTCGGTAGAGCCATTGCTTGAAGAGCCAAACTGCGGTGAAGATATTACCTTACAGCGGGTAAATGAGCTGGATGAGCTGCTTAGGCTCAGAAGTTTGCGAGCTCGTAAGTGCTTTTTAGAGCTACAAACAAGCTTACGTAAACTCAATAAAAGTAAGGCGCTGATGATGGCACAAGCCTTAGATCAGTTGGATTTTCAAACTGCAAGAAACGCATTGCAATCCTTTGATATTAAAAGTTATTTTGGCTAAATAATTTAATTTTATGACAGCAGATATTGCGCTCTAAAGGTTTCTGACCAAGTTTGAAGTTGTTTAATGCATTGGAGCTTGTCTTGATTCACCAGCCTATTCTTCTTGTTGTCGATGACGAGCCTAGTAATATTGAAATGTTGGCAGCCATGCTGGATGATCAATATGAGCTGAGATTTGCCGTAAGCGGTCATGATGCATTAATTGCAATAAAAGAATTGCCAAAGCCTGATCTGATTTTATTAGATGTGATGCTGCCAGATATGAATGGTTATGCCATTTGTGAAAGAATCAAAGATGATCCTTTGTGTGCTGATATTTCCGTCATCTTTGTGACGTCCTTGGGCGATCCTGAGCAAGAAGAAAAAGGCTTCGCTGTAGGTGGCGCTGATTATATTGTGAAACCTTGTCGAGCTCTGAGTATTAAGGCGCGTATTCGTAATCAGCTGGAAATGAAGCGCACCCGCGAGCTTTTGCATCGCCTTGCCATCACAGATGGCTTAACTGGCCTAGCTAATCGTCGTCATTTTGATGAGGCTTTAAAACAAGAGACGCAGCGATTGCAAAGGCAGGGCGGGCAACTTGCCTTGGTTATCATTGATGTGGATTTTTTTAAGCGCTACAACGATAGTTATGGCCACCCCGCTGGGGATGAATGCTTAAGGCGTGTCGCTGCCGTAATTTCTACCGAGCTACGCCGCCCCGCTGATTTAACCGCCCGCATCGGCGGTGAAGAGTTTGCGTGCTTGCTACCAGAAACGACGTTAGCTGGAGCGTATGTGGTGGCAGAGCGAATTAGGCAAACGGTGCAAGCATTGGCCATGCCACATCAAACTTCAACCATTGCTGAATATGTAACGGTGAGTGTGGGCGTTGCCGTTTCTAATGGCACAGACTCAAACCATCTGTATCAGCGTGCAGATATTCAGCTTTATATTGCTAAAACATCGGGCCGAAATTGTGTGGTGCAAGATGATGTGGCGCTGATCTAGCAGTCTGTCGAGTTTTAGACTGCTAGGCATGGCTAATATGGGATTGATGAACCTGCCTAGGCCGATTTAAGTAAAGACAATACTTGCTGCGGGGAGGCGTTTGCTTGAGCCTGCACGGCGGTATTGGCTTGCGCGCGGATTTGTTGCTGTACTAGGTTTGCACTGCTGGCTGCGTAATCTGTGTCGGCAATCCGGCTCTTTGCTGCGGAGAGGTTTTCTGCCCGGTTTTGCAAATTGGCGGCGCTTGCCGTTAGCCGATTACTAACTGCGCCATAATCGGATCTTGCACTAGAAACTGAGGCTAAATCACTATCCAACCTAGATAGCGCCTGCCCAGCAGATGCTGCGCTAGATAAATTGATTTGCCCTGAGCTGCTATTAAGTTGAGTGAGGTCAGGTCTTGAAATAGACAGCTTATCTCCCGCATTAGCCCCTGCCTGAAAATTCAAATTCCCTTGGCCTTGCAGCAAAGGCTGCCCATTAAAATTACTGTTTTTTACGATATCGTTATTAGATAAAGCCAGTTGATTGGCTTCTTCTTGAATAGCAGATCGATCTTGGCTGCTAAGCGTATCGTTGCCCGCCGCAACAGATAGCTCACGGATACGCTGGGTATTGTCTTGCAGGCTTTCAAGTGCGCCATCGGCAACTTGGGTGAGTGAAATACCATCATTAAGATTTGATCTAGCCTGATTGCTGCCAGCAATTTGCGCCGCAAATTGTTCTATCAGGATGGTGCTAGCAGGGTCTGTTGTTGTGCTGCGCTGGCCAGAAGAAAGCTCACTGAGCGTATTGCCGAGTGCTTTTTGTGTGCCGCTTAAACTATTTTGCGCATTAAGCGAGGGCAGGTTAGTAGTGATCCCGATAGCCATGATTTGCTCTCCGACATAAGTACTCCTTAACCATACTCCGCTTGCTGCAAAGCTTCAATCATCGCGCGCCATAACACAGACCTGTGGTCACAATATCTAAATCTGGATTAGGTTTGCGTTACCTCAGTAGCGTTTCATTAAGGCCATGGCAGTATGCTTAATAGAATTTTATAAGGATATTTATTGTGATTGCGTTACAATTTTTGGTGGTAATTGCTGCCATCTTGCTTGGGGCTAGGCTCTCTGGAGTTGGCCTTGGAGTGATGGGCGGTTTAGGCTTGGCAATCTTGGTATTTATCTTTGGTTTGCGACCTACGACGGCCCCCATCGATGTAATGCTGATGATTCTTGCCGTGATCACCACGGCTGGGTGTTTGCAGGCCGCAGGTGGGATGGATTTTTTGGTGCGCATAGCTGAAAAACTGCTGCGCAAAGATCCCAAACGCATCACCTTGTATGCGCCCTTGGTGACTTATTGCTTTACTCTTTTTGCAGGCACTGGCCACGTTGCCTATGCCGTATTGCCCGTGATTGCTGAAGTTGCTCATGAGTCTGGGGTTCGGCCTGAGCGGCCTTTATCCATTGCGGTGATTGCATCACAAGCCGCGATTACGGCGAGCCCTATTTCTGCTGCAACAGTGGCATTACTATCTTTGCTTTCCCCTGCGGGGATTCATTTGGGTGATATTTTACAGATTGCTATTCCAGCCACACTGTTGGGAACCTTGGCTGGGGCGTTTGCAGCAAGCCGACAAGGCTGTGAATTGCAGCTTGATCCGGTTTACCGCAAGAAATTAGAGCGGGGTGAAATTCAAGCGCTGCAAAAGGCAGAACAAGAACTGCTGCCTAAAGAGGCCAGCCGTGCGGTATGGGTTTTTTTGCTTGCGATAATTTCGGTGGTGATGCTCGGTACTTTCCCAGCCTTGCGCCCTACTTGGGATGTGGCGGGTAAAAGCATGCAGCTCGAGATGTCTCAGGCGATTGAAATTGTGATGTTGTCTGCTTCGGCGCTGATTTTATTATTCTGTAAAGTAAAGCCAGATGAAGTGGTGAAGGGATCGGTATTTCGTGCTGGCTCTGCTGCTGTGATTGGGATTTTTGGTGTGGCATGGATGGGGGATACGTTTATTCACGCCAATATGGCGCTGTTTTCTGGATCAGTAAAAGAGATTGTAACGGCACAACCTTGGTTGTTCTCGATTGCCTTGTTTGGTATGTCGATTATGCTTTATTCGCAAGCTGCAACGATTCGCGCGCTGCTACCTTTGGGGATTGCCTTAGGCATACCTGCCCCCGCGCTTATTGCTATGTTTCCGAGCGTTAATGGTTACTTTTTTATTCCTAATTATCCAACCGTGATTGCGGCGATTAACTTTGATCGCACCGGCACAACCCGCATTGGCAAATATTTACTGAATCATAGCTTTATGTTGCCCGGGCTAGTCTGCTCCGTGGTTTCAGTGAGTTCTGGCTTCGCTTTGGCACGTATCCTCTTGTAAAATAAAGAATATTACCTTTAACTCTGGGTAATGCTCACTGGCCGTATCTTAGAAAAATCGCAGATGATAGAGGCTATGGATGCCCAAATGCAAATCTCAGCTCCGGCTAGGAGCCCGCGCAATCAACTTGATGTTGCGAACCAAAAGCAGCAGTTTCGCTTGCAAGGGTTGGTTGCGCGCGCCGAGGCCGAGATTAAGGCGCCGCAAGTTAGCAATCATGCTAATCAGATAGCAAGTGCTCCCGCTCCCTCAGATGAGCAAGCAAGAAACATCGCCAGTAGCAAATCGGTAGAAAATCAATTATTGCAGTCGCAAATTTGGATGGCTCCCGCTATCTATGCGGCTCAGCAAGCAAGCACTAGGCAGGAGACACCTTTTCATCCTCGGCAAGCGCAACGGATTGAAAATGCACTGGCAAAGTATCAGGCTATCGCCTCCATTGGGGAGGCCGAGTCTGCAGCAGGCTTGGCAACCAGCGCTTAGCTTGGGTTAAATTGATTTTGAAGGCGCTGATATAGATATAACTTGGGCTTGGTAAGCCCAAGTTATCTTTCATCCTTTTACCGCTTCGTTTTTAAAGCCGCCAACGCTGCAGCCATTGCACCTTGGGCTTCTGGCTGGCGTTCCACTATTTTCCTGTCTTTTGGTGTCATGCTTTGCTTGCCCATTTCTGCGCTTGGTGCTGTGTTATCAGTCAGGCGCATGGTCAGTGCAATGCGTTTACGTGGTACGTCGATTTCCAGTACTTTCACTTTGACCACATCGCCGGTTTTAACCACTTCACGCGGATCTTTAATAAAGCGGTTGGCCAGTGCCGAGATATGTACAAGGCCGTCTTGATGCACACCAATATCAATGAAAGCCCCAAAGTTGGTCACATTGGTCACTACGCCTTCCAGCACCATTTCTAGCTTTAGGTCAGAAATTTTTTCTACGCCTTCGGCAAAGCTGGCCGTTTTAAACTCTGGGCGTGGGTCACGGCCGGGTTTTTCTAGCTCGCTCAGAATATCTTTGATGGTGGGTAGGCCAAATTGCACATCGGCCAGCTCGCTTGGGTTTAGGCTTTTGAGTAGCGTGCTGTCGCCAATAATTTGGCCGATATTTTTGCCAACCTTAGCGATGATTTTTTCCACCAGCGGATAGGCTTCTGGGTGAACCGCTGAAGCATCTAGAGGGTTACTGCCCGCCATTACGCGTAAAAATCCTGCCGCCAGCTCAAAGCTTTTATCGCCAATACGCGGTACTTTTAGTAGTGCTTTACGTTCTGCAAAAGCGCCGTGTTGATCGCGATAACTCACAATATTGGCCGCCATAGTGGCCGTTAGCCCAGAGACGCGGCTTAGCAGCGGCACTGATGCAGAGTTCACATCCACTCCCACCGCATTTACGCAATCTTCAATCACGGTATCGAGCATTTTAGCTAGCTCATTTTGGTTTACATCGTGCTGATACTGGCCCACGCCAATGGCCTTAGGATCGATCTTTACCAGTTCTGCTAGCGGATCTTGCAAGCGCCGAGCAATGGATACCGCGCCACGGATGCTGACATCCAGTTCTGGGAATTCTTTAGCAGCCAGCTCGGACGCGGAGTAAACTGAGGCCCCCGCTTCAGATACCACCAGCTTTTGCATCGCCAGCTCAGGCAGCAGCTTGATCAGCTCAATGGCTAGTTTGTCGGTTTCACGGCTGGCCGTGCCATTGCCGATAGAGATCAGTTCTACGCGGTGTTTTTTGGCTAGCGCAGCAAGGGTAGCGATTGATTCGTTCCAAGCTTTGTGCGGCTCGTGCGGATAAATCGTGGCGATATCGAGCAGCTTGCCGGTGCGGTCTACTACGGCCACTTTTACACCAGTACGCAGGCCAGGGTCTAGGCCGATGGTGACTTTGGGGCCAGCAGGTGCGGCCAGTAGTAGATCTTTCATGTTGCTGGCAAAGACTTTAATCGCCTCAATATCGGCTTGTTCACGCAGCTGGCTGAGCAGCTCCGCCTCAAGGCTAGTAAAGATTTTGGTGCGCCAGCTCTGGCGTACGGTGTCATTGAGCCATTTGTCAGCAGGGCGGCCTAAGTTTTGCACGCCAAAGCGCTCGGCAATGCGCATCTCACAGCTATTTGGGGGCGCATTACGCAGGCTAGTTGCCTCTAATTCTTCGGGTAGCAGCACCGATAATTGCAAAATGCCTTCGTTTCTACCGCGCAAAATCGCCAGAATACGGTGCGATGGCATGGCCGATATTTTTTCATGGTAATCAAAATAATCGGTGAATTTAGCGCCTTCTTCTTGCTTGCCTTCAATCACGCTCGTTTTGCTGCTGGCTTGGCTATGCAAATGGCTGCGAAGCTTAGCAATCAGCTCTGGGTCTTCGCTAAAGCCTTCAATCAGGATGGCGCGCGCACCATCTAGTGCCGCTTTGGCATCTGTGATATCCGCATTCAGGAAAGCATTGGCGGCGTGTTCTGGGGTGAGATTCGGGTTGGCAAGGAGCTGTTCGGCCAGCGGGGCCAAGCCGGCTTCTCTGGCGATCAGTGCTTTGCTGCGGCGTTTTTGTTTGAATGGTAGGTAGAGGTCTTCTAGCCGTTGTTTATTATCTGCACTAAGCAGTTGAATATTTAGCGCTGGGCTAAGTTTACCCTGCTCGGTGATATTGCTAATGATGGCGCTACGGCGCTCTTCTAATTCACGCAGATAGCTAAGCCGCACTTCCAGATTACGCAGCTGGGTATCATCCAGCCCTCCGGTTACCTCCTTACGGTAGCGGGAGATAAAGGGGACGGTGGCTCCATCGTCTAAAAGCTGAACTGCCGCTTCAACTTGGGCGGGGCGGCAGGCGATTTCGCTGGCAATACGTTGGTGAATGGAGGGCAGCATAAGGCAGATTCTAATAAGTACATGAAGCGTTGTATTTTACGGCTTTTTTTGCGGAAGTTATGTAGAACAATTTGTAGCTACAAAAAGCACAGAGTAAAAAGGCGAGTTGATCCCCTTCTTTCTTTGATTGATTGATTGATTGATTGATTTATTTTACTGCGAGTTTCAATAATCATTTTTTTAAAATCACCGCTGCCTTTTATTGTTTTAAGGCCTCGATTAAAGCGAGAAATAAGCTCTTTGGCTCGGGGATGCTTATTCCAAACCACTACATGCATTGGCGTGATTCAAAATAATTGCTTTTTCCAGCTGATTTGCGCGCGTTTATCCGCAGGGAAATTTTTCTGCAATAAATACTGGCCTACTTCTATCTCGATAGGAAACAAATCTATATGCGCTGCCAGCAGCTTGCGAAAGCCAGTGATATCATCTGCACCGGTATCAGTTACCAATATTCGCTGTTTTTGCAGTAGAGCAAATTATTCAGAATAAAAATTGCTTAGGATCTGTTGACGTTTCATTCGCAATTACGCTGAGCTGGGAAACGTCAACAGACCCTGGTAGTAATGCCAATACGGGCATTTTTTAAATCACTTAATTTATCCCATTGATTTTTTTACTTACTAAAAAAACCATATTGGTAGTAATAACTGGATCGGTATAAAGAAAATCTAGCTGCCGATCTGCAGAGATAGCCCAGCCAAAGCTACCACCAAATATTCCTTTATGGGCTACTTCTAAGGCACATGATTAGTAGAGGTGAGTTATTTGGTTAATCAGATCATGCATGATGTACCTCGCTAGACACAAGGGTCAGCTACGCACAGGGACATGATTATCCGAAACTAAATACTTATGCTAATCGAGTATTTATTGCCGTGCGGGAGGAGGCATTAAGCCAATAAACTCTGGATAATCAGTAATAATGCCTTGCAAGGGAAATGCTTGGCAAATAAGGTGCTCAGCTTCTGTGTGTGCACCATAGACAAAGTTATTAAACCCTTGTGCATGGCTTTGTTGGATTAACTCATTATCTAGGGCTTCATAATCCCAAACTATGGCTCGTAAACGTGGGTATGGCAGGGCGCAGAGCAGAAGCTCATGGATTTGCGCGGGGCGATGAGCAATCAGCAAGCCGCAATCAATTTTTAATTCTTTAGCAACATCAATGATGATTTCATGCCGAAAAGAGGTGACAAGTAGTTGGCAATGATCGATATAATTTTTTAGTATATTAATGCAGCTAGGCAATACAGATGGTGTTTTTATTTCTATATTCCAATAAGCATCTGGAAACGCATCGAGCGCTTCGGCTAAAGTTGGGACTAAATAACCCGTTAAATGAGATAATTCATTGCGGCTTAATGCCGATACTGCGATGCCATTGGGGGCATTTCTATCATGGTATAAAATGGCTTCGCCATCGGCTGCCAACCTAACATCCGTCTCTATTCCTTTAAAACCTGCAGTTAGGCTTAATGCAAAGGCGGCAAGTGTATTTTCAGGTGCTGTACGGTGTAAACCGCGATGTGCTAGTTGCAACATAGAATGGGTTACACTTTTGGAAAAATTCAATCTTTCAATAATAGGATGCGGTGCATGCTTCATGCTAGAGGTTTTCTGAAGAAATCCGGCATTATTTTTTTATTAGCAGTGATGGGCTTATCACCACTTGTATCTGCGTCTGAGCGTCCCCGTATTGGTTTGGTGTTAGGCGGGGGCGGCGCTCGTGGCTTGGCTCACATCGGTATATTAAAGGTACTTGAAGAAGCTCGAATCCCTATTGATTGCGTAGTGGGAACCAGCATTGGGTCCTTAGTGGCTGGAGCTTATGCGGCGGGCCGCACACCGGCTGAAATGGAAGAAAGGGCTACGGAAGCCAATTGGGATGACTTATTAAGCTCTAACTTGCCAAGGCAATTAAGTGCTATTCGTAAAAAACAAGATGATCAGCTCAATTTAGTGGGTATTGAGTTGGGGCTGAAAGATTCTGGCGAAGTAGCTCTGCCTTCTGCTGCAATTAGTACACAAAAAATTGAATTATTTTTACGTGAAATGACTTTTGGCGGTACGGTTTCATCTTTTGATGCGCTAGCCATTCCTTATCGGGCCGTGGCAACTGATATTGAAAACGGTGAAATGGTGGTGTTAAAAGATGGGGACATTGTTACCGCCATGCGGGCAAGTATGGCCGTACCAGGCTTATTTCCAGCCGTTTCTCATGGCTCACGTTTATTAGTGGATGGGGGATTGGCCAGAAATGTACCGGTGGATGTGGCCCGCTCACTTTGCGCTGATGTGATTATTGCCGTGGATGTAGGTGCTCAGCCCTTAAATAGAGAAGATATTAATAGTATTTTAAGTACTGCTGATCAATATACTCGCTTGATGGTGGCTCAAAATGTTAAGCCGCAATTAGATAGCCTTACTCCGCGTGATATTTTGATTACGCCTAATTTAGCTAAATTAAGTTCTTCTGATTTTAAACGCGGTAAAGATTTGATTAGCAAGGGTGAAGAGGCTGCAACGCTCAGCTTATATCAACTGAGTAAATATGCATTACCTGAGGCGGAGTATAAAGCTTGGCAACAGCAAAGATTAGCTAAAAAAATGTCACCTCAACCAGTGCAAATGGTTGAAGTAACCCCTATGCGCAACATTAATCCAGACGTTTTGAAAGAAGCGGTTGATGTGCGAATTGGCATCCCATTAGAGTCAGATATTTTTCACAAGCGTTTGTCTGAAGTCTACGCCCGAGGTGATTTTTCTCAGTTAGATTATGAGCTTACAGAGCACGGTGGCGCGCAGCGGCTGACTTTAATCCCCATAGAAAAAGATTGGGGGCCAAATTACTTATCTTTTGGCTTGGGGATGGGCACTGATTTTGAAGGCAATAATCCTTATAGTTTAACGGCCATGTACCGCCGTACTTGGATTAATTCTTTAGGGGCGGAGTGGAAGACCTCGCTTAGGGTTGGGGACACGATGGCGTTTCAGTCAGAGTTTTACCAGCCATTACAATTAGATGGCTATGCTTTTATTGCGCCCTCAATACAGTTTAAATCTAGCCCCGTATCTTTTTGGTTTAATGGTGAAAATGTAGCTCAATATAGCTATAAACAATCGCGGATTGGTTTAGATTTAGGATCAAGCTTGACGCGTTTTGGTGAGGTGCGGTTAGGCGTGGCGTATCAGCACTATGATGCCGCAAAGCAAATCGGAGAAAACTTTGGGCCCTATGATGTTTTGGGGGATTATGGCGTTAGTATGAGCATGTATTATGATCAATTAGATAATCTTAATTTCCCTGGTAAGGGTAATTTATTTCATTTATCTTCTTATTATGCTTTAAAAGGGCAGGGTGATTTTAATCCATATGGTCGAGTAGTCATGGATGCGGAACACGCGTTTTCTGTGGGGGAGGTAAAAGGTAATTTCTCTGTACGCGGCCATTACTCGCATAAGCAAGGGCCATTTATGCCAGACTCTCAATCTTTAGGTGGTTTTTTAAATTTATCGAGTTATCGCCAAAATGAATTGCTTGGGAAGCATACTCTTTATGCTAAGGCGCAGATTTATTCGCCGGTTACTCTATTAGGTTTGAGCGTAGGGGGGAGCTATTTAGGGGCAGCATTTGAAATGGGGCGGGCGTTTAATTCTTCGGATATTGACAAAGAAGGTTGGCATAACTCTGTAACTGGGTTTTGGGCTGCAGACACTTACCTTGGGCCTTTCTATTTAGGTGCTGCTTATGGTGATAATAAAAAGCTGCGTTATTACTTGATGCTGGGAAACCAGTTTTAATTTGCTTTTTAAAGGGGGATGGCAATGTTGAAATTAAGTCTAGTAGCTAGCTTGTTGGCATTGTGTGTTGGCACTGCTAATGCGGGCCTACAGCAAGAAAAAATGGCAACGTGTAATAAAGATGCGGCAACACAATCTTTAAAAGGTGATGCACGAAAAGTATTTATGAGTAGTTGTTTAAAGGCCGCTCCTGCTTCAGCACCCATGACTCAGCAAGATAAAATGAAGCAATGTAATAAAGATGCAACGGGTAAGAAAGGCGATGAGCGTAAAGCCTTTATGAGTACTTGCCTGAAAAAATAAGTCTTAATATCGGCCAGATGCAGAGTCTGGCCGATATTAAGTTGCGCTACTGTAGTTTCGGCTCTGACCCTTTTCACGCTCCCCGTATAGCGTATGGCTGCTAGGGTAGGGGGATACACGCCAAAGCATCACGAAAAAAGAGCCGCTCGCTTGGGAGTAATTCAAATAGCAGGGCGCGCAATCGCTCTATGATTTGATAGGCGGTCAGGCTTGCCCCTTGCTCATATACACAAAACCATGCTGCTTCCAGTAAGAGATTAGCGAGTTGTAAGGAGGGGAAGCTAACATGGCCACTATCGTATTCTTCTAGTGTAAATTGCGCCCAAGAAAACCAACTGCTAAAGCCTTTGCTAGGTGAAAAGGGGGCAGGGAAAGGCTGTAATGCTGTGGCAGCTGCTGTTAATGACAAAGGCTGCTGTAGGCGAAATCCCTCTAAGGAAGCCGCGCCCTCAGCTAAGCAATTACCCCGTGCAATACGCAGAATAAAAATGGTATTCCATGCCGAGGCACTCCCTACTCCAAACCGATCACAGATCCATTCTGATAAGCCCAGCCAGCGCATCGCCTGAACTTGCACGCTGGCTTGGGTGAGCTTTAATAATTTGAGCTGGCTAAATAGCCATAAACACCAGCCAATATTAGCCGCCACATGTTGGACTGCATCGATAGAATCAGCCTCGCATGCGGCTTCTAAGGCATAGCTTAGCGCTTGTAATGCGGCATCAGCGGATTCGTGCCGTAGTGTGCAGCCTTCGGCCATGGCGTCATATTTGTACAATAAGGCACTTAAATTAAGGTATTCAAAGCGTACCCGAGGGTTGTAACGCACCACAGGCCCAAGGGAGGGGGAGGCTTCCAGCTGAAGCAGCAGCATGCGTGATGTTTCAATATCGCCATGAGTGTAGCGGTCCCATGCGTGTACGATTTGTGCCATTGCCGCAAATGTGGGCTGAGCACTCGCTAATTGCCCCACCGCGATAATATGTTCAAAGCGTTTTAAGGCTTGTTTGCTCTCTGGTAGTAAATCGCTGCGACGCCACGCTAGACTGGCTTTCATTAGGGCGAGCGCCTGCTGGAAATCATCGTGTGCGCACTCTTGAGCAAGCAAAAATGGATCACTCATACGTAGAGCGGCTGGACGGACAAAGCCATCGTGACCTTCACGCATTCCTTGAGTGAGATGCTTCCAAAAGCTCATATCCTGCATTACATAATCCACGCCCTTACGCTCAGCTGTTATGCCCATTTGGGGGGGGGGGTAGAGGTTTTTATTCCTAAGAAAGAGGCCAGATCACTAGGGGCTAGGCTTGCGCCTTGCTGGGTAAATGTGAGGCGATCTAGGCTTTGCTTGGCGAGCCAAAATGGCCCTCGGCTGCGTTGTGCCGGATTTAACATCGATACATCCAGCTGTTGATCATGTCCCCAGCCCACGGTGATTTGTAGGCGAGAGTATTCTGCAAATGCACGCGAAATGAGCATCCGAATGGCTTGTGCCCGTGGGAAATGGGCACGGATGGCGGCGGCGGTTAAGCAGCGTTTTTCGACTTGCTGAGCGTAAACTATACGCAGTAACAGCCACAAGGATTGGTAGCGTATAGGCTCATCTCCTGCTTGATAGGGTGGAGATAATTCAATCACGATAGGGAGGTGTGGTTTAGTCATGGGTACTTTAAATTCAAATAAAACCGTGTTTACCTTGCTGTGAAGTAAACAACGTAAATAGCAATTATGCAATAGGCGTAATTCAATGTTGTAGCTGCAACACACTATCATATTGAATTAATTAATTAATTAATTAATTAATTAATTAATTATCTATTTAAATTTAAAAGCTATGACTAGGTTACAGATGTTACAAAATAGCATATTTACCAAATGGCATGGCTTTTATTACTATGTGCCTCTCGATTAAGTGACCCATTAATAGATAGGTAATGAAAGATGTTATTAAATAAATCTACACTAGTAATAGGCTTGTTGATTGCAATGGTTCATTCTGCACATGCATTTCAACCTGATTATGAAAATATATTTAAGGGCTATGATGGCTGTTTTATGCTTTACGATAACAGCAGTAAAAAAATGGTAAGTGAATATAATCCAAATAATCGTTGCTCACAACGAATTCCCGTAAATTCGACATTTAAAATTCCTTTAGCGCTAATGGCTTTTGATGCTAAAGTGATTAATAAAAACACTGTATTTAAGTGGAATGGTAATCGATATGAGCTTCCCGGTTGGAGTGGTGATCAAACTCCCGCTAGCTGGGAGAAATACTCCGTGGTTTGGGTGTCTCAACAAATCACGCCGCAGCTGGGCTTAGATAAAATAAAACAATATCTAGCTGATTTTGATTATGGCAATCAGGATTTTTCAGGTGACCCAGGTAAAAATAATGGTTTAAGCAATGCATGGCTGAGCAGTAGCTTAAAAATGTCGGCTAAAGAGCAAATGGCTTTTTTGCAGCATTTTGCAAATGGCAGCTTAGGGCTTAGCCAGCAAGCCATAGCTGAAACTAAAAAAATAATTTATGTGGGAAAATTAAACCATGGCGCTGATTATTACGGTAAAACCGGTAGTGGTTGGAAAAACAGAGATGACAATGGCAATAATCAAAATAAAATGCGTGATGGTTGGTATATCGGCTTAGTGGAAAACGCAGGTAAACAATATATATTTGTGAGTAATCTTACAGATACAGCGCTCCCAAGTGCTACTGATAAGCAAATGGGGGGGGGCAATTGTAAAAGAAATTTCACTTAAACTATTGAATAGCTATTTCTCTTCTTAAAGACTGTGTTGCATAAATAGCGAATGGGCCTGCTCAGACTGTCCCTTTCGCTATTTGGGTACGTGGGCAGCTTTAATCTGCTAGTGATAGGATCGGCCGGGCTGTAGCTGAATATGGTTAGTAGAGCGATGCAGCTTATCTGCTTCTTTTTACAAAGAAGGTGCTTAAATAAAGTCTGGCTTTAGGTAACTTGAATTTGCCCTTATCATCCCAATCTATTGTGGGAAGCATCCTTATTATTTATCGTACCCTATCCAATATGACATTTCTTAATCGCTTATTTAGCAAGACCACTGGAATATCTGCCATGCCCGCTACCGAGCTCCTCCTTGCCGCACTTGCTATTCAAATAGACCCAAATACGGGCCGCGATTATGTTTCGGCTAAGTGTATTAAGAATTTAAAGTCTGATCAGGGTGCGGTAAGCCTTAATATTGAGCTTGCTTATCCAGCGGCTAGCCAATTTTCGGCAATTAAAAGCCAAGTAGAGCAAGCTTTATTGGCGGTAGATGGGGTGAAATCGGCCCAGGCCTCTGTATCGAGTCATATCGTGGCTCATGCTGCACAGCGTGGTTTGCCATTGCAAAAAGGCATTAAAAATATTATTGCGGTGGCTAGTGGCAAGGGGGGGGTGGGCAAATCAACCACGGCGGTTAATTTGGCCTTGGCGCTGGCGGCAGAAGGCGCGAGCGTGGGGCTATTAGATGCAGATATCTATGGCCCATCGCAGCCAACCATGATGGGCGTTGCTGATCAAAAACCTGAAGCTGTAGAGAATAAATATATTTTACCGATTGAAAATCACGGCATTAAAACGATGTCGATTGGATTTTTAATTGATACCGAGCAACCCATGGTGTGGCGTGGGCCAATGGTCACTCAAGCTTTAACTCAGCTTTTGAATGAAACGATGTGGGGTGAGCTCGATTATTTGGTGATTGATTTGCCACCTGGTACGGGTGATATTCAGCTAACTTTAAGCCAGAAAGTACCCGTAACTGGCGCGGTGATTGTAACTACACCACAAGATATTGCCCTGCTGGATGCACGTAAGGGCATTAAAATGTTTGAGAAAGTGGGCGTGCCGATTTTAGGCTTAGTCGAAAACATGAGCATGCATATTTGCAGCCAGTGTGGCCATGCAGAGCCTATTTTTGGTGAGGGTGGTGGGGCAAAAATGGGCGCTGACTACGGAATTGAATTGTTAGGCCAGTTACCGCTGGATTTATCGATTCGCCTCAATGCCGATGCCGGTAAACCATCGGTGGTCGCTGATCCAAATGGCAAAATTGCTGAGCTATATAAATCTATTGCACGCAAAGTAGCGGTGAAAATTGGCGCTAAGTCACAAGACTTTTCCAGTAAATTTCCAAAGATTGTGATTCAGAAAAATACTTAATTACTATTTCGATATAAAAAAGCCTGGCTAACAATGTCGGGCTTTTTTATGGGCAGAATATCAAGTATTAACCAGCGCGTAATTTGCTCGCTGAGGTGGTTTCAATCCATTTACGCACACGTTGTGCATCACCAATACGGGTGTATTTGCCATTTGAATCGAGTAAAACAATGACCACAGGTGTGCCATCAATGGTGGCTTGCATCACCAAGCAACGGCCTGCCTCATTAATAAACCCAGTTTTGGACACACCGATAGTCCAGTCTTCTGCTTTGACCAGTGGATTGGTATTGTGAAATGCTAAGTTTCTGCCGGTTTGGCTAGAAATAAAGCTGTATTCACTGCTAGTGGTGAAGTCGTGAATTTCTGGATAGCGATGTGCGGCTTTGACCATTAAAGCTAATTCGCGCGGGGTTGAGACATTGCTTGGCGTTAGGCCGGTTGAATCATAAAAACGGCTAGTACGCATACCAAGCGATTGGGCTTTTTCATTCATTTTACGAATAAAAGTAGCTTGGCCCGCTGGGAAAGTGCGGGCTAAAGCCGCAGCCGCGCGATTTTCAGAAGCCATGAGTGCTAAAAGCAGTAATTCGCCACGGGTTAGGGTGGTGCCCACCGTTAAACGCGAAGTGGTGTTTTTTAGCGTATCAATATCCGCTTGGCTAATGGTCAGTAATTCATTTAATGGCAATTGCGCATCTAGCGTTACCATTGCTGTCATTAGTTTTGTAATGGATGCGATAGGCGTAACCGCATCAGCATTTTTCTCAAACATAATTTCGCCACTTTGCTCATTAAGCACCAATACGCCCGTGGATTGCACGCCAGGGTTATCGAGTGTGGTTGACATGGCTAAAGCACGAGAAATAGTGACATCTTTGCGCGCGTTGGCAATTGCGCGGTTGGTGATCTGTTTATTGCTTGATTTAGTTGCCGTTTTTGATGTTTTAGCCGCCGATTTAGATGCTTTAGACGTTTTAGTTGCCTTGGCTGACTTATTTTTCGCTGAAGGTTTAGCTTTAGTGCTGTGATTTGAGGCTTTAGAGATCGACGATTTTGTAGCCGATTTATGACCCGTATTTGCCGCCGCAGTGGCCGGCACGATCAGGCCAAGCGCTGCAACGAGGGTGCAGCAAGAGAATATGCGGTACAACATGAGATAAGACTCCGAAGGCTAAGGACGGCAAAAAATGACAATGCGATCCTTAATAATTGTAGTTTTATTCTACGCAATGAATTTAAAAATGTCATGTTAAATCAAATAGTACGGTAGGATTTGATAGAAATCGGGTTAGAGTATTTTTAAGTGATTTTTTCTTTTTGCGGCAAGTTTGTTGTTGCACCGCAGCAATAACTTGCTAGAATGGCACTCCTTTCGAGTTGCTTTCGGAGAAAACCGATGTTTAATAACAAATCTATGGATGAATTTTTCAAGCAGCTTACTAATACAAACCAGAAACTGTTGCAAAGCTGGGTGAATCTGGCTCAACCAGGCGAACCTGCCGCCGAGCTAGCTCCGATGAATCAGATGATGTCTGGATTAACGCAAAGCAATCCTTTTTTAGCGCAGAATGGTGATTTCTATCAGCAGCAGCTCGATTTATGGCTGGGCTTAATTGGTGCCAAAGAAAAGGCGTCCGTTGCAGTTCCTGATAAAGGTGATCGGCGCTTTAATGCGCCAGAGTGGGAACAGCCACTATTTGATTATATTAAACAAAATTATTTGGTTACCTCGCGTTGGTTATTACAGCTAGTAGACCAAGCCAATACTGACGACGCCGCGCGCGAGAAAATGAGTTTCTTTACTCGTCAATATGTCGATGCGATGAGCCCAGCAAACTTTGCTTTTACCAACCCAGAGGTCATGAAACTGGCTTTAGAAAGTAAAGGTGAAAGTCTGCAGGAAGGTATGAAGAAATTAATGGCTGATATGCAGAAAGGCACTATCACCATGACCGACGAATCTCAATTTGAGGTCGGCAAAAATCTTGGCATCAGCCCAGGGCAAGTCGTTTTTGAAAACGAGTTGTTCCAATTACTGCAATACACCCCCGCTACCCCTCAAGTTTATGCCCGCCCTTTATTGATCGTTCCTCCTTGTGTAAACAAGTTTTACATCATGGATTTGCAGCCTGATAATTCCTTAGTGGCCTACGCCGTGAGCCAAGGATTTAAAACCTTCTTGGTTTCTTGGAAATCTGTGACGCCAGAGATGGGGCACTTAGAGTGGGATGATTACGTTGAAAATGGCGTGATTACCGCATGTGATGTGGTGCGCAAGATTGGCAAGTCCGAAAAAATCAATGTCTTGTCTTTCTGCATTGGTGGCGAATTAGTGTCTACCGCTATGCCTGTGATGCAATCGCGTGGTTTAGATTGGATCGAATCGGTTACTTTAATGACCGTGATGATTGATCACACCGAGCCTGGCGATATCAAGCACTTTATTGATTGGAATCTGATTAGAAAACGCGAAGCTTTGCTGAGCGAAGGTGGTGTGATTGGTGGCAAAGAGCTATCTCGCACCTTTTCGGCTTTGCGTTCTAATGATTTAATTTGGAACTACGTGGTTAATAATTATCTAAAGGGTAAAACACCAGCACCGTTTGATTTACTCTATTGGAATAATGATTCGGCGAATTTGGCCTTGCCGATGCACACTTTTTTCCTACGCAATATGTATTTAGAAAATAACCTTACAAAGCCTAATTCATTCAGTCTTTGTGGGGTGCCTATTGATTTAACCACTATTACTGCACCTACTTATATCTTTGCGGCACGCGAAGATCATATTGTGCCTTGGCAATCTTCCTATTTAAGTACTCGTATTTTCAAAGGCCCACTACGCTATGTACTTGGGGCTTCCGGCCATATCGCAGGCGCGATTAATCCGGTAAAAGCCAATAAGCGTAATTACTGGGTAAATGACGATTTATCGGGTGATTCAGAAGCTTGGCTTAATGGGGCAGAATCTCGCCCAGGTAGCTGGTGGCAAGATTGGAGCCAATGGCTGATTCCCTTTTCAGGGGAGCAAGTTGCAGCACCTAAAACGCATGGCAATGCGGCATTTAAACCGATTGAACCTGCGCCTGGCCGCTATGTGAAAGAGCGCTTGGCTTAAGCTATTGCTCGTTCATTATTTGGTCAAAATTATTAGATATCTTGTTGGTTTTACACGCTTTAATTTGTATGTTGATCGGCATCTTGCCACTGACAGGCTTAAATACCCCCTCTATAGCAATGGCAGTGAGGGTATTTAAGCCGACTCTTGATACAGCCTTTTTAAGGGAACTACCGCATGACTGAGATCGTGATTGTTGCTGCTGGCCGTACTGCTTTAGGAAATTTTGGTGGAGGCCTAGCCAAAGTGCCGGCTGCAGAGTTAGGTGCGACCGTAATTCGTGGTTTGCTTGCAAAAACCGGCGTTGCAGCAGATCAAATCAGCGAAGTAATTTTAGGTAATGTGCTGACCGCAGGCCTAGGTCAAAATCCTGCTCGCCAAGCGCTGCGCCGTGCGGGTTTACCCGATTTCATTCCTGCATTAACCATTAACCAAGTGTGTGGTTCTGGCCTTAAAGCCGTAGCACTAGGTATGCAAGCTATTTTATCGGGTGAGAGCGAGATTGTTATTGCGGGCGGGCAAGAAAATATGTCGGCATCGGCCCATATTTTACCAGGTAGCCGTGATGGTTTTCGCATGGGTAATGCCGCACTTGTCGATACCATGGTGTATGACGGTTTAACCGATGCTTACAACAACTACCATATGGGCGTTACGGCAGAAAACATCGCTAAAAAATACGGCATTACGCGTGAAGAGCAAGATGCATTAGCGCTGTCTTCACAAATGAAAGCTGCAGCAGCGCAAGAATCTGGCCGCTTTACTGATGAAATTTTCCCAGTGCTGATCCCTCAAAAGAAAGGCGATCCTATCGTGTTTGATCAAGATGAATTTATCAAACCCGCTACAACCACCGAATCTTTAGCCAAATTACGCGCTGCCTTCGATAAAGAAGGCACGGTAACTGCAGGTAATGCATCGGGCATTAACGATGGCGCTGCTGCGGTAATGTTAATGAGCGCTGCTAAGGCCAAAGAGCTAGGCCTTACGCCACTGGCAACGATTCGTGTTGCCGCTTCCGCCGGTGTAGACCCAACCATTATGGGGATGGGCCCAGTGCCAGCCACTCAGCGCGTATTAGCACGTTTGGGCTGGAGCATTGATGATTTCGATTTAATTGAAGCCAATGAAGCTTTTGCGGCGCAGGCTTTAGGCGTAGCGCGTGAATTAAAGTGGGATGCTAATAAAGTTAACGTTAATGGTGGTGCAATTGCTTTGGGCCATCCAATTGGTGCCTCAGGCTGCCGTATTTTGGTAACACTATTGCATGAAATGCAACGTCGTGATTCTAAAAAAGGTTTAGCTACACTATGTATTGGTGGCGGTATGGGGGTGGCTTTAGCCGTAGAGCGTTAATGCTTGGCAATTAAATCCTTAAGCAAAGCCCTCAGATCGAGGGCTTTTTTTTGCCGAGGATTTATATAATTTCCCATAGGGGCAATCAGCAGGACGCTGTATCTTGCTTAAGCGCTTAGTTTTAAACAAATTTAATTTATTCTAATTTGCAAAGTAGGGCAGTATTTTGTCTATAAATAAGCAGCTGATGACAAGCGTTAATGTCTTGTTTCTGGTTTGTTTTTAAAGGAAAAAATGATGACCAGTGTTAAATTAGAGTCTAGCTTGGATTTACCAAATCCAGATCACTGGGAAGTTGCCGCAATTGCCTTGGCTTTGCAAGAAGGCTTTGATTGGCATTATCGCTTATTTAGAGAGTCAAGCCGCAAGGCTAGAACACATTTTAAAAACGGCGATTTTCACGCACAGCGTGCAGAAGTGCGTGACCGGATCGCATTTTATGATTTACGGGTGATTGAAACTGCAGAGCGCCTCAAGTTAGATTTTAATGCCGATAGCTTGCCAGATGCCATTTGGTCAAAAGTTAAACTTTATTTTATTGGCTTGTTGATCAATCATCAGCAGCCAGAGCTGGCAGAAACTTTTTTTAATTCAGTATGCTGCCGTATTTTGCATCGCACTTATTTTCACAATGATTTTATTTTCTATCGCCCAGCAGTATCTACTGAATATATCGAATCAGAGCCGCCTATTTATCGCAGCTATTACCCAATCCAAACGGGCCTAAATGCAACCTTAGCCAAAATGTTTACGGATTTTAACTTAGAGTTGCCTTTTGCAAATTTATCCAGAGATGTGCATCGTTTACTCTCTTCTTTGCATAAATTCTTAGGTCGTTGGCCAGAATTTGCTTTAAATACCCAAATTCAAGTGTTAGCTTCGCCGTTTTACCGTAATAAGGCGGTTTATATTATTGGTAAAGCGATACATGAAGATTTAGAAATCCCATTTGCTTTACCGCTTTGCCGTGATGCAAAAGGGCAATTATTTTTAGATGCAGCTTTATTTGAGCCTTGGCAAATCAGTCATTTGTTTTCCTTATCCCGAGCTTATTTCTTAGTGGATATGGAAGTGCCATCGGCCTATGTGCGTTATTTACAAAAACTGATGCCAGATAAATCGCGGGCTGAGCTTTACACCATGCTGGGCTTAGGTAAACAGGGCAAAACTATGTTTTACCGTGAGTTAGTTCATCATCTGCGCCACTCCACCGATTCATTTGTGTTTGCGCCGGGCACCAAGGGCATGGTGATGATTGTATTTACTCTGCCATCGTTTCCCTTTGTCTTTAAAATTATTAAAGATATTATTGCCCCGCCAAAAGAAGTGGATCGCAGCATTGTTAAAGCTAAATATTTATTAGTTAAACAGCATGATCGGGTTGGGCGTATGGCCGATTCGCTAGAGTTCTCTGATGTGGCGTTGCCTAAAGAGCGCTTTAATGAAGAATTATTGGTAGAAATTAGAAAGCTGGCCCCGTCTATTTTAGAAGAAACCGATGATAAAGTAATTTTGCGGCATTTATATATTGAAAGGCGCATGATTCCACTGAATATCTTTATCGAAAAACGCCGTGATGATGAAATCAATGCGGTAATTGAAGATTATGGTAATGCCTTGCGTGAGTTGGCCATTGCCAATATTTTTCCTGGCGATATGCTATTTAAAAACTTTGGGGTAACTCGAGAAGGGCGGGTGGTATTTTATGATTACGATGAAATTGAATATATGACTGATTGTGATTTCCGCCGTATTCCACCACCACCTGCTCCAGAGTTTGAAATGAGTAGCGATACTTGGTTTAGCGGTAATCCCAATGAAGTGTATCCCGAAGAATTTGGCACTTTTCTACTAGGCAGAGACGATGTCAAAAAAGCATTTATGAAGCATCACGCAGACCTACTTACGGTACGCTTTTGGCAGCATGCAAAAGATCGTATCAAGCAGGGTTTTATTGAAGATTTTTTTCCTTACCCACAGGAAGAACGCTTTGCTAAGCGTTTTCCAAATAAAGCATAAATGATTGATTTATGTTAATCACGAAATACACACAAACAAAAGCGTTTGGGTGTATTTCGTGGTGTGAAAATAAAATGGGCTAAGCTCGTTATTTTACATCAAGCAATTCAACATCAAATACCAGCGGGGTATTTGGCGGAATGACATCACCAGCACCGCGCGCACCATAAGCCAGATCAGCAGGGATAATCAGCGTGCGTTTGCCGCCAATTTTCATTCCTGCCACACCCGCATCCCAGCCTTTGATAACGCGTTTTGCGCCCAGTGGAAAGCTAAATGGGCTTTTGCCAATCGAGCTATCAAACATTGTGCCGTGTTGTTTCTCTGCCTTAGCGTCAAAAAGCCAGCCGCTGTAATGTACTGTAACCGTGCTACCCGCAACCGCTTCTTTGCCGTTACCTACTTTTACATCGATTTGCTCAAGTTTGCTTGGTGCAGTAGCAAGCGCCGCTGCTGGGGCTGCGTGTGCGATGCCATTTAAGCTTGCAAGGCCTAAGGCAATACAGAATAAGCGAGATTTCATTTATTAAGCTTCCTAAGTTTACTGTGCGTAAACTATAACACGTCCATAAATACTTTTATTGTAAGTAAATTGGATTTTGGAAGTTAACTAATGAACAGCCCAAGCAGGTATCAAGGCGCGTCTGTTAAGGGGCTTTTTAATCAGGAAACTCAGCGTTAATTATTACACTTATGCTGGCGGTTAATGATCAAAAATCTGCAAAAATTTTGGTGTATTATTTTATTGGTATGCCTGATTTATATTATTTAAGTATTGTAAGCTAAGAGAATAAAATTTCGCTGATTGGGGCGAATTAGCTAGCGATAAACCATCGCCTTTTTGGGCTCAATTACTGCCGCGTTTAGTGGTTTAAATGACATTAGGCCATATTGTTGTTTTCGTACCGGTGATGTTAGCTATCGTGAGTCAACGCGCGGTTTAAGTTTTCACTCTTTCTCTGCTAAACAAATTGGCCGGAATGTTTGGCTTAAGATCAATGTGAGCTATTGCTCATGAGCCGTTTATTGTTATGGTTTATTTCTGCCCATGCTTAGGCGGCAGTGGATGAGTTTGAGTTAAACGCAACTTTTATTTTTAGATTTTCTCAATATACCAGCTGGCCCTCTTTATCTAATAAAGAGATATTGCTTTGCGTATTGGGGCAAAAAAATTTTTTGATGAATTAGAAAAATTTAAAGATAGAAAAATAAATGGTAGGGCCTAACGTGCAATTAAATTGCCATCCATTAAAAAGGCAGTAGATTGCCAAGTGGTTTTTATTGGTGCAAGGGAGAATTTTAATAGCATCATGCCTATATTACGAGCCTTGCCTATTTTAGTCATCGGCGATAGTGCAGTGGCATTTGAAGAAAAAGCGGTGATTGTTTTGGTGATCGAGCCTAATCGTATCAGCTTTAAAATTAACCGCACCCAAGCTAATAATGTTGGTTTGCTGGTAAGTGCGCAATTGCTTAAATTAGTAAAAGAGGTGCGCTGAGTATGGGGCGTTTTTTCTTAAAATACTATTTTTTGCACGATAGAAAGAAATTTGCATGGCAAGCAGCCTCTGTAACAACCCCATTAATTTAAGGATATGAGGGGGCGAGGGTTAAATATTTAATTGTGATCTTTTTTCGATATTCTGTGTATAGGGTGGGCAAGATAAATTGCCTTGCCCACCCATATATTATGTCTACGCTTCACCGGCACAGGCATATTGCTTATCCAGCTTGCTTAAGCCCAATCCCGTAGATTTATGAATTTTTAATTGCACGGGGATGCGCTCTTTTAATGCCTCAACATGGCTGATGATGCCTATCATTTTGCCGCTGGCATTAAGCTGGTCGAGTGCATCTAGTGCAATTTCTAGCGTTTCGCCATCGAGCGTGCCAAAGCCTTCGTCTAAAAATAGCGAATCAATCGAGGTTTTATGGCTGACCAAGTCTGATAGCGCTAACGCCAGCGCTAGGCTGACTAAAAAGCTTTCTCCTCCGGAGAGAGTTCTGGTGTCTCGCGCCACATCACCCTGCCAAGTATCGATAATCCCCAGCTCTAGCTCGCCGCTGCTTTTGCGTATCAGCTGGTAGCGGCCATGCAGGCGCTCTAGCTGACGATTCGCCAGTTGGATTAAATGCTCTAGTGTTAAGCCCTGTGCAAATTTGCGATATTTGGCTCCATCTGCCGAGCCGATTAGGCTGTTTAGATGCTGCCAAAGATCGTAATCCAGTGTCTTGCTATTGATTTGATCTAATAAGGCCACTTGGCCCATTTTTCTGGCCTCATCACTGCTGAGTGCACCACGAATCTCGCCCTGCTGCTGGTTGCTCTGGCTGATGGCGGCAGCAAGCTGGGCTAGCTCTTGCTCTAGCTCGGCTAAGCTTTGGGTGGTTTTTTGCGCTGCTTGTAATAGCTGCTCGGCTTGCTGGGCTTGAGCGAGCAGGGCATCGGCCTGAATCTTTGCGGTATCCAGCCGCTGCTTTAGCGCTATGAATGCCGATCGCTGTGCCTCGTTTAGCCTTGCAGCTATAAAGGCGGCATCGTTGGCAAATGGGCTGGCGGCCAGCGCGTTAGTCCAGCGATCGGCGGCGATGTTCAGCACCGTGGCATGATCTGCCGCGCGTTTTTGTAGGGCTTGCGCGGTGCCTGCCTGCTGATTTTGTTGATTTTGCAGCTGGCTAATTTGTTGGCTGCAGGCGGCCAGATCGCGCTCTGGCTGGCTTGAATGCAGTGGCTCTCCAATTGTGCCTGCGGCTTGCTGTTGCCAGTGTGCTGCTTGCTCGATTGCCGCGCGGTTTTCTTCACCTTGGATATAAATAGTTTGGGCTAGCTCTTGTAAGGTTTGCTGCGATGCTTGCCAACTATGCCACTCGGCCTCGCGCTCGGCTAGCCACATGCTGCTGTTGGCAGGAAGGATTTGCTCAGGTAAAGACAGGCGCAGCGCCTCGGCTTGGGTGAGGTGCTGCTCGCTAAGTTTACTGAGCCTTGTTTCTAAATCTTGGCGCTGTTGTAGGGCACTGCTTAGTTTTTGTTCGGCAAGCGTCAGTGCTTGTGTGCATTCTGCCCAAGCTTTTTCTGCGGCATGGCGAGCGGTTTTGGCGGCATCTAAGGCGGTTTTGCTGCTGCTAAGCTGGTCTAGAGTGGCTTGCGTGGCAAGAATCGCTGCATCGTGCTGCTGCCTGAGCTGGGCTAAATCGCCTTGCTGGGCCAGCGTTTGCCAAGCTTGTTCTTGAGCTGCCATCTGGGTTTGCAGTAATTGCAGCTGCGTTTGCTGGCCCTTAATCACGTTATCTAAGTGATCATGCTCTTTTCTAAGTGCATTGCCCTGCTCGGTAAGGCTTTCTAGCTCGAGTAGCTTATTGGCCAGCTCTGCCTCGGTGGCGGAAACATTTAGCGCTTGGTAGGCCGCAATCGCTGGGTGCTCAAGCGATCCGCAGAGCGGGCAGGCGGTGTCGGGCTGTAATTGCTGACGATGCGCTTCTAGATCAGTAATCCGCCGCTCTTGCTCTAGCAGCTTTTGCTTGTCATTGACCTGCTGCTTGCAACTTGAAAACTGAACTCTAAGCGCGGCTAAGTCCTGATCTTTACTGGCAAATGCTTGCTGGGAGTCGTGCAGCTGCTGTTGCAAATCGCTCGCTTGAGCAGCACTTTGCTGACGCGTTTTACTCAGCTCCTCTAGTTTGTTTAACTCTACCCCGCGTGCTAACAGCGTTTGCCAATCGGCCCAAATGTGGGCTTCGTCCTTACCTGCTAGTGTTTGTTGCAATGCATTGAGCAGTGTTTGTTCCGTGGCCTTGGTGCTTTGGTAATGGGTGTGGCTGCTGCTCACTTGCGCCTGCTGCTGTTTTACCGCTGCGGCGAGTGGGCAGTTGGCCAATTGGCCTAGTTCGGCTTGCAAGCCTTGAATATCGCTATTCAAGCTGGCTAAGCTACTGAACGCCATGCGCCAGCCACTGAGTTTTTCACCCAGCTTGGCAAAAGCTGGCTGCTGGGCTTGCAGTAGGGCGTTTTGGGCCGCTTCGGATGTATGCAGTTGTTGTTGCTTAGTGCTCGCTATTTGGCTGGCGATTTGGTGTGCTTGCCAGCGTTTTTTGCTGTGTAGCTGCTGGGTTTCATTTTGCTGCTGCGCCAATGCGGCCAGCTCTGCTTGGATTTCTTTGTTGGCAACTTGGGCATTTTCAAGGGCTGACCAAGGTGCTTGTAGCTTTTCAGCGGGCTCGCTGCTGGCAAGTTGCGCTAGCTCGGCCTGCTTACTTTTTAGCTCTGTATTAGCCTGTTGCTGCTGATTTTGCGCATCCTGCAGCTGGCGTTTGGCAAGGCTTAGCGCCTCACACCATTGCTTATTATTTTGGCTATTGAGCTGCTGTGCTTTAAGCGTGGCCTCGTGGCCTGCCAGCTCGCTGAGCTGAGTTTGCAAGCTGCTTTTTTGCTCCTCGCTCATCAGCTCTACACCAGATGCTTTGGCTTTAAGTTGATCGAGTTCCTGCTTACTGTTTTTGCACTGCTCAAATACACTTTGTGAAATATGGCCGTAAATATCGGTGCCGGTTAGTTCTTCTAACAGCTCGGCGCGCTCATTGGCATCGGCATTTAAAAACGCAGCAAACCCGCCCTGCGCCAGCAGCATAGATTTTGTAAAACGGCCAAAATCCAGCCCAGTCAGGGTTTCAGTCAGCCTGAGCTTTTCATTGATTTTATCGCTGAGGATTTGCCCTGTGGCATCTGCCAGCTCTACTTTAGGCGCTTGCAATGCGCCATTTGGCAGATTGCGTGCGCGGCGCTGGCTCCAGAAGGCACGGTAGCGTGCGCCTTTGACTTCAAACTCAACTTCGGCCAAGCAATCGGCGGTGTGGCGGGTCATCAGCTCATTACTGCTGGCCGAGATGCTGCTCATTCGTGGTGTTTGGTGATACAGCGCTAGGCAAATTGCATCCAGCAGCGTGGTTTTACCCGCGCCGGTGGGGCCGGTAATCGCAAATAGGCCGTTGTCTTTAAACGGCGCAGCAGTAAAGTCGATCTTCCACTCGCCCTTGAGTGAATTAATGTTTTTTAAGCGTAGCGTCAGCAGTTTCATGACTTGGCTTCCTGTAAGCCAGAAACAATTTGTGTATATAGCCCTTCTAGCTGTTTTTGTAAGCTGGGCTCTAGCTCTTCGCTGGCGATGCGTTGGCTAAATACATCGGCGGGGCTGAGTTCTGCCAGTGTTTCTGTGTGGCCTAGCTGCCAGCTTGCTGCCGTATTACGCTCCTTACGGATACGCAGTACTTCGATGGCTTTATCGCCAATCATGGCTTGAATACGGCTGGGTAAATCGCTGAGGTAATCGTCTTGGCTAACGAGCACTTCCAGCCAGACCGTATGCTTGGCAGTGATTTCACTGATGGCCATTTCCAACTCGGCAAGGTTACCGCGCAAGGTGGTCAGCGCCTGAAAGCGTGGCACCGGCAGCTGGGTGATCGTTTGCAGGCCTGTGTGGTTTAACGTGATGAGCAGCACTTCTTTAGTTTGCTTCGCCTCGTCAAAGCTGAGTGGAATCGGCGAGCCGCAATAGCGGATATGCTCAAAGCCACCCACTTTTTGTGGGCGATGAATATGCCCCAGAGCAATATAGTCAGCAGGCGGAAAGGCACTGGTGGGGAATGCTTCCAGCGCGCCAACGTAAATCTCTCTAACCGATTCGCTGGCGCTGGCCCCTACGGTGGTGAGGTGGCCGGTGGCGATTATTGGTAAATGATCTTGCGCATATTCATCGCGTTTGGCTAAGGCCAGTTGATACAGGGTTTGGTAGTGCTTAAAGATGCCATCTTGCAATGAGCGTTGTTTTTCCTCAGCAGTTTGCCCTGCTAGGCTTTGCTGCACATCTCTTGGCCGGATAAACGGAATCGCACAAATAATCGCCCCTGGCGTGCCATCTTTTTGTTCCAGCACTAGCACTTGCTCAGCTAACTCATCGCTTACTCCGGCAATCACCGTTGTATTTAGCTGGGCCAGCAGCGATTTACTTTCACTTAAAGTAGCAACCGAGTCATGATTGCCGCCCAGTAAAATCAGCTTTGTACCGGTTTTTTGGAGGGCAACAATAAAATGGTTGTAAAGCTCCCTTGCGTAACTGGGGGGCGAGCCTGTATCAAAAATATCCCCTGCCACCAGAATAGCGTCAGCATTGTGTTCAAGCGCCGTGTCAACTAGCCAGTTTAAAAAAGCCTGATGCTCCGCCTGGCGTGTCTTGCCCATAAAATGTTGGCCTAGATGCCAGTCTGAGGTGTGGATGATTTTCATGATGATGGAGCTGATGGTTGTGAGGGTGAATGATGCAGCGAGTGAGGGAGAATGTCTTGTTATAATTTTTTTTGATCTTAATACGTTTATGAAAAAAATATAATTGCAATTTTTGCTAGATTCCAAAGCATTCTTATTAATGCTTTGGAATCATGTATATATTATCGGCTACAGCTCATAGGCGCTAACTGTGTTTTTTATTTTTTCAGAAAAGTCATAAATTTGATCTATTGATGAAATTGCATGACGTATTTCTGTTTTTTCAGTGTCAAATATTCCTATATACTTCTGAGTTCTATTGAAGTGCAATCGGCAAATTGGTTTACGATTATTATCATCAAGCAAAATGCCGAAATAGCTTTGAGTATCTCTTGCTACAATGCGTTTTGAATCAACAATTGTCCTAATTATTGCTTTTACGATGTGAAAACCTTCTAACTCATCTTGAGTCGTTACGATAAGGTCTTCAGTAGTGCTTTTCTTTAATTCAATTTCTTCTTTCTGTATAGGCGCTTCAAAAATTCCTGGTATTACTGTTCCACTAATTGCTAATTTTAAGCGATCGTTGATTTGATCGTTAAGATACTGAGATAACGCTTTACGCGTTAATATGTTAAATTGATCTTTGACTTTTTGAGTTAAAATACCTTCGTATACCTGTGATGCGAAAAATTTAACAAAAATTTCATCTGGCTCATTGAACTGATTGGTAATTATTTTCTTTATTTGACTGACGTATTTTAATTCACCTGCTGAACTGATTATTGATTCAATGTCAAAGGCGTTTTTCGTTATTTTTTCTAATTCAGATATGATGTTTTCATCGATATTAAGAAGATCAATTTCTAAAAATGGCTTTTCATCCATTTTGTTAGGAGCATCTAAATCTGTAAAAAATTTGTAAATTTGCCCATTTGTTAGAATAGAAATTCTTGCATTTGTCACATGGAAATACCGGAACAGCTGTGCGGCATGATTAATATTAAGTGGCTCATCAATTTTTTTACATTCAATAATTATTTGTATTTCGCCATTTTTTAGAACTGCATAGTCAATTTTTTCCCCTTTTTTTGTTCCTATATCACAAACGTATTCGGGGATGACTTCGCTAGGATCAAAAACATCATAGCCAAGAACAGAATGAATAAATGGCATGACAAATGCTGTCTTTGTCGCTTCTTCCGTTTTGATTACTGAGGATTGATTACGTATTTTTGCACTGAGAGCACTTAATTTTTCAGTAAATTCCATGATTGCTCCATGTAAGATAATTTGTGATGTTGTTTTGAATTATTTTATTAGTAAACCATTTTATAACTTTCTTGTGTCGAAAGAAAGTTTTTTTGTATTTGGCATAATAAGAGGTTTTAGGATTGGATGGACTATGGGTAATAGTTCATCCAATCCCTAGGGGGTGTACTTTTAAAAAATATTTAAACTTCAGCTTACAGCTATTGCGCTTTAAAGCATGATGCAACAGGTGTTTATTCTGAATTAAATTTTTTGATTTCATTTCATCTTTAACTCACTTAGCAAATGGCTAATTGCTCATCTCCAGCCCATTTTCTATTTTCTCCATCCCATGCGCCATTCTCGCCTTATTACACTGCTCGTCTCCCTCCATGACTTCTTTACAAGTACTGGAACGGTTTGCATAAATTTCGCAGCTGACACTTTCACCGACTTGCCCAGCAAGGGCGATACAGCGGCAAGGTTTGCTGGTGCTGCCGCGCATGGCAACATAGTGGGGGGAGATGGGGATGGTGAGTGCGGCGGGAACATTACCCTGTGGGGCGGCATCGGTTTCCCCCCAGTAGAAAGACACACGAAAGTGAGCGCAGCAAGCGCCGCAGTTTTGGCAGTGCATCGGAGTGGCGAAGGCTCGCTTAGGTGACTCTGTGTGTTAAATCAAATGTAGGAGTAAGGCGTACAGCTTCTATTATTATAATTTAACATTATGTCAGTAAATTGTCAGTTTTTTTGAGGGATAGTCCAAGTATGGCGCATGTTTTAAGGAAAGATGATTTGGCCGCACAGCCTTGGAAAAACGGCGCAGGGCAGACTTATCAGATTGCCGTGTCACCGGCTGGGGCTGGGATTACCGATTTTGATTGGCGGATCAGCATGGCCAAGGTGGGGCAGAGCGGGGGCTTTTCTGATTTTAGTGGGGTAGATAGAAGCTTGGCGATTTTGGCCGGTGCTGGCATTGCGATAGAGATCAATGGTGGGGATGCTTTTCATCTTACCCCGCAGGATGAGGTGCTGCGCTTTACTGGGGAAGAGCCGATTGTTGCCAGCCTGCTGCAAGGTGAGGTGCTGGATTTTAATGTGATGACACGGCGCGCTTGCTACACGCAGCAGCTAAGCCAGCAGCGATTTAGCCAGCCTGAAACCCAAGTGCTTCATGGTGAAGGGCGGTTATTATTTTTGGCTGCGGGCGAATCTTTATTGTGCCAGCAGGGCGAGCTGCAATTTGTACTTGGGCCGTTTGATAGTCTGTATCTGGATGAGGACGATAGTGGGCAATGGTTGCTCGTGCCTTATGGCGAAGTACGTTTATTGAGTGTGCAGCTGAGTAAAATCTAACGACTTTTATTTAAAATTACTGGTGATTTTTTTAGCTTACTTATTTTGTTTTTTTTGATTAAGTTTTATATTGAGTGTTGTTGCTTTTTTATGACATTGTTTCTTTATTTATATAACATATAAGTATATTATAATGTGCTAATTTTTATTGGCTAACAGGAACTAACTGATGCACTTAAGATGGTTAAGAAATAAGCGATCTAAACAATTGATTTTGCTGGCAATGGTTTTTACGAGTGCTTTGGTTGCATGTGTAACAACTGAAGGCGAGCAAAGCAGCGTAGCGGTTAGTCCGTCACCTGCGGGGCGGCCACAGGAGCAGTCAGAACATGCGCCGGTGCTGCTTGATCCGCCTCAGCATCCTTATGGCTTACCTCCGCGTCAGGAGAAAGAAACTGCGTCACCTGTGGGGGCTCCAGGCCGAGCAGCAGGGGTATCCGCACTGCCCGTGCCCGTGTATGCCGAGTGTGATCAGAAGCGCTTATTTACTTTATCGGGCGCAGACCTTGCACAGTATGTGGCAACCTTGAAAGGTAGCTGTGTGAATAGCCTGTTTGAAGCTAATGCAGCGAACTATGCTTTGCTGTCAGCAAGTAACATGCAGGCGGTGGCGCAGGAGGCGCGTTTGCGTGCCCAGCGCTGGCAACCAGGTAAGGCAGATGGTTTGTGGCCGCTGGCAACTTTTCTGAAGGCGGGCTATTACACGCAGTATAGCCATGCACAGGAAGTGGGCGCTTATGGCCGTGCAGTTGATCAGCCGGTAATGCAAGTCGTTAGTACACTGGCAGAGAATCCAGCGCTGTGGCTGAATCAAACAGAAGAGGCTTCACAATCTGGCGAAGCTTGGAAGCGTCAGAATGATGCAAGGCTCAGCATTAGCGAAACCATGATTCTGGCCGATTCTGTGCGTGATTCAGAATTCTCCCTACCTTTGCTAACAACTTTTTTTGCCCATTACCAGCGTCAATTTAAGCAAAGCTATGCCCGCTATGCGCTGCACCCAATGCAAACCACTTTGTTTAATTTGCATGGGCAGAGTGGATTTGCTGATCAAGTTGCGGCAGGCCAGCTCGATGGCCTAGTCAGCAGCCTTGCCTCTTTATTACGCCAAGGCCGTGGGGCGTTTGAAGACGAGCAGATGTTTTTAAATACGCTGCGTGAAACTGGGCGCTTTATGCTTTACCCCAAAACCAAGCCGCTGGCCGAGCCTGCTGTGGTCTTATACCTCAATGCGGAACGATTCTCGGCGGTGTGGGCTGAGGCGGTATACGCGCTGAAGACAATCGCCAAGGTGCCTTGCGATCGCTACAACCTTTGTAATGTCGAAGCCGAGCTAAAAACCAAGCTGTTTCCGAATCGCTGGCAGTTTGATAACGGCAATTTGGTGTTTGAAACACCGCTGAGCCGTGATGAGGTTGAGCCACTTTACTACGCTATGAAGCAGGTCGAGGCGCAGTTAAAACGCGTAAGCGGAGTAAGCGAGCCGGTTAAAAATGATCCGAACCCACGTTTACGTATGGTGGTGTATGGCACAAAGGCTGATTACGGCAGCTTCCAAGGCTTGCTCAATGGTTTGTCTACCGATAACGGCGGCATTTATATTGAAAACGGTGCCACCTTTTACACCTACCAGCGCACCAGTGAAGAAAGCGCCTTGTCTTTAGAAGAGTTGGTTCGCCACGAATACGTGCATTATTTATCTGGGCGTTTTATTCAGCCAGGCATGTGGGGCACGGGTGAGTTTTCCCGTGATAGCCGCCGTTTGCCTTGGTATGACGAAGGCTTTGCCGAATTTATGGCGTGGAGCACCTCGCGTGAGGGCATTAAAGTACGTGGGCATGTGGTAGAGGATGTGGCTAGCAACTGGCCAGCCAGTTATCAAACGCCAGCGCAAATTATGCGTTCTAGCTATAGCGATGGTTGGGATTTTTATAGCCATTCGGCCTTATGGTTCTACTTTTTACACCGCAATGAGCCGGGTATTTTGGCTGAGGTGTTACAGCAATTACGGAATGATGATGTTAAAGGCTTTGATGCACTGGTGAAACGTCTTGGCGCGGATATGGATTTAGGCGCTCGGGTAATCCCCCCATTTTTAAGCTCACTTAGAAGTAGAGGCTAGGCATGTAATGCCAGTTTTTGTTTCGGGGTGATGCCGCCCAATCCCATATGCGGGCGCTCGTTATTGTAAATCCAAAGCCATTG
>JBDKJX010000006.1:0-84712 GCA_039796405.1 Pseudomonadota bacterium
TAAGCTAGTACTTACTGGCTTACTTTATTCAGAGCAACCATTGCTGGCCACTCTTTACTCATGTAAGCACTTGTTTCGCTTCCGAATCAAGCACTCACACTCATCGACTGTATTTTTTTAAAGATCATTCGCTGCGGCTAGAACACCGTGTTGCTGTGTGTGCTGCAGCGAGAGGCCGAAATATACGGGTTGAAGCCTGTGAGGTCAACCACTACCGCGCAATGAAATTGTAGTAATGCCGTAAGTATATGATTTTATAGGTTACTAATTTGTTGGTTTTCTTGCTCACATCAACACACCTCTTCCACAGATGGCGCTTAAATCAACAAAAATGGCAGCACCACGCATGAAAGAGCCAAGAAATATACAAACTATGCGGCTGCCCTGCCCTTCTCCATGCGATAGATACAAAAAAGGCGCTGTATATATACAGCGCCTTTTCTTATTAGCTACATCCTTACTTTTCGCTTAGAACACGGACCACATCGGCTAGAGCGATTTTCTCCATCTCGCCACCGGCACGGGCGATGTATTCGACCATGCCTTCAGCCAAGCCTTTTTCACCAATGGTGATGCGATGCGGAATGCCGATTAATTCCATATCGGCAAACATCGAGCCCGGACGCTCGTTTCTGTCATCGAGCAAGACATCAACGCCTGCAGCAACAAACTCGGCATACAGCGTATCGGCCGCAGCTTTGATGGTTCCTGAACGGTGATAGCCCATAGGTACAATCGCGACGGTAAATGGTGCGATCGCTGCTGGGTATTTAATACCGCGCTCGTCATGGTTTTGCTCAATGGCAGCGGCAACGATGCGCGATACGCCAATACCATAGCAGCCCATTTCCATGTTTTTTAGAGTGCCATCGGCATCGGTAAACTGGCACTTCATCTTTTCTGTGTAAGTGCTGCGCAGTTGGAAGATATGCCCTACTTCGATACCACGGCAGATTTCTAGTGTGCCTTTGCCATCCGGGCTTGCATCGCCATTTACGACATTACGAATATCGGCAACGATAGTTGGCTCTGGCAGATCACGGCCAAAGTTAACGCCTGCCAAGTGGAACTTCGGCTTATTTGCGCCACAAACGAAATCACTCATTGCGGCAACGGTACGGTCTGTGATCACACGTACGCCAGCTGGAATGCCGACAGGCCCAAGGAATCCCGGTGGGCAATTAAAGGCAGCACGGATTTCTTCATCAGTAGCAAAACGGAAATCCGCCATGCCTTCAACCTTACCCAGCTTCACTTCATTTAAGCTGTGATCACCGCGCAACAAGGCAATCACCAACTCTTGAGTGGCGGTCATCAGCGCCAGCAACTTCACTGTGCGCTCGATACTGATATCGAGCAGCGCCGCAACCGCTTCGCATGAGGTTTGCTTTGGAGTATCTACATCACGCATGGCTTCAAGCGCCGCCGCACGAGGTGCCGCAGGTGCAAATGCTTCTGCCAGCTCAGTATTCGCGGCGTAATCAGAATCTGGACAATAAGCGAGCAAATCTTCACCGGCATCGGCCAGCACATGAAACTCATGGCTGCCGGAGCCGCCAATTGCGCCGGTGTCTGCCGCAACAGCACGGAACTTCAAACCTAGACGCGTAAAGATTTTTGAGTAGCTCTGATACATCACGCCGTAAGTTTCTTGCAGTGACTCATGAGTAGCATGAAAAGAATAAGCATCTTTCATGGTGAATTCGCGTGCGCGCATCACGCCAAAGCGCGGGCGGATTTCATCACGGAATTTGGTCTGAACCTGATAAAAGCTCACTGGCAATTGCTTATAGCTGCGCAATTCTGAGCGGGCGATATCGGTAATGACTTCTTCGTGAGTTGGGCCAAAACAGAACTGACGCTCATGTCGATCAGTTATTTTCAGCATTTGCGGGCCGAACACATCCCAGCGGCCCGTTTCTTGCCACAGCTCAGCGGGCTGCACCGCAGGCATTAGCAACTCTTGCGCGCCCGCTTTATTCATTTCATCGCGGATCACGGCTTCAACTTTACGCAGCACGCGCAGGCCCAGCGGCATCCATGTATAGAGGCCAGAACCAAGGCGCTTGATTAAACCAGCTCGCAGCATGAGCTTATGCGAGATGAGCTCGGCCTCGGAAGGCGCTTCTTTTAAAGTCGAAAAATAAAGTTGTGACGTGCGCATGGCGGCAACCGGGTTCATTTAAAAACAAAAAAGGGATTTTAGACGATAGACCTGCTTGTGTGCCAACCTTGCTCACACATTTCGTAAATTAGTTACTCTAGGCAGGAAAGGCTATTCAAAATAGCTGCGGCCATCTGAGCTTGGGTAGCAGGCTCTTGCAAAGTCAGCGCTTCTGCACGGTTCACGATCACACCCGCTTCAAATAAAATAGCAGGCGTTTTCCCCAAGCGAACTACCACAAAATCAGCATCATAAATACCAAGCCGCGGATCAAGCTGAACGCGATCTTCACCAGCGACACCAGGAGCATGATGATTTGTTGGCTTAAAGCCCTTAGCCTGTAAAGATTGCGACATTGCCTGCGCACAAGTCAGTGAGCGGCCAAACTGGGCACTCTGCGAATGCACAAATAAAGAATACCCACTAAACTGATCGGCATAACGCTGGCTTTTACCCGCCACATCCCATAACTGAAGATACTGCGGCTGCACAGAATCATGATGGATGGATATCAGTAAATCTGCCCCTACCGCCGCTTGCACGCGCGCACGTAATTCACGCATCTGCCCATCGCCATTAATCAGATTAACCTGATGCCCAGCCGCCTGCAGCGTGCTTTGTACACTACGGGCTAGCGCTAGGTTATAGCTGAATTCGCCCACACCATAAGCACTTATTGCGCCGGGTGCGGCCAAATAATGGCCGACATCCACGGCAATGGTGGCAGATTGCACCGAACAGGCATAACTAAAACTAAGCAGACTCAGTAGTAGCCGCATTCATTTTCTCAGCACGTTTAATAGCAATTTTCGGGCGTAGCACGTTCATCATCACTACATCACGCAACCACATCAACAGCAGTAGCCATACCACCAGCACGCCACCATAAGCCATACTATTGCTTTGAAAATTGGGCCAGATCGACGCCAAAAGTGGGTTAATCAAAAACTGTACGCTCCCAATGACTAACACCAATAAAACCAGCGTAGACATCGCACGCTCTTTTAAAAATGTACCGCGCAACAAAACACGCTGCTCCCAGCGGCTTAAACCATCGAGTTCAGGAACATTATCAGGGCGGAAATAAAAAGACATGGTTACCTCACAAAAGAGCGGCTAGTGTCGCGTCTTGTTCCTACCTTGGCAAGTCAAACACACTAGATTCACGCCTTTTCACGATCTCAGGCAGGCTTGAGCTTCGTTCTGCCCGCAGCAATTACAATTAGTCACAATTAAAAAAATCACAAACAAAAAATACAAGTCAAGTAACTATTCAATGAGGATAAAAAATATCGAGTCAGGCTTAATATGCAGTTACCCACTTTAATCATAAAAAGCCACAAGCCTTTATTGATTTATAAAGATAGCCATTCAGCAAATCCGCTTATTGATGCAATCTTTTCGAAATCTGTCTTTCAAAAAAATGACGGGGTATTCATATGTCCTTTTTTTCAGCAGTACCCATTTCGGAAAATGATCTATGTCTCGTGCAAATTGGGGCTCACGCCTCGGCTTTATTCTGGCCGCCTCCGGCTCTGCCGTTGGCCTTGGTGCCATCTGGAAGTTTCCCTATGTAGCAGGTAAAAATGGCGGTGGCGTGTTTCTACTCGCCTACTTAGCCTGCGTATTCACCGTTGGTATTACCCTCCTGCTAGCAGAAATGGTGATTGGCCGCGCCGCCAACCGCTCTGCAACCACGGCATTTCGTGATTTAAAAGGCGGCTTATGGCCGTGGGCCGGACGTTTATCCGTGCTTTGTATTTTTATTGTGATGGCTTACTACAGCGTGGTTGGTGGCTGGGTGATTGCTTACATTGGTAAATCAATTACCGGTGAAGCACTTGGGCATAACACCACAGAACTAAGTTCTGCCTTCAGCAAATTTATTGCTGACCCTGCCAGCTCGCTCTTTTATACAGCACTATTTTTAGGGGTAACCGTTGCCGTTGTTTTAGGCGGAGTACAAAAAGGCATTGAGCGCATGAGCAAGGTACTGATGCCAGCGCTGTTTATCCTGATGCTGGTGCTGATTGCCCGCTCGCTTACCTTGCCTGGTGCATGGGAAGGTGTTCGCTACTTTATTACACCAGACTTTAGCAAGCTGACTTCTGCCATGGTGGTAGATGCACTTGGGCTGGCGTTCTTTTCCTTATCACTGGGCATGGGGATTATTATCTCTTACGGCTCTTATGTAGATAAAGACACTAACTTGGCTGGTGCAACGCTATGGATTTCTATCTTAGCCACCTTAGCCAGCGTACTGGCAGGCCTTATGGTCTTGCCTGCGGTATTTGCATTTGGGGTTGATCCAGCCGCTGGCCCAGGGCTGACTTTTATCACCATGCCCGCTATTTTTGCACAAATGCCATTTGGCCAAGCATGGGCGATTGCCTTCTTCTTACTGCTGTTATTTGCCGCGCTGACTTCATCAGTATCCATTGTTGAACCTATTGTCAGCTACTTTATTGATGAGTTTGGCTGGGAGCGTCGCCGCGCGGCCTATATCACTACTGCTGCTGTTTTTATCGCCAGTATTCCAGCAGCACTATCCTTTGGCCCGATGGCAGAAACCAAACTATTTGGTAAAACGGCCTTTGACCTAATGGATTACGCAACATCTAATATCATGATGCCTGCAGGCGGTATCTTGGTTGCCATTTTTGCAGGCTGGATCATCTGGCCTCGCATTCATAGCGAATTGCTCAGCAATGGTGGCGGACGCTGGATTCCAGCTTTCCGTGGTATTTGTGCCGTGGTTGCACCAGTCATGATCGGCGTAATCTTGGTACATAATCTGTAAAGTCAGAAGTTAATTCACATATAATCTAGCGGGGCTTTAGCCCCGCTTTTTTTTTAATTATTCGGAACACCTGCGTGAGTGCTTTGAACTTTCAGCCCATCGGCTATCTAGCAACTCCCTTTGCAGATAAATTTGGCATTCCGCGCCAGCCCAGCCTAGCTCCTCATGCGCAGGGTGTACTCAAGCTACTTTCCCCCTATAACCGAGCCGAAGCGGTGCGAGGCTTAGAAGCGTTTTCGCACGTCTGGCTTACTTTTGTATTTCACCAAAGCGCCAGCGATTGGAAACCAACGGTCCGCCCACCACGGCTGGGTGGCAATACGCGGATCGGCGTTTTTGCCAGCCGCTCACCGTTTCGACCCAACCCAATTGGCTTATCTTTAGTTGAGCTGATTAAAATTGACACAGATTCTGGCGTTACCCTGACATTTAAAGGGATTGATTTAGTCGATGGCACGCCCATCTTAGATATCAAGCCCTATATCCCTTACGCAGAAAGTATTCCCACTGCGCGTGGCGGCTTTGCAGGCAGCCCACCGCCAGAGCTGGCGGTGGTATTTAGCCCTGAAGCCGAATCCCGCTTAAAACCAGAGCTACGTGCGCTCATTGAAGACGTTTTAAAACAAGACCCACGCCCAGCCTACGCCAATGATGCAGAGCGCATCTATGGCGTAAGGCTTTACCAATATGATGTGAAGTGGCGCTGCGACGGGCAAACTGCCTACGTCATCGCCCTGGAGAAAGTTGCATGAAGAAGTTACTAACCAGCCTGATCACACTGAGCTTTTTGGCAGCTTGCACGACCAACCCTCCCCCTGTCCCCAAACCCTTACCCAAACTAAAAATTGGCCTGGCACTTGGGGGAGGAGCCGCCAAAGGCTTTGCCCATATTGGCGTAATTAAAATGCTAGAAGCCAACGGTATTGTGCCAGACGTGGTTTCGGGCACCAGCGCGGGTAGCGTGGTTGGCGCCCTTTACGCATCAGGCATGGATGGCTTTACCCTGCAAGAGCGCGCTTTTGGCCTAGATGAATCACAAATCCGCGATATCAGCCTGCTTTCAGGCGGCTTAGTTAAAGGGCAGAAACTACAAGATTACGTTAATAAGTTAGTCGATAATCGCCCCTTGGATAAGCTCAACAAACCCTTTGCAGCGGTCGCTACAGAACTAGATACCGGTACACGGATTTCTTTTGCACGCGGTAATACGGGGCAGGCGGTGCGCGCATCATCCAGCATTCCAGGCGTATTTGAACCAGTGATGATCAGCGGGCGACGCTATGTAGATGGAGGCGTCATTAGCCCCGTACCGGTTGATGCCGCTAAAGAACTTGGGGCGGATTTTATTATTGCCGTCGATATCTCATCAAAAGCTAACGGTAAAAACACGCCCAGTAATATGCTTGGCATCGTCAATCAAGCCGTAATGATTATGGGGCAGAAACTAGGCGAGCAAGAAATGATCCGCGCCGACGTGATCCTGCGCCCTAAAGTCGGAAAAATTGGTCCAGCAGACTTTGATCAGAAAAACGTGGCCATTTTAGAAGGCGAAAAAGCCGCACTGGCTTCTATTTCTGACATCAAACAAAAAATGCTAGAAAAACAAAAAGCTCTGGCGCTAAGTAAGTAAGCTCCCCTCTACCGTACAATAGGCCGCGCAGAAAAGTGATTTTCTTCGCGGCCTTTCCTTTTATAACATCCACCCACCCAGCTAAGGCCACAGACAAAGCTGCTCTGGCTGCAACCTTGCCTCCTCAAATCTTGCCCCAACCCCCAGTAGGCGCACTGGCTTTTTACCCCGCTGAAAACCCTCAGCCAACAACAGCCCAAATGTTTCTATCGAAGGATGCGGGCAAACGCACTCGACCGTGGTTTGGCTAAAATCATTAAATTTTATTTTTACAAAGGCCTTATGCTGGCGATCGCCACTGGCACGCTGCATACGCAGCTGCCAATCGCTCACTAAAGCGGGTAAAGCTTGGTAGCAGGCCGCTAAATCAGGCAGATCATGATTAAACGTGTTTTCTACAGAAAGCGATTTTCGCCGCTCATCCGCAGCAACTTGGCGCAGATCAACGCCTCGGCACTGCTCAAATAGCTGGCTACCAAATTTACCAAACTCACGCAGTAATCGCTCTAATGGCCAAGCCTGTAAATCGGCACAGCAGTGTGCGCCCTGCCTTGCCAATCGAGCAGCGGTTACTTTGCCAACGCCCCATAATTTTTTTAGCGGCAGGCTCAGAATAAAAGCATCAATATCTTGAGGGCGGATCACAAACTGGCCGTTGGGCTTGTGCCAATCGCTGGCAATTTTAGCCAACAGTTTATTAGGCGCTATCCCTGCGCTGGCGGTAATGCCCACTTCGGCGGCAATACGCTCACGAATCTCTAGTGCCATTCTAGAAGCGCTGCCTTGACAGTACGATAGGCCCGTTACATCTAAGTAGGCTTCATCTAAAGACAAAGGCTCGATTCTATCGGTGTAATCCGCAAAGATACTTCGCATGGCCTGCGATGCGGCACGGTAGCGGGGGAAATCAGGAGGAAGCAAAACTAGATTTGGGCAGGCTTGCTGCGCCCGATAAGTTGACATCGCCGAATGCACGCCAAACTTACGTGCTGGATAGTTACACGTTGCAATCACACCACGCCGATCGGCCGCCCCACCAATAGCCAGCGGCACATCGCGCAAAGCTGGCTGATCACGCATTTCTACTGCAGCGTAAAAGCAATCGCAATCAATATGGATAATCTTGCGCTGAGCGTACACGGCATAATCCAAGGGGAATCTGTGCCATTATTGTACGATCGTTCTATAAAAATGTCAGCATGATCATCATTGATGCTGATGTAAGGCTAATAAATCGAAGAGCTGAGGCTCAAAATACTCGCCTTTTTCATCCCAGTGCCGCAATTGAAAAGCGAGCTTTTCTAAGGAAACCTGCCCAACAGCAAAGCGATCACGCGTTCTTTTAAGCTGTTGTGCTTGGCCTAGATAAAAAGCGCGCCGGTCTTCTACTTCTTTTCTTTCCCGCTGATGCGCCCCGCGTGATAATTGCAGCCAAATGACTAAGGGTGCAGCCGCCCACCACCGCTCCATAAATAAAGTGATCAAAGCCAACAGGGCCAAACCTATATACCAACACTGGTCTGCAAATTCAAAATTTGGCAGCCAATTAGATAAAGAAGGCCAACGACGCTTCAATAAAGACGCGGTCAGTTGATCATCTAATGCATCATGTTTTTTACGTGCTAGCCCCGTATCCAATGCCAGCGTGATATACCACTGTGAAATCAACGGGCAATGCAGCCAAGGAGAAGCAAGGTAGCGTTGCATATGCTCGCTTAACTGCACTCGAAAGGCTTCGCTTAGCAAGGGAGGCACGCTATCGTTTTGCGATTCGCCATGCGCATGCTCAACCAACAAAGGGTAGCCGGCCACATCGGTCAACTCACGACGGCGATTAGACAATAAATCAGGCGCTAGCGCTAATTCAGGGTGGTCTAGGCGAACATAATGAAACAGCAGTTTTTCCATCATGGAGAAATCTGGCGTCTTACCCTGCTCGTTTTTGAGTTGATTGCGTAACCGTGTGATTTCCTCGGTGATGGCAGCCCCAATTGGCGCAGCTTCTGGCACCCATGCAAAGCGTAATAGGTTTTCTGCCTTATAAAAGGCTTCTTCGTATTGGCGAGCATAGCCGTCGTAATACATGCCCATTGCTTCAGCATCACGCGTTTTATCGCCAGTTAATAAAGGCGGAGTAGGGGGAGAGCGCTTTAAATCCAAACAAATACGATTTGCATTCGTTTCCAGCTCTGGCGCAATTCCTGCCCGGGCAAATAGCGGATCAAGGTCGCGCTTTTTTTGCCTAGCCTGCTCCAACGCTTTCCAAACACCCCATTCCGCCATTATTTTCCTAATGCTTAATTACATAACTATCAAAAAAAATTAAAGCCGTGATCACTCACGCCCCGTTAGACTTTTCTGCATTACTCAATTCGGCAAGCCTGTGCAAAATCTAAACGTGGATTTCTTGGATATAGCTGAGTCTTATCCCCATAGCCTAAATTAATTAAGAAATTAGCGCGCCACTGACTACCGGAAAAAAATGTCTCATCTACTTTCGCTTGATCAAAACCTGACATTGGGCCGCAATCTAAACCTAATGCACGCGCCGCCATAATTAAATAAGCACCTTGCAAACTGCCATTTCTTTGCACCGTGCTATTTATTGCCGCTTCATTACCAGCAAACCAGCTTTTGGCATCTGCTTGAGGGAACAGCGTGGGGAGTTGTCCATAAAACTCTAAATCATACGCTACGATCACGGTAACAGGTGCCGACATGGTTTTTTCAATATTGCCTTCACTCAAGCTTGGCTTTAATTTCGCTTTTGCCTCTGGCGATTTAACAAAAATAAACCGTGCAGGCGCTGCATTGGCTGAAGTAGGTGCCCACTTTAGTAAATCATATAACTGCTGCAAGATTTCATCACTCACCGGCTTATCTTGCCAAGCATTGTGAGTGCGAGCTTCGGTAAATAATTGTGCGCATGCTTTTGCATCGATACTCAAAGTCATCGTTTTTTATCCTTGCGTTGTAAGCGAGACTCTAAAGCCTCACAGAGTTTTTCTAAAATACGAATACGGGCTTGATATTTATTATTGGCCCCAATCATATGCCAAGGCGCACTTAAGGTATTGGTGCGATCAATCATATCGCTAGCAGCCACGATATATTCATCCCATTTATCACGGTTACGCCAATCTTCATCAGTGATTTTAAAACGTTTAAATTCAATTTTTTCGCGCTCTTCAAAACGCTTTAATTGCTCTTCTTTGCTAATGGCCAACCAGAATTTCAATACAATGCTGTTCGCGGCATCTAGCTCGGCTTCAAAATCGTTAATTTCGTTATACGCACGCATCCAATCGGCCCGAGCTGCAAAGCCCTCTACCCGCTCTACCAATACGCGGCCATACCAAGAGCGATCAAAAATAGTCATGCGCCCATGCTGGGGGACATGCCGCCAAAAACGCCACAAATAGGGCTGAGCGCGTTCTTCCTCAGTAGGCGCGGCAATCGGAATTACTCGATACTGCCTTGCATCCAAGGCGGCAGTGATGCGCCGAATACTGCCCCCTTTACCCGCAGCATCCATGCCTTCAAACACCAACGTGACCGACATTTGTTTAAATTTGGGGTGCCGGGTTAATAGATTTAAGCGCCCTTGCAAATCCTCTAATTTTTTTGTGTATTCAGCCTTACTTAGATTGCTGCCTAATTCTAACTTATCTAGTAATCGCAACCCATCGATTGAGGGTAGGAGTGGCGCGGATTCAACACGCTTTTGCATTTGCGTGCCACGTTCTAAATGGTGCTTGATTGCTTCTTCAATTTGCTTACCCACCGTTAGCGAGCGGTAGTTTGCGTCGGAGCCTTCGATCACTCGCCATGGCGCATCGGCCAAATTAGAGCGCATTACCATCGCCAACTGCGCCTTCATAATCTGATCGTAATACTTTAAAAATTGCCGATCTTGCTCAGTTACCCGCCACGCGGTGCGATCGTCAGCTTCTAACTTTTTAATACGCTTTTTCAACTCGTCTTTGGGAAGGTGTAACCAGAACTTCAGCAGCAATACGCCTTCATCGGAGAGCATTTTTTCAAAACGCGCAATGCGTTCTACCTCGTGCTCAAACTGCCCTGAATAAGCTTCTTGCAAGTAATCCCACATTGGCCCCGCATACCAGCCACCAAACATCAGCGCAATTTTGCCTTTAGGCGGTAGTGCTCGCCAAAAGCGCCACATTGCAGGTCTTGCAAGCTCTTCATCGCTTTTTACCCCAAAGGCATGACTTTCAATCAACCGAGGGTCTAGCCACTCCAGTAATAAATTAGCCGTTTCTGCCTTACCCGCAGTGGGCACGCCTCCCAATAGAATCACCACGGGGAAATTAGCCTGCTCTTTCAATTGATATTGCACGGCGAGCAACGCTTCGCGCAATAAAGGCTCTTGCTCTTTATAAACGGCTTTATCTACTTTATGGCCTAACTGTGCAGATTCAAACATAGCCTAACCCCTGTGTTGAGTAAGCTCATTATCAGTCAGGAGTACAGAACTACACCAGCGCCAATATGACTTAACCTAAACCAGCGAACTACAGACGAAAAAAAAGGAAGCAAGCCTCCCTTTTTGCACCGCCACAAAGCGATTTAAACCGAAAATGAAGAACCACATCCACAGGTAGTCGATGCATTCGGGTTTTTGATGGTGAACTGCGAGCCCTCAAGGCTTTCCACGTAATCAATCTCAGCACCTACTAAGTATTGATAGCTCATTGGATCAACCAGCAGAGTCACACCGTTTTTTTCAACGGGGGTATCATCTTCATTGGTGATTTCGTCAAAAGTAAAACCATACTGGAAGCCAGAACAGCCGCCGCCGGTTACAAATACACGCAGTTTAAGATCAGGATTGCCTTCTTCGATAATCAGATCGCGCACTTTTTCCGCAGCAGAATCAGTGAAAACAAAGGGGATTGGCATGTCGGTCACAGTGTTCATGGGACACTCCAAAAAATAGTTGACTAAAAGGATAAGGTATTATCTACCGCGCAAGCCACAGCGGTCAATCATGGCTAGTGGTAACGGTCAATCTTTCAGCGTAGCCACGCTGGCTGGCTCGACTTCTTCACGCTGGCCATTGCTTAAATACAGCAATTTGCCCTCGATCATCGCACCAGCGTGCATTTCTAATGTTTTATAACTTAAGTCGCCAATAATGCGCGCCTTGGCTTGTAATTCAACGTATTGAGTCACTTCTATCGGCCCAATAATTGCTCCATTATGAATAAGATGGGAGCATTGCACGCTTCCTTCAATACGTGCTTTTTCACTGACGACCAAAGTACCATTTTTAGCGTCACTCGCTGAAACACGGCCAAGCACCGTACCATCAACTCTTAAACCACCCGTAAAACTAATATCGCCGGTCACCGTTGTGCCTTGGCCGATCAGACTATCAATTTTGGTCGAGCCTTTTTTATTTTTAAACACGGTCATCCTCCTTTCTTTTGGCAGCTGGCAATCGCCTGCTTATTGCTATCAATAAATACATGCGCTTCAAATACTTGTGGCACTGCGCCAACAGGCAAAGTGAGCTCGCCTTCTTGTCGCAAATAATGGCTAAACTTTACAGTTAAAGGCTCAATCTGTTGGCTCTGGCGTTTACCGTGCTCTTGAAATTGCACGCTCGCTTGCAAGCGGCCAGCAAACTCAGTACTACGATCCATGCCCTGCACCAATAAGAGTCTATAGCGCCAACGCCCTGCCCCAACAGATTGCAACTCGCAGGCGCTAAAGCTAACTGCTCGGCTACGATCATTGCTTTGCAATAGCGATTCAAAAAAAGCCAAGGTTTCTTGCTTGCTCGCTAACTCGCCCTGTGCCGCAGTCAAAGCTTGCAGCAAGCCATCGCGCTCGCCTTGTCCTACTTTTATTTGCTGCTCAAGCAACTGCTGTTTGGCCTGCACTGCACCCAGTTGCTCAGATTGGCTGGCTAGGCGCTGTATTTTTTCGGCAGCACTAAGCGCATTACGATTCAAGGCATATTGGAAGCCTAAATAGCCCCCCAAACCCAAGAGCGAAGCGCTAATACAGAGCAAGAAAAGAATACGCAGTAAGCGACCACGCCAACCTATTACCGGCTGCAGCGACAAAGGCGCAGCGGTGAGCCGCGCACGTTGTAAACGATAAAAACGTTTAATAGGCACTTAAGGCAGTAATGGAACGATGTCGAGACCCATACCTTCAGGTAGATCGAACAAGATATTCATATTCTGCACGGCTTGGCCTGCAGCGCCTTTCACAAGGTTATCGATTACAGACAAAACCACCACAGTGTCGCCCCCTTGTGGGCGATGTACCGCGATCCGGCAGGTATTTGCACCGCGTACTGAGCGTGTTTCTGGATGCGAGCCAGCAGGCAACACATCCACAAAGGCTTCATTTTGATAACGCCGCTCAAACAAGGCTTGCAGATCAACGTCTTTAGTGAGTTTTGCGTAAAGCGTAGCGTGAATGCCACGAATCAACGGCGTTAAATGCGGAACAAAAGTTAAACCTACCAAAGCCCCTGCTGCACGTGCTAAACCTTGGCGAATTTCCGGTAAATGCCGATGCCCAGCCACGCCATAGGCTTTAAAATTGTCCCCAGCCTCGGCAAATAAAGAGCCTACTTCGGCTTTACGCCCAGCGCCAGATACTCCCGACTTACAATCGGCAATCAGGTTAGTCGTATCAATCACACCCGCCTCAATCAGCGGTAAAAAGCCAAGCTGCACGGCGGTTGGGTAACAACCTGGATTAGCAATTAAGCGAGCGCCTTTGATTGCAGCGCGGTTGATTTCTGGCAAGCCATAGACGGCTTCTTCAACTAACTCTGGCGAGGCATGCTGCAGGCCATACCATTTAGACCATTCGGCAAGATCTTTAATACGGTAGTCTGCCGCAAGATCAATCACTTTAACCCCAGCATCTAGCAACTCACGTGCTTGCTGCATGGCAATGCCATTAGGGGTAGCAAAGAACACAACATCGCATTCGGTAAGGCGGGCTTCTTCAGGCGTAGAGAAAGCCAAATCAACCCAGCCACGCAGGCTTGGGTACATTTCGGCCACTTTCATACCGGCTTCTTTACGTGAAGTCACGGCTTGCAATTTCACACCTGAATGACGGGCCAGCAAGCGTAGTAGCTCTACTCCGGTATAACCCGTACCACCAACAATCCCCACCTTAATCATGTTTTGTCGTCTCTTTTGCTAGATTTGGCAAATACAGGCTGTATTTACCCGATAACAAGGCAATATAAAGCCGAACCTGTAAGCGCGTCTAGTTTGTAAGTGAATTTGTTTTACAACAGAATTTCTAAACAGTACAAAACACAAAAGCCACCCGAGGGTGGCTTTTGTAGAAAGCAGTACCAGCGAATTAACGCTTGGAGAACTGTTTGCGACGACGAGCGCCGTGCAGACCCACTTTCTTACGTTCAACTTCACGAGCATCGCGAGTAACAAGACCTGCTGCTTTGAGGCTGCCTTTAAGAGCTGCATCAAATTCAATCAGAGCACGAGTTACACCGTGACGGATCGCACCTGCTTGGCCGGTTTCACCACCACCAACAACATTAACCATAATGTCGAAGGATTCGAGGTTTGCGGTCAGTTCTAGAGGCTGGCGTACTACCATGCGACTAGTTTCGCGAGGAAAGTAAGAATCAACCGGCTTGCCGTTGACTATGATATTGCCGCTACCCTTGGCTACGAACACACGAGCAACTGCGCTCTTGCGACGGCCGGTACCGTAATAGTATTTACCTACCATGATACAAATTCCTTAGTAGAAAACGCGTTAACGCTTAGATAGAAAAGGCTTTAGGCTGTTGCGCGGTATGCGGATGTTCGCTACCTGCATAAACCTTCATCTTTTTGATCATAGCGTAGCCGAGAGGACCCTTTGGAAGCATGCCCTTAACAGCCATTTCTAGCACGCGACCCGGGAATTTTTCTTGCATCTCGGAAAAGGTGCGCTGGTAAATACCACCTGGGTGACCAGTGTGGCGGTAGTAAATTTTATCTGTTGCTTTGTTGCCGGTTACGCGGATCTTGTCTGCGTTCACCACCACGATGTGGTCACCACAGTCTACGTGAGGGGTGTACTCGGCTTTGTGCTTGCCACGCAGGCGTTTAGCGACTTCAGCCGCGAGACGACCGAGAACCATATCGGTAGCATCAACAACGAACCACTCGCGCTTAACTTCGTGCGGCTTGGCAGAAAAGGTTTTCATGACTGCTCTTCCACGTTACGATTTTGAGAAAGTCGCGGATTTTATCTGAATCCGCATTTACTTGTCAAATCTGGTGACGTGTCATTTTGAAAATATGTTCCAAAATTGACCTCGTCTAAAAAAAACGCAACCCAATTGGATTGCGTGAAATCCCACCAAAATGGAGGATGGAGGAGACAACAACAAAGTAAAAAACACTCTGATGTTAGGCCTATTATCGCGTGAGACAGAAAGCATGACAAGACATTTTTGTGATGCAAAAGACTAAGTGTCGCAATTTGCATGCAGCAAATGAGATGAATCATGCGTTAAAATCCCCGCTAATAAAGGGAGAAGCACATGAAAGTACGCGTGAAATGGGTAGAAGAAGTGAGTTTTTTAGCGCAGTCTGAATCGGGTCATTCAGTGCTAATGGATGGCCCTCCAGCGGGTGGGGGCCGTAATTTAGGCCCAAGACCGATGGAAATGGTGCTGATGGGCACGGCAGGATGCTCCACCTACGATGTGATCCATATTTTAAAAAAGAGCCGTGCCGATGTTAGGGACTGCGTAGTAGACGTTGAGGCAGAACGCGCGGAAACGGAGCCCAAAGTGTTTACTAAAATTCATTTGCATTACACCGTTACTGGCAAAGGTTTAAAGCCAGAACAAGTAGAAAGAGCCATCAAGCTTTCTGCTGAAAAATATTGCTCTGCCTCGATTATGCTAGCAAAAAGTGTGGTGATTACACACGATTTTAAAGTGCTTGAAGCTGCATAAAAAAACGCGCCATTGGCGCGTTTTTTTCTTAATGACCTGCGTCTATTCTATTTTAAGAAGAGACTGTATTTTTTCAGGCTCGGTATTTTTCTCTGGTTTGGTATAAAGCCACACATAGGGCAAACCGACAAAAATAGCACCGCCAACTAAATTCCCCAAGGTAACGGGCACTAAGTTGGCTATGAAAAAGTGGCTCCAAGTCACATCAAAACCCGCCAACATCGCCGCAGGAATAAAGAACATATTTGCAATGCTGTGCTCCATGCCTAAAGCCACAAAGCCCATCACCGGCAGCCATATCCCCACCATTTTGCCTAAAGTATCTTTAGCCGAATAACCTTGCCACGTTGCAATACAGACCAAAATATTAGCTAACACCCCGCGCATAAAGCTCACCATAAAGGGGTTTTCTAATTTGTGGTGCGCCATACTCAGCAGATATTGAGTCCACGGCTGATCAGGGGTAAATAGATCGGTAGCGCTGGTATAAGCCCATGCTGCAAAGCATGCGCCCATAAAATTGCCTAAATAGGAAACACACCAAACGCGTACAACCGTTTTAGGGCTGACATTTTTACGCCATAAAGCCACCACTTGCGTAGCGCAATTAGATGTAAATAAATCAGTACCAGTTAACACCACCGCAATAAACCCTAGTGGAAAAACGGCGCCAAACAACAGTTTGGCCAGCCCAGGATTACTTGCTTGCAGAGCAGGTGAACCACCCGCAACCACTAAAGCTAACAGGGCGCCCAGCCCGATATACACGCCCCCCATAATGGCCATCACCAGCAATCTGGAAAAAGGTAGTGCAGCTTTCTCTGACGCAGCGTGATCGACATAATCAACAACTTGCGCAGGTGAATTCATTTCCGACATAAATGGCCCCAAATAACGTAATAACGTGAATCGTTAATCAGCGTTATATCTGTAAGCCTAGCTGCAAATCTGTAAACTATTTACTCGTCATACACCCTATTTAAACTTGCTCTGATTTAGCGCAAGTTTTAGACACGATAAGAAAGTGAAGTCATCACAATTGAGCTGAGTTGCATCGCTTTTGCTATCGGAAATGGCAGCGCTGCCGCACCTAGCTCTTCGGCTTTTTCGGCATGATGCGTTTCATCAATATGCATTTGCGCCACAATCGCGCGGCTTTTTGCGTCTTGTTCTGGTAGCTGGCTCAGATGCGATTGCAAGTGTTCTGCAACTTGGCGCTCAGTTTCGGCCAAAAAGCCCAGATTCCACTTGTCGCCAATCACACCCGCCGCAACCCCAATCGCCAACGAGCCAGCGTACCACAGTGGGTTGAGCAAGCTTTTATGGCTACCTAAATCAGTAATCCTTGCCTCAGTCCAAGCCAGATGCTCGACTTCTTCGTGCGCCGCCTCTCGCAGCGCATCACGGGTAGCGGGGTTACGTGCAGTAAGGGCTTGGCCTTGATACAAAGCTTGAGCACACACCTCGCCACAATGATTGACCCGCATCAACCCCGCAGCATGCTGCTTTTCTGCCGCGCTCATTTCCAACTCGGCAACGCTGGCATCAGGATGAGGGCGCACGCTCTGTGCAGATGCAGCTAGGGTTCTAAGCACGGTATCAAATTCAGAAATAAACTGATCGATTGAAGGTAATTTCAGCATGGTGGCCACTATCCTTGGAATATTGCGATTTTACCCCAGAAAAGCCACAGATACCGAGCAAAGCAAATACCGGCGTGGCTTGCTGCGGGTGAAGGTCTGCTATAATTGCCCCGAATTTTCACCTCAATCCTTTTTGCAGGAATGCACGATGAAACGTCTTATTATTGCAACAAGCCTTGTCTTAGCTAGCCTGAGCGCATTTGCCGCAAATCCACAGGTAGAATTGCTGACCTCAAAAGGCAAGGTCGTGATTGAGCTTTATCCAGAAAAAGCCCCACTTACCGTGGCAAATTTTTTGCAATATGTTAAAGATAAACAATACGACGGCACTATTTTTCACCGTGTAATTAAAGACTTTATGATTCAAGGCGGCGGCATGGACGACAAAATGGCCGAAAAGCCAACGCGTCCACCGGTTAAAAATGAAGCCAAAATCGCTTTTGAAAAAGGCTTGAAAAATGATCGCGGAACCATTGCTATGGCCAGAACCGCCGATCCTGACTCCGCCAGCGCACAATTTTTTATTAACTCAAAGAACAACGATTTTTTAAACTACCCAAGCCCTGATGGCTTTGGCTACACCGTATTTGGCAAAGTCATTTCTGGCTTGCCTGTGGTTGATCAAATCAGCGTTAGCCCAACTGCGCCAGGTGATGTACCCGTTAATACCATTACCATTCAATCTGTACGCGAGCTTGGCAAAAAGTCAGGAAAATAATTTTTTAGCGAGTCCGATTTCAGTAGTTTTGACTTTAATTGAACCAATTTAACTATTTCACATTCCAATTTAATTAGGAATGATTACTCAAAAGGAAAAACACCATGAGCAATGTAAAACTCACCACCACTTTTGGCGATATCATCGTTGAACTTAACGCAGAAAAAGCACCGCTTACCGTAGCTAACTTTTTGCAATATGTAGAAGAAGGCCATTATGACGGTACGATTTTCCATCGTATTATTGATGGCTTTATGGTGCAGGGCGGCGGTTTTGCTCCAGGTATGGACGAAAAGAAAGAAGGGCGCGCTCCAATCAAAAACGAAGCAGCTAATGGCTTGAAAAACGATGCCTACACCTTAGCCATGGCACGTACTCCAGACCCACACTCCGCTTCCTCGCAATTTTTTATCAACGTTGCTAATAACGATTTCCTGAATTACCAGAGCGCTACTGCACAAGGCTTTGGCTACTGTGTATTTGCCAAGGTCATCGAAGGTAAAGAAGTCGTTGATCAGCTAAAAAATGTTAAAACTGGCAGCAAAGGCTTTCACCAAGATGTGCCTAAAGAAGATGTCATGATTATTAAGGCTGAAGTTTTAGCTTAATGTTTATAGGCTCTGTTGACCTCGTTAAGAGTACATCAAGCGTTAACAGAGCCTAAGTACCAGCCCAAGCCTGCCCCTCCCGCCCAATGGGCACACAGACCGCGCCCATATCTATGCCTTCTCCCATTTTATTTATCTCTGATCTGCATTTGTCACCGGAAGACCCGGCCACAACAGCGGCTTTTCATGCCTTTTTACAAGGCCCAGCAATGCATGCCAGCGCGCTGTATATCTTGGGCGATTTATTTGAATTTTGGATCGGTGACGATAGCTTAGATGAAGCATTTAATGCCGAAATTGTGGCGGCGATCGCCCAATTGGCCAAGCAAGGCGTCAACATTTTTTTTGTCGCCGGCAACCGTGATTTTTTACCGGGCCAGCGCTTTGCATCGGCGGCCGGGCTTACCCTATTAGCGGATCCCAGCCTCATTAATCTGAACGGGCAAGCCGTACTCATCAGCCACGGCGACGCACTATGCACCGACGATCTGGCTTACCAGCGCTTTCGCCGCATCGTCAGGCACCCAGTGGTGCAAACCCTGTTTTTGGCACTGCCACGCCGCTGGCGGCAAGGTCAGGTCGAAAAACTACGCCAGCGCTCTAAAGCATCCAATCAAATGAAGCGCAGCGAAGTGATGGATGTCAACGCAAAAGCGGTAGAACAACTGATGGCGCAGCACCACGCCAAAATACTAATTCATGGTCATACGCATCGCCCAGCCATGCACATACTCCCGCAAGGGCAACGCTGGGTCATTCCCGACTGGTATCAGGGACAAGGCGGCTATTTAAAGCTTAAGAATAACAATATCAGCATGCATCAGCTTGATGGTTCACCATTTTCATAGCTTAATCTGCATCAACCTTAAGCCACACCTGATATTGCCTCTGCCCTTTAAACTGCGAGCCTGTTGCGGCTTGCATGGTCTCGCCAGCTAATACCCACTCACCCAATCGGGCAGAAAGATCGCTGCTCATCCGGTGTATGACCACACTATTATCATGCTCAAACCGACTGCTTTTTGGAAAAATACGTAAGTGAATGGTATCTCCCACTAAACGAGGCTCTGCCCAAAAACCACTGGCAGCCGTTTGCCACTCCCCCACAAAGCCTGAGCGCCAAGCCGGTACAAAGCGCTCACTTCCCAGCTCTATCAAGGCTTGGCCACCATCCATCACGCGCAGGGTTTGCAAAGACTGCTGAGAAGATGCCTGATCATCAGCAGAAATTTGTACTCCGCCTCTTATTCCCTGATGAGAGATCACCGCCCGCCCATCCAGTACCCATTGTGCGGATGATGTGCGATCCCGCTGCTGCACGCTAATTTGCAAACGGCGGCTGGGCTGATCCAGCTTGCGCGCCATCACTGCAATCCGATCAAAACTGGCCTGATCAGCGGCCCGAATCAATAATTGCCCTTGAATCCCTTGGATTGATGCGTCAGGAAAAGCCTCACGTAATATAGGCACAAGTTCATCCGGCACTTGATGCTGTAAGACCAGCGTATCTAGCTGATCAGCAAATGCGAGGGATGACAATACACAAGTCAGTAAGAAAAAACGCATAAGTCTTCCTCACATCACAAAGGTAAGAGTAAGCACACCGCTTGGGCCTCAACCGCTTCTAAGGCCCCCACTGGCCCCAGCTTCTCGTATGTTTTCGCCTTTACATTAACTTGCCCCGATGGCACGCCCAAATCGCTGGCGATATTGGCCACCATCGCAGCAATATGCGGAGCCATTTTAGGCTGCTGTATCAAGATAGACGCGTCCACATTGCCTACCCGCCAGCCCGCTTCCCGCACGCGGCGCACCGCCTCGCGCAACAATACTCGGCTATCCGCGCCTTTAAATTCGATTGCGGTATCGGGAAAATGCCGGCCAATATCACCCAAACCGGCACCTCCTAGCACCGCATCGGTAATCGCATGCAGTAGCGCATCGGCATCAGAATGGCCGAGCAATCCCTTATCAAAGGGGATATCCACCCCGCCCAAAATTAATTTACGCCCTTCTACCAGACGATGTACGTCCCAACCTTGCCCTATTCTCATAGTTTTCTCTTATTAATTTGCCGATGGGCCCAGATGCTCATGAATAATGGCCCACTTCCCACTCTCATTCACAATAACAGTTGTTCCTCGCCCGCTGCCCTGCTCGCTCACCCCATCAATCAGACCAGACCAATTAAACTCATAAGTGCAAGTCGCACAAAGATCACTGACATAGATCCAGACAAGGTTCTTAATTAAATAATGCTCGCTTTTAATTAAGTGAAAAGTCTTAGTCACGGCAGCTTCAATTGCAGCCTTACCCAAATAAGTGCCCTCACTCAAAATAAAGCATGCATCCTGATGAATCAGCGGGGCCACTTTATTCCAGTCCTGAGTGGCTAGGGCGTTTTTATAATCAGACAATAGTCTTTCATAAGCCATTATTTCATCTCCAAGTCATCACCAGCAGCCGCCAAAATCAGCTCAGCCAAGCGTAAATCCTGTGGATAAGTCACTTTCAAATTCCACGGGCTGCCCATGACTAATTTGGGCTGCAAGCCAAGTTTCTCTAAGGCACTGGCTTCATCGGTAATATCCGGCCCCATCCCTATTGCCAAAGCATGGGCCAATTGCGCTACACGGAACATTTGCGGCGTTTGGGCTTGCCATAAGCCATCCCTTGGATGGGTATGTGCAATATGCTGGCCAGCCTGTGCCAGCTTTAAGGTATCCGCCACTGGAACGGCCAAAATGCCGCCGATGGGATGATCGGCCAGCTCGAAAATCATTTGGCTAACCAAGGCAGGGTCTAAGCAAGGCCGTGCGGCATCATGCACCAAGGCCCAGTCCTCAGGCCCCGTTTGCAAAGTTTGCAAGCCATTGAGCACCGATTCGGCACGGCTGGCCCCGCCACAGCGCAGCACTTCTAGGCGCTTGAACTCGCTCCAATCAAAGCTATCCCACCATTCATCTTCCGGCGAAATCACCACCACAATGCGATCCAGTTCGGGCACCTTGGCTAATGCAGACAGGGTATGCCATATCAGCGGTTTGCTCGCCAAATCAAGGTATTGCTTAGGCGTGACCGACGCCATGCGCGAGCCACTGCCCGCAGCAGGAACCAAGGCGATATTCATAAGCCGCTTTTTCCCATCTGCCGCCACAGGCACTCACCCTTCACGCTTTTATCCAAAGCCGCAAGATAAGCCTCATGCTCGGCCAGCTCGGCAGCGGTAGCGCTCACAACACGCAAGGGCTTACGATTACTTTTGGCAAAAGCCAAGGCCGCATCGTTACCTGCGTAAGGGTCAAAATCAATCATCAGGCTATCTTGGCCACGCGTCAGGCCCAGATACACTTCAGATAATAATTCGCAATCGATCAGCGCCCCGTGCAGGGTACGGTTACTGCGATCAATATCAAAGAAGTCGCACAGCGCATCCAAGTTATTGCGCTTACCTGGCCGCTGATCTTTGGCCATGGCCAAAGTATCAATCACATTGGCAACGTGATCTTGAAACTTACCTCGCCCTAGCTTGGCCATTTCCATATTCAAGAAGGCCAAGTCAAACGGTGCGTTATGGATAATGACTTCGGCACCGGCAACAAAATCTAAGAATTCATCCGCAATTTGCGCAAACTTTGGCTTATCTGATAGAAACTCCGTCGTTAAGCCGTGCACATTCAGTGCACCCTCTTCACTGTCGCGCCCTGGGTTGATATAGCAGTGAAAATGCCGATCTGGCGAGGATAAACGTCGGTCTATCATTTCAACTGCAGCAATTTCCAAAATGCGGTTGCCGTCATCAACGCGTAAACCGGTTGTTTCGGTATCTAAAATAATTTGCCGCATTAGCCACGCCCCAGTGCAACTTCCACGCCTTTATTGGCGAGCTGATCGGCTCGCTCATTGCCTTCGTGCCCAGCATGGCCTTTCACCCAGCACCATTCGATCTGATGCTGTGCTGCAGCAGCATCGAGCTCGCGCCAAAGATCGGCGTTTTTAACCGGCTGCTTCGCCGCCGTTTTCCAACCGTTTTTCTTCCAGCCGTGGATCCAAGTGCTGATGCCATTCTTAACATATTGCGAATCGGTCCAAATCACTACATCACAAGGGCGGCTTAAAATCGCCAGCGCCTTAATCACGCCCATTAATTCCATGCGATTATTAGTGGTGTCTAGCTCGCCACCGCACAGCTCTTTTTCTTTATCGCCATACTGCAACCACGCACCCCAGCCGCCAGGGCCGGGATTGCCTTTACACGCGCCATCGGTGTAAATCACTACTTTATTCATGCTTATGTCCTGGAAAAACGCACTATTAGACCTACGCTTGTTACATGTGGCTCAAACAAACCCGCCACCTTATTGATGCCTAAGCTCTTGGAAAACACACGATGCAACGACGCTTTATGCTTATATCATTAATACTTTGCCAAACAGCCCTCGCCTCCCCCTTTTGCCCTTGGCCTGTACCGGGTAGCGATGGCAAACGATTTATCAATCTCACCGTGGTGCAAACCATTGATATCAGCGATGAGGAAATAAAAGTGGCTTTTGGTGGCGGCAATTTAGGTAGTGGTCATGAAATCAAAACCGCCATCAAAAATCGTGCTGAAGGGCAGAAAATTCTGCAAGAGATGAGCGAAGCTGCACGCCGCTGCGACTTGCCCAATATGCACAAGTAAAGCCACGAATTAACATTGAGGGTCTTTTTCGAGCAAGATGGTTTTATCTGCCCCTGTAGCCCTCACTGCCCCCGCAACCACCGGCACATTACGCCATTTTGGCTCAATTAAGCGCATCCCATGCACGCGCTTCACCATATCAATGCAATAGACCCCACCCGCAGCTGGCCACCAGCGATCACCTGCATCTTCTAAAAAACGGCTTCTAGATAGCCATTTTTCACGCTGCACTGGCAAGCCATAGCAAAGAAACTCACCCTGCATAGTTTCAAAACCCAAGGTGGCCAACCAATCTTTCAACCTAGGCAAAGCCACAAAATTGCCACGCCACGGCGCAGGATGCGAACCGTTTCTTAAACGGCGCAAGCCCCAGAGACTCCAAGGATTAAACCCCGTAATCAATAAACGCCCCTCAGGCATTAATACCCGCTCGGCTTCATTCAACACGGCTTGTGGATTTGCGGCAAAATCCAGCACATGCGGTAGCACCAAGAGATCTAGACTTTGGCTGGCAAACGGCAAAGATTCGCCCATACAGCGCAAATCCACGCCTAGCGATTGCCCAGCGCACAAATGCCATGCCATACGATTAGCCCGCAAGCAATCGAGCTGTGGCAACTCTAGCTGCACCGCTTTGTAGCCAAAGATATCGGTCACAGTGCGATCGTACCAATCCATCTCCGCACTGGCCAAATAGTGACCTAATGGGGTGGCGAGCCAATCTGCAAAGTGGTTCAATCGAGCATCAACATTTAAGGGCATTCTTTTATGATCCGCATTAGCGCTGTGCCAATTTTCGAAGACAATTATATCTGGGTTTTGCAACGAGGCACGCATGCCATCGCGATAGACCCTGGCGATGCTCTACCCCTCATCCATTACCTTAAAAAAAATGGCTTAGATCTGGCTGCGGTATTGATTACACATCACCATCACGATCATATCGATGGTCTGCCTGTGCTCTGGTCTCACTACCAGATGCCCGTATATGGACCTGCTGGCATTAAAAATGTTTCCAACCCCGTAAAAGAAGGAGAAACATTACGGCTACTGGATACCCATATTCAGGTAATAGCCACCCCAGGCCACACTTTAGATCACCTTAGCTATCTGGCAGCCGACGCGCTATTTTGTGGCGACACGCTGTTTGCAAGTGGCTGCGGCAGAATATTTGAAGGAAGCCCAGCACAAATGCACGCATCCCTACAAAAACTAGCGGGCTACCCTGATTCAACCCTTGTTTGCTGTACGCACGAATATACCCTAAGCAACCTCAAATTTGCCCTTAGTGTTGAGCCTAATAACACGGCACTGATAGCAAGAATGCAAAGCGCTAGCGCACTCCGTCAGCAAAACTTATCCACCTTACCCTCCACCATTGGCCAAGAAAAAGCCATTAACCCCTTTTTGCGCTGCGAGCATAGTGATGTCATTGCCGCGGCTCAAACACAAAATCCACAGGCAAAATCCCCTGTCGATGTTTTTGCTGCGCTGCGCAAATGGAAAGATAACTTCCGTTGATTTCAAAGGAATATCCTCCATTAAGCATAAACAGATTGACAAGATTAGACAGCAGCGGCAGCATCGCTCGATTAATAGATTTTAAATGGCGCAGGTACCCATGAAACAAAGACTCCTTGTTGGCCTCATTACAGGTCTATGTGCCTTGGGTTCACACGCAGAAACCCTTGCCACAGCCAAAATCGATTACCAGCTGCATAACCCCACTTTCATTTCCCCTGACGATACAAATCGCACCATTGACGCCTTGTTTTCTGACGCAGTAATAGCCCCTGAATACGCGGATTTATGGGAGCGCGTTCGTACCGGCTTTACAATTCCTGAGTTAGACCATCAGCTGGTTAGGAAATGGGAAAACTACTACGCCAGCCGTCCAGAATATCTCAATCGAATCATCAAACGCGGCACCCCATATTTGTATTACGTGGTAAATGAAGTTGAGAAACGCGGCATGCCAATGGAAATCGCGCTTTTACCCATGATTGAATCTGCTTTTAATCCAAGAGCAGAATCATCGGTAAAAGCGGCAGGAATGTGGCAATTTATGCTTGCCACAGGCAAAGATTACGGCCTAGAGCGCACTTGGTGGTACGACGGCCGCCGTGATGTTGTAGCCGCCACCAGTGCCGCGCTTGATTATCTAAATGGTAGTTACACCCAGTTTGGCGACTGGCAACTGGCCTTGGCATCTTATAACTGGGGCCCAACTGCGGTAGCCCGTGCGGTGGCCAAAAATGAAGCCGCCAATCTTAGCACCCAATTTATTGATTTACGCATGCCAGACGAAACACGTAATTACGTGCCTAAGCTATTAGCCGTGCGCAATATCATCGCCAATCCACAAGCCTACGGCGTGACCTTAACCTCCCTGCCTAATAAGCCCTACTTTGCCACGCTAACCGTTGGCAAACATATGGATGTAAAGGTGGCCGCTGAGCTAGCTGAAACGTCGGTTGAAGAATTACTTAGACTCAACCCTGGCTTTATCCGCCCAGTAATTGCTTATAAAGATGACCGAGCCTTAGTTTTGCCCATCGCTCAAGTTGAAATATTTCAAAAAAACCTTGCTGAATACGAAAAGCCACTGCTGAACTGGCAGCCTTATGTAACCAAACAAGGTGAGTCTTTCGATAAGCTAGCAGAAGCCTTTGGCGTAGCCGCAAACGAGCTTAAAGACATCAATGATATCTCCAGCCGTGATCGCCTAGCCCGTGGGCAAACTATTCTTGTCCCTAAGATAAACGGCCTAGATGTTTCTGACCGACAAACCTTAACCGCTTTAGCCGCTAACCGCAGCGTAGAAGCCATTGATACCGGTGCAAACGATAAACCGCACGCTCCGATTATTGCCAGTAGCGAGCATCGCGTTAGCAAAGGTGATACCGCATATAATATTGCTAAGCGCTACGGCATGAATATGGCCTCATTACAAAGCATGAATAACATCTCGGATGGGCAAGTACAGCTAGGGCAAATCTTACGTGTCTCGGTTAAAACAGAAAGTGCGGTTTCAGGCAAAGATGGCCGCGAATACACCGCAAAGCGTGGCGACACTTTCTCATCGATTTCTAAGCGCTATAATGTTGTCGCTACCGACCTAAAAAGATGGAATAACGCCAAGCCGATTCAAGCGGGGACTAAGTTAGTTATTTATTAAGTTAATATTGAGCATAAAATAAAAGCCCCAGCAGGGGCTTTTATTCATTTAGCATTCATTTAATTATTCAAAGAATACCCCGTTTGCTGCCATTTTTCATGATGCTCACGGATCAGTTGTACAGCATCTTCAATCGTATCCACCACGATTGGTATCTGCATATCAACTTCGCTCGCTAGCCCTGCGTTATTTTCCACCATATAACGCCGCGCCCAATCAACTTGCTCGTGCCACATTTCACCAACTAAAATCAAAGGCGTATCATATAATTTACGCACCTGAATTAACTGCCACACCATGGCTAATTCTAATAGAGTACCAATCCCGCCAGATGTCACAATAAATGCATTAGAACGCAAAATAAAATGATGCAAACGTGAAAAGAATGTTTTGTGCTCATAAACTTTGCCAACAAAATCATTCACATTTTGTTCAAAATCTAAATCAACTCGAATTCCTACTGAGGCCTCTGGACGATCCGGCGCACCATCGCGCGCCCCTTCATTGGCGGCCTGCATTAAACCTGGCCCCCCCCCTGTAACAATACGACAGCCCATGGCAGCTAATTCGCTAGCAAGTTGTTTAACCGCTTCATAGGCCGCCGAGCCTTCTTGAATTCGGGCTGAGCCAAAAATAGTAACGTGATAATCAGGCGTATGCGCGGGGCGCAGTCGAGCCAATTCATCCACTACATCCCACAGCTTAAGCACGGCATCACCCACGATATCCAGCGCTTGCTCATCATCAATCACACCAATCGGCTTATTATTTGGATTTATCATTTTTTATATCCTACGCGGCCAATAAAATGGAATGTGCAGTCTACACTAGGTAATTATGGGCCAGCTAAGTGTAATTTTCCCAACAATAATGGGGATCTTTTACTTTATATCAGCGCAGATTAACTTTATTTAAATAAATAAAGCCCGCATAGCCAAAGGCTTTGTGGGCTTTAGATAAAAGCACGATAAAACTAAGAAATAATCACCCCTGAATACGGAAGGTACGTGGGAATGGTGTATTACTTTGTGGGCCAAACCAACGATTAAAGATTAATTCCGCCTCACCTGTTTTCTCAGTTTCAAGCAATGTTTCATTGATTAAATTAAGTAAACGCTTTTCATTTAATTTAACAGCAATAGAAAGAATTTCAGTAGCATTAGAATAACTAGATATCTCATACTGAGCTTTAGTAGTCATGGTATTTAATGCGCCTGCTAAAGTGGGCTCATCATCCATCACTACATCCACTCCGCCCTGCTCTAAAGAGCGCACCGCATTCGAAATATCAGAAAAAGCAGTGATCTGCGCCTTAGGATAAAGCTTTTTGGAAAGCTCCTCACCCGTTGTGCCGCTAGAAACCGCAATGCGTAATTTAGCTAAAGACTCTGGACTAGGGTATTTACCCTTTTTATTTAAAGCTTTTTGCGCGGCAACAAAATAACCAATGCTGCAAGCCACTTCACGCTCACGCTCTGGCGTTTTGGTAAACGCCGCCACAATCACATCCACCTTACCAGACTTAACGCTAGGGATACGCTCTGCAGGGTCAACATCCTGCACCACCAGCTTTACACCGAGTTTTTTTGCAATAGCGGCAGCAAAATCAACGTCATAGCCTGAAACCGTATGATTTTTATTTCTTTGCCCAAACGGGGGTACGTCTGCCGAAACCCCCGCAACCAAGGTCCCTCGAGCTTTAATCGTATCAATTAAATCAGCGTGGGCCAGTACGCTACAAGCACTCAAAAAACCAGCCAGAATTAATCGTTGCATAATCAAGCTCCAGACTAATGACGCATCTAGATCGCATCATTGCCATATCAGATTAGAATATTCTGATCTTAAAGCGCTTTAGCTTGACTTCTATACTGCGACAATCTCCAACTGCACTAAGTAAGAATTTGTGCACATACCAAACAACACCAAAACAAGTAAAAGCACCTACTTAAACATTCATTTTATTACATTGCCATAAAAAATTAATTCAGCAAACTTAGTAATAAACGAGGCAAAGTGTTGCTAAATTACCCACGAATCTTAAATGTGCGAGGAAATGGGGTTGCTGTTTGTGGTCCAAACCATTGGTTAAAAATACGCTCTGCTTCACCCGTATTTTCCATTTCAAGCAAAGTTTCGTTAATGATATTCATTAAACGTTTTTCACCAAGCTTAGCGGCGATAGCATAGATCTCGGTAGCATTGGCGTAACTTGATAATTCAAACTGCGCCTTGCTCGACATTGTGCTTAGATTACGTGCAAGTGATGGTTCGTCATCCACCACCGCATCAATTTTCCCTTCTTCTAAGAAACGCACCGCCTCAGGAATATCATCAAAAGCAACAACCGTAGCTTTTGGATAGAGCTTGCGCACCAAATCTGCTCCCGTTGTCCCCCTCGCCACACCAATATTGGCCTTGGTTAAGGATTCTGGGGTTGGGAACTTGCCTTTTTTAGACAACACTTTTTGTGCAGCAACAAAGTAGCCACTACTGCAATTTACTTCGCGCTCGCGCTCAGGGGTTTTAGTAAAGGTTGCGACCAAAACATCAATCTTCCCTGATTTGACGGCAGCGATACGCTCATTGGGATCTAAATCCAGCACCACCACTTTAACCCCCATCTTTTTAGCAATTGCCCCAGCAAAATCAACATCATAGCCAGAAACTGTTTGATTTTTATTTCTTTGCCCAAACGGTGGAATATCAGCCCGCACCCCTGCCAACAAAGTACCACGGGCCTTAATGGTGTCCACCAAATCCGCATGCGCCAGCATGCTACAAACACTAAGCAAAACAGCTAAGAATAAATTTTTCATTTAAAACTCCAAGTATGCAAAATACTAAAAATGATTGTTTCGATAACCATAAGGATTTAATTACATAGCATACAGCCAAATGCGTTTATACCATTAGTAAGGATTGAGGCACATACATCAAACTCGCACTGTAGCCTGTGCTTTATCATGGTTTTTGCATAAAAAATGGAATAAGCATGGAATAAAGGGAGTGCCAAACCTAGCCCTAGTATTAAAATAAGCCGCGCAATCTGCCCCCCCCCTAATGGATAGAAGCCATTTAAGCATGTTTTTTAGCACTGCAATAAATAGTACAGAGCAAGGCAGACTTCAATATCGAGCGGAAGCCAAGCAATATAAACCGTAAAATTTAGCTAAGAATAAATCGTTGAATAAAACTGAATCCAGCAGAATAGCTGAATAATCAAAAGTACAAAAAACATAACGAAGCTGTTTATAAACAATCGCTTGTAGTGGACTAGTAAAATTCGCTTATTTTGATTTTCACACCAAAACCTAGCGAATTTCCCCAACAGGCTAGCTATCTATTTAAACCACCAAGTTAGCAAGAAACCGGCCAACAGCGCGGCGATCACGCCCAGCAGCCAGTTGCGTTTTTTCTGCTCCCACATCAAGCCGCTATAGCCTGCCATCAATAGCTCTGTATAGTTTTGATCGAGCAATACGCCTAATTTCCGTGGCAACATCGGCAATAAAGCGGCCCATTGCGGTGCTTCTTTTTTTAGATTGCGCAGCATGCCACGCCAGCCAATTTGCTCATGCATCCAGCGCTCTAAAAACGGCATGGCGGTTTGCCACAAGTCTAAATCTGGATCGAGCTGGCGGCCTAAGCCTTCAATATTGAGCAAGGTTTTTTGCAAAAGCACCAGCTGTGGTTGAATTTCCACATTAAAGCGGCGCGAGGTTTCAAACAGACGCAGCAGCACTTGGCCAAAAGAAATTTGCGACAGCGGCTTATTAAAAATAGGCTCGCAAACAGTGCGCACCGCCGCTTCTAATTCTTCTACCCGCGTGTCTTTTGGTACCCAGCCAGATTCAATATGCGCCGTGGCAACACGGTGATAATCACGGTTAAAGAAGGCTAAAAAATTAATCGCCAAGTACTGCTTATCGCTATCTGATAAGGTGCCGATAATGCCAAAATCCAGCGCAATATAACGATTATCTGCCGCCACTAAGATATTGCCGGGGTGCATATCCGCATGGAAAAACCCATCACGAAACACTTGAGTAAAAAAGATCTCAACCCCAAAGCGCGACAGTTTTTTTAAATCCATCCCTGCTGCTAGCAACTGATCGATGCGCCCAACCGGAATGCCATCCATCCACTCCATCACAAACACATTACGCGCACAAAAATCGTAGAAAACTTCTGGTACCAAGAGCTGTGGGGAATTTAAAAAGTTGCGGCGCAGCTGGCTAGCGTTGGCCGCTTCACGCATTAAATCTAACTCGTCGTGCAGATAGCGATCAAACTCGGCCACCACCTCTCTAGGGCGTAAACGCTTGCCATCGGCAGAAAGTTTCTCTAGCAGCAGCGCCATAATGCGCATCAGCGCCAGATCAGACTCAATCACCGGCAAGATATCAGGGCGTAAGACTTTAACCGCCACTTGCTGGCCATTATGTAAGCGCGCCTTATGCACCTGCGCCACTGATGCGCTGGCAACAGGCGTTTGATCAAATTCAGCAAACAACTCATCGAGTTTACGGCCCAAGCTCGCCTCAATCACCGCTACAGCCGTAGCGGCTGCAAAGGGCGGCACATTGTCTTGTAGTTTCGCCAGCTCATCGGCGATATCTAGCGGCATTAAATCTCGCCGGGTCGACAAAACCTGACCAAACTTCACAAAAATCGGCCCAAGCTCTTGCAACGCCAAACGCAAACGAAGCGCCCTTGGCGCGGTTAAATCTCCGCCAGACAGCAGCGACTGAATCAACTTACCCAAACCACGCACACGCGCATGACCGAGTAAAAACTCATCAAGACCATAGCCAAAAACCACACGGACAATTTTAATCAAACGAGAGAGACGCATTGGTTCAACTTAAGATTTTAGTGCCTTCGGCACATTGATTTAGGAGCGGTAGCCACCGCGGGACCTTTCTTGCTTACTTCGCAAAAAAACAAAGGCAAAAAAGGGTACCCCACGAAGCACAAAGGCCCCTCATCTGCTGGCAGCGGCGGCTGCGAAACTCACTTCACTCAAACAGTCCTAGCCGAAACCCCGCCCGCTTGTTCATCGCTTCGGCGTGCTTCAAGGGGGCTCTAAAGCCCTATGCAACTAACCAAGATAAAAACAATGAGAACGGAGTTTGAAAAAACATAAAGCTCAATGAAAAAAGGGTATTTCTCCGTAAAACTCCGTGCCCTACCAAGTTCAGGACTTGGGTTAATTAAGCATTTTTTTCACACTGCTGCAGCCGCTTTTCCAGCCTTGCCAATGCATCGCGCAATTCATCCACTTCATTGCAAAACTGATTCACATCGCGCTTATGCGCCAACAACGGGGATTCATCGCGCCAGTATTCGGCCAAATTAGCCACCATTTTTGAACCCACAGCGCCAGGTACTCCGCCAATTTTACCCGCCAGCTTCACCACACGCTGCGTAGCAGCGTCGCCAATATATTTGGATAATTCCTCCGCCGCATCCCAGCGCAAGCCACTCAGCACATGGCCAATGCGGCTGGCAAACTCCATATCGCCACTGAGGCGCACATGGCGGGCAGCAGCAGTTTTATCCTGCATGCGCTGAGTAAAAAAGCTAAATGGTAATGCAAGCTCACTCTCAGCCTCGGCTAGGCTTTGCGCAAAGCGGCCATCAGCCATCAGCACCAGTGATTCGCTCAGCAAAGGCAGCGATATTTTTACGGTGCGCCCAGCAAATTGCGCTAGCTCCGCCCTACTTGCTACATCCTCAGCCAGCAGGCGATTAAGTACGGCGGCCAGTATCATTAGATTTTTATCCCTTTATGCAGGGCAACCACGCCACCCGTCATATTATGAAAATCGACGCGACCAAAGCCAGCATCTTTCATCATTTGCTTTAAGGTTTCTTGATCTGGGTGCATGCGAATTGATTCCGCCAGATATTGGTAAGAATCTGCGTCATTAGCCACCAGCTTGCCCATAAACGGTAGCAATTTAAACGAGTAAATATCGTAAGCAGGCTTCAAAGGGGCCCAAACCTTAGAAAACTCCAGCACCAGCAAACGGCCACTGGGCTTCAGTACGCGGCACATTTCGCTCAGTGCCACATCCTTATGTGTCATATTTCTCAGGCCAAACGCCACCGACACACAGTCAAAATAATTGTCTGGAAACGGCAGTTTCTCTGCATCACACTGCGCAACCGGTAGCGCATAGCCTTGATCCAGTAAGCGATCACGCCCCACACCCAGCATCGAGCTATTAATGTCTGTCAGCCAAACTTGACCGGTTTTGCCGACTTTTTTTGCAAAAGCTTTAGATAAATCGCCTGTGCCACCGGCAATATCCAGCACCTTATCACCGGCTTTTACACCACTGGTTTCAATGGTGAAAAATTTCCAGATGCGGTGTAAACCACCCGACATCAGATCATTCATTACATCGTACTTTTTAGCTACAGAATGAAAAACCTCAGCGACTTTTTGCGCTTTTTCGGATTCATTCACCGTTTTAAAACCAAAATGGGTACTTGGATCAGTCATTTTTTACTCTCACAATATTTATTTTTACAAAACCCAAACCTTGAACCATGGAGAAAGACAAAAGAGTAGCAACTAATCGAATTTTTGGGCTTAGTTTCAATCAGCACCAAACTACGGCTATTTATAATTGCTCAAAGTTTTTACCGTGAAACTATTTTCTGAGACCTTCGTGGTGCAAGGTTTGGGTTTTAACTTTATGTCTGACAATTAAGCCCGCGCAGCACCAGCCTGCTCTAAACGCACTAAATAATCTTGCCAGTTAGCTTCCTTGTTACGGCCCAGCACATAGAGATGGTCCCAAGAATACAGGCCTGAATCATGGCCATCATCAAATACCAATTTTACTGCGTAGTTGCCCACGGGTACGATATCGATAATATTGACACCTTGCTTACCCACTTGCAGCGTACCAGGGCCAGCGCCGTGGCCGCGCACTTCGGCGGAGGGGCTAAATACCCGCAGATACTCACAAGATAAATCAAAATGACAGCCATCATCAAAGTGAATCTCAAGTATTTTAGAGGCTTGATGCAGTTTAATTTCGCTGGGTTGCGGGGTTGTTGCGCTAAGTCCGGCCATAGGTCACGATGCTCTTGAATGAACCTTCGCATGATACCCCGCTTCAGGACTTTGCTGTCAGCAGCTTGCAGGCTATGAATTTACTTTTGAGTGTGAAAAATACGCCACGGTAATTTAAAATAAGACCACTTCTTCAGGACTTGTAATATTAAAGACATATTTAGGCCTTAATCTTGCAACAAATGTGGAACTTTATTCCGCGAGGTCAATCGCTATGCCTGCAAATATTTTACTTGTCGAAGACGAACCCGCCATTCAAGAGCTGATTGCTTTCAATCTGTCTCAAGCAGGACACCATGTGATGCGCGCCGACTCTGCAGAAAGCGCGCAAAATATCGTCCGCAATGCCCTCCCTGATTTGATTTTGCTCGATTGGATGCTGCCCGGAATGACTGGGATTGATTTTGCTAAAAAGCTACGTGCTGAAGAGCGCACTCGGCAAATCCCTTTGATCATGTTAACCGCCCGCTCAGACGAGCAAGATAAAGTGATCGGCCTAGAAACTGGCGCGGATGATTACATTACTAAACCATTTAGCCCACGCGAGTTGCAAGCGCGTATTAAGGCTGTACTACGCCGCCGCGCACCACAAATTACAGATGACACCGTTGAAGTGCAGGGCCTACGTTTAGATCCTGCTACGCACCGTGTAACCGGCAATGGCGACACCATAGATCTGGGGCCAACAGAATTTCGCCTACTGCATTTCTTTATGACCCATCCAGAACGAGTGCATTCACGCGCACAATTACTTGATCATGTTTGGGGCGATCATGTGTTTGTGGAAGAACGCACCGTGGATGTACATATTCGCCGATTACGCTCGGCGCTTGAATCAACTCGTTTTGATCGGCTGATCCAAACTGTGCGCGGCACAGGCTATCGCCTCTCTGCACATAACAATTAAATGATTGGCCAATGTTCAGCAGCTAGCTGGGATATACTTACACAAAGCTTTTGAAAATACTTAACTAGAAATGATGAATGATTTATAGCCTTGCATTCGTAAGTGCTTTTCCTTTGGAACAAATCTAAATGCTTTGGCTACGATCTCTGATTCATTATTTGGCAATGGCTCTATTCTCTGCGGCAATTGGTGGAATTTACGGTTTGATGTATGGCATGGCCACGGCAATCGGGCTGTTATCGCTCTCGGTTTTGTACCACTTAATTAATCTTGGCCGTTTACACCGTTGGGTAGAAAACTCCCGCGTGGATAATGTCCCAAGCGGTATTTTGCTTTGGCAGGAAGTATTTGATCGGGTTTATAACCAGGTTCGCCTGCAAAGCAAGATCAAAGAACGCCTCACCAATACGCTAGATCGCTTTACCAATGCCAGCGAAGCGCTACCCGATGGCGTGGTTATTTTAGATGAGCACGATCGCATCGAATGGTGTAATCGCTCGGCGGCGCAGCATATGGCCATCAACCGCGTGAGCGATGTGTGGCAAGTGATTAGCAATATTGTTCGCCATCCTTCGCTGCGCGAATACTTACGCAGTCAAGATTTTTCCCATCCTTTGGTGTTACACACGCATAGGCCACAAGAGCAGGTGTTATCGGTGCAACTGGTTCCTTTTGACTCAAGCCGCAAGCTTCTTTTATCCCGCGATATCACCCAACTTGATCGCGTACAAACCGTACACCGCGATTTTGTTGCCAATGTATCGCACGAGCTACGCACGCCGCTTACCGTAGTGGGCGGTTTTATCGAAACCATGATCGATATGCCTGACACGGATGCCAATATCCGCCGTCAGCATTTACAACTAATGTATGATCAAACGCAGCGTATGCAGCGTTTGGTTGACGATTTACTGACGCTTTCTCGTTTAGAAAGTGGCCAGCAAATGCGTGAAGAAGAAGTAGATGTGCCGCAGCTGATGCGCCTACTTGCCGCCGAGGCTGAAGGTCTATCCCAAGGCCGCCATATTGTAGCCATTGGTCAACTCGATTCGATCCGCTTAATTGGCAATCACGACGAGCTGCATTCTGCCTTTGGCAATTTGGTTTCTAACGCCATTCGCTACACCCCAAATGAAGGCAAAATCACGCTAACTTGGGATCTGATTGATGAGCACGGCGTATTTAGCGTGCAAGACTCGGGTATTGGTATTTCCCCCGAGCACGTGCCGCGCCTAACTGAGCGTTTTTACCGAGTAGACCGTGGCAGATCACGCTCTACTGGCGGCACCGGCTTAGGCCTCGCCATTGTAAAACACATTATTCAGCGCCATCAGGCTCAACTGGTTGTGCAATCGCAAGCCGGCACGGGCAGCCAATTTACGGTGAAGTTTCCACCACAGCGAGTCATTAAATAACGGATGTTACGCAATAAGATTAAAAAATGCGTAGTCCACGAAAATCACGAACATAAAGCCGAAAATTGTGGCTTGTTTATCAATCGAAAAGATCCGCTGCAATCAGCTTTAAAGCGTTTTTTCGTGTATTTCGTGGAAAAAAAGCACCTTTCCTCCTTACCTACATCCCATTCTGTACACCCATTTTAAGCATTTCCCCCTGTCAACCTTCGTGAACCTTAAAAAATAGTAATAATTATTGCATGATGACAAATGCTAAATCATGGAGGATAGGGGATAATTTGCTGTTGAGTACTCACTTTCCTTCTATCTCTTTATTTGAGGTGTCACCCCATGAGCAAAATCGCAGCTATTAAACCCCTAGGTCAAAGCATCTGGTTGGATAATTTATCCCGTGGTCTGATTCAATCTGGCGATCTTGCCAAGATTTTGCGCGAAGATGGCATTGTGGGGGTGACATCTAACCCAGCGATTTTCTTTAAATCTATCAGCTCCGACCCGCTTTACACCGGCGATCTAGCCGAATTAAAAAAACAAGATCTCACAGCAGAACAACGCTACGAAGCGCTGGTGATCCCAGATTTACAAGCTGCTTGCGGTGTAACCCGTGCCATTTACGATGAAACCAACGGTAAAGACGGCTATGTATCGCTGGAAGTATCCCCAACGCTATCACACGATGCAGTTGGTACCATCTCCAACGCAAAACGCCTCTGGGCAGCCATTAACCGCCCTAATCTGATGATTAAAGTGCCTGCTACCTCCGCAGGTGTGATCGCAATCGAAGAGCTAATTGCCTCTGGCCTGAATATCAACGTCACTCTGATGTTTAACCTGAAACACGTTGATGAAGTGCTCACCGCTTATATCCGTGGCCTAGAGGCGCGTGTTGCAGCGGGCTTGCCGGTTGATCATGTGCATGCTGTTGCATCTGTGTTCTTGTCCCGCGTAGACAGCTTGATTGATCCTCAACTCGAAGCCATCGGCACTCCAGAAGCGCTGGCTCTACGTGGTGAAGTGGCTAAATCATTTGTAAAAATTTCTTATGAACATTACAAAAAACTATTCCACGGCACACGTTTTGCTGCACTAAAAGCACTGGGCGCAAATCCACAACGCATGTTATGGGCCTCTACCGGCACCAAAAACAAAGCCTATAGCGATGTGATGTATGTGGCAGATTTGATCGGACCAGAAACAGTGAACACCGTACCTGATGCAACGCTCGATCTATTCCGCGACCACGGCGTAGCCGCGCTGACTCTAGAAACAGGTTTAGACAAAGCCGTTGCCAATATGGCCGCACTGCGTAAGCTAGGTATCAACTACAACCTACAAGGTGAGCAGCTACAAACTGAAGGTCTGAAGCAGTTTGATGATGCCTTTGTAAAACTGCTGGCACTGACTGCATAAATCGTTTCACACAAAAAAAGCACACCCAAAGATTATTCGGGTGTGCTTTTTTATGGGCGAAATAAAACCACTACAGTACAAACAATTGTAGGGTGGGCACCTGCGCCCACGGGGGCCGTGCTCATTAAAACCACCGCGTCATTAAGAAACCTGTTTAGATTTGCGCAGCAATAAATAAACCAGATACGCCATCAGCAGTATCGGCAGCAAAGAGAGCAGCGCCGGTAACATACATGCCGCCACAACCACCACCCCAATAAACAATAGAAAAGCCGCAAGGCCTGCAAACACAAAGAATAAAATCGTTCCCACCAACAGTAATATCGGCAAAGCAATCAGACTATCCGCACCATCAGCAGCCCACTCCCAGCTCCCATTATCCCCACTCATTTGGATATTTAAACCGTGGTTAAAATAATCCGCGCCTAAGTAAACGCCTAGTAACACCAGTAGCAATCCAATCAGTATATTTTTCATTATCTGCCCCAGAACAACGCCGTTGGAATAAGGTGAGTATCTGCCGTATTGGCGCAATTTTAAACAGCAGAGAGACAGATTGTAATTTGTTGCAACCAGAACGTGAAATATGCGGGGCGGAATGCAAAGACCGCCCTGCCTACATATATACTGACATCATCCTTGCCTGAAGAGCAGTAATAATGAAACAACTTTTGCATCTAGCCTTGCCCCTCTGGCAATGGCTGCACCGTGCAGCAGCCTTTATGCTGACCCTGCTCTTTGGTCAGGTGAACTGGCAGGCGCCGTGTTGGTTGCAAAAGCTGGGGTTATGGATAGAAGCCGCACTGAGGTGGATGCGGGCCAAGCCCAAGCAGGCAGGGATTGCCCTGCTGGCTTTTGCCCTGCTGGCAACAGGAGGAACGATGGGCTGGCGCTGGTATCAGGCTCAGCCTAAGCCACAGCGGGTAAGCTATGTGGTGACCGCACCCGCGCTTACGCCTTATGACGAAAAAGACCGGCCGCAGCCTTTGCCGCTGGTGGTGGAATTTAACGAATCCACAGCACCACTCAAGCAAATCGATAAACCCGCTGGCGATGGCGTGCAACTATCCCCTGCCTTGGCTGGAAGCTGGGTTTGGGATGGAGATAGAAAGCTGGTTTTCCACCCCAAAGCCGACTGGCCGATTGATGCCGAGTTTGAAGTGACACTCGCCAAGAAAAAGCTCTTTGCAGAGAGCGTAAAGCTGGAGGAATACAGCTTTACTTTCAAGACCGCGCCCTTTGCCGCCAATGTGACCGAATCGCGTTTTTACCAAGACCCGACGGATGCTAATCTTAAAAAACTGGTCGCCACCTTACACTTTAGTCATCCGGTAGACCCTGCCAGCATCCAAAAAAACATCAGCCTAAAACTAGGCGGAGGGCTGGGCTTTCAGAGCGAAAAAGTGCCCCCCTATTCAATCAGCTTTGATAAAGCCAAGCTCAACGCTTTTATTCATTCCGCTCCGCTCACCGTTCCTAAAGAAGACAGCGATATTCTGCTCACTTTGGCAAAAGGCGCTAAAGCCAGCCAAGGCGGCAATGCCCTAGACGCAGAATTAACCAGCCAAATCAGCGTGCCCGGCCTCTACAGCCTGCGCTTCGATAATGTACAAATGCTGCTGGCCGATAACGAGCGCTACGAACCCGAACAAGTGGTGATGATGTCCAGCAATGTGCCGGTTTCTGAAGCCGCACTGAAAGGTAAAGTTCATGCTTGGCTCTTGCCGGAATACCCGCCCAACACGCCTAAAGAAGATCAGCATGGCAACTATCAGTGGGGGGCAAGTCAAGTTGGCAAAGCCCAGCTAACAGCAGAGCTAGCGCTTAAAGCACTGCCCGCCGCCGATGAATACGGCACGCAGCATAGCTGGCGCTTCTCAGCCCCAGTTGGGCGCTCGGTGTTTTTACAGGTAGATGCCGGTGTGCAGGCTTTTGGTGGCTATCAATCCGGCAAGATTATGAGCCGAGTGTTTCAAGTGGCCCCCTATCCTAAGGCCGTGAAGCTGTTATCAGATGGCGCGCTGCTCTCTATGGCCTCAGATAAAAAAATCGCCTTTGTGGCGCGCGGCCTGCCAGGGGTGCGGATTGAAGTGGGGCGCTTATTGCCCAATCAGCTCCACCATTTGGTTGACCAAAGCAGCGGCAACTTTGCCAAGCCCGAGATCGCCGATCAGTATCTAGATACCTTAGTTGAGCGTTTTACGGAAGAACGCACACTGCCTGCCACCGAGCCTGGCAAGCCCTACTACGACAGCATCGATCTGACGCGCTATCTGGCCGACAAAACCGGCAACCGGCGTGGTGTATTTATGCTTAAGCTCACGCCTTTTGACCCTAAGCACCCAAAAAATCGCGATGAGGAAACCAGTGACAGCCGCTTTATTCTGGTCTCTGATTTAGGCGTACTGGCCAAAACCGCCGTGGACGGCAGCAATGATGTATTTGTGCAATCAATTTCCGGAGGCAATGCAGTTGATGGCACAAAAATTGATGTAATAGGCCGCAATGGCCTCACCGTTGCCAGCAGCCTTACCGACAGCAGCGGCCGCGCCCATCTGCCTGCACTCAAAGATTTAACCCGCGAAAAAGCACCGCTGATGTATTTAGTCAGTAAGGGGGACGATGTCTCGTTTCTGCCGATTAACCGCTACGATCGGCAGCTTGATCTATCGCGCTTTGATATTGGCGGCATTGCCAATGCGGCATCGGCGCAGCAGTTATCCAGCTTTGTGTTTTCTGATCGCGGCATGTATCGCCCAGGCGAAACCGCGCATATCCATAGTATTACCCGCACAGCCAACTGGGCGGGCTCTTTAACTGGCCTGCCCCTAGAAATTGAAATCACCGATCCGCGTGGGCAAACTGTCAAAAAAGAACGGATAAAGCTCAGCAGCTCTGGCTTTGAAAGTATTGATTTTGCCAGCAGCGAAACCTCAGCCACCGGCGATTATCAGATTGGCGTTTACCTAATCAAAGGCAAAAACGATCACGAGCAGATCGGCAGTGGCAGCATCAAGGTTAAAGAGTTTGAGCCAGACCGGATGAAAGTCAGCGCCACGCTTAGCAATGCGCCGGTAGCAGGCTGGATTAAGCCCGAAGATATCAAGGCGAATGTAAAAGTCATGCATCTATTTGGCAGCCCAGCGGGCGGGCGGCGGGTAGAGGGCGAGATGGTCTTAACGCCTAGCGTACCAGCCTTTGCCGCCTTCCCGGATTATCGCTTCAGCGAGGCGGGCCAGCTAAAAGAGCCGTTTAGAGACGCGCTGCCCAGCGCCACCAGTAATGATCAGGGGGACGCCGAGCTCAATCTTAATTTGGCGCGCTTTGCCCGATCCACCTACCAGCTGCATCTCACCGCCCGTGCTTTTGAAACGGGTAGTGGCCGCGGCGTGGCAGCAGAAAGCGCCGTGCTGGTGTCATCAGCCCCCTATTTGATCGGGGTAAAAAGCGATGGCGAGATGGCATATATCCAGCGCAATGCCAAACGTGCTGCGCACTGGCTGGCTCTTGGCCCAGATCTAAAACCCATTATTGCTGAGCAACTTACAGTGAACTGGGTGGAGCGCAAATATGTGTCGGTGTTAGTGAAGCAGCCCGACGCTACATTCAAATATCAATCACGTAAAAAAGAAATCAATCGCGACAGCAAGCCACTCAGCCTACCCACCTCAGGCAGCAATTTGACGCTACCAACTGCCGAGCCAGGTGATTTTGCGCTGGTGATCAAAGGGCCGGATGGCGCAGAGCTCAACCGTATCGAATACACCGTGGTGGGCGCAGCCAATATCGCCCGATCCTTAGAACGCAACGCCGAGTTGCAGCTCACTTTAAATAAAAAAGACTATAAGGCGGGTGAAGAAATCGAAGTGAATATCCGCGCGCCCTACACCGGCGCGGGGCTCATCACCATAGAGCGCGACAAGGTGTATAGCCATATCTGGTTTAAAGCGGATACCACCAGCTCGGTACAAAAAATTACCCTGCCCAAAGACTTTGAAGGCAATGGTTACATCTCGGTGCAATTTATCCGCAGCCCAAGCAGCGATGAAGTCTATATGAGCCCGCTTTCTTACGGCGTAGTGCCGTTTGCGGTGAATCTGGACGCCAGACGCCTAGATGTAAAAATCGCCAATGCCAAGGAAGTAAAACCGGGGCAAAAACTGGAGCTTAAAGTCTCCAGCAATCAGGATGCGCGCATCGTGGTATTTGCAGTGGATGAAGGCATACTGCAAGTGGCACGATATAACACACCCAAGCCGCTGGATTTTTTCTTCCAGAAACGCGCCTTAGACGTACGCACCAGCCAGATTTTAGATTTAATTCTGCCGGAGTTTGCAAGGCTGATGCAGGGTGCAGCGCCGGGGGGCGATGCAGCAGGTGCGCTTGGCAAACACTTAAATCCCTTTAAACGCAAACGCCAGAGCGCCGTGGCGTGGTGGTCTGGGCTGATTGATGTGGGGCCACAGGGCAAAACGCTGAGCTACACCGTGCCGGATACCTTTAACGGCAAATTACGGCTGATGGCCGTAGCGGTTACGCCAGATAAAATCGGCGTATTTGAAGGCGGCACACAGGTACGCGGTGATTTAATTCTTAGCCCGAATGTGCCATATATCTTAGCCCCTGGTGATGAATTTACCGTGAGCTTAGGGGTGTTTAATAATCTACGCACAGCGGGCATAGCCCCCGTACAGCTCAAACTAGATGCCGATGCGGCCTTTACCCTACTCTCCCCTGCCCAGCAAACGCTGAACATCGCCAGCCAGCGCGAAGCCAGCGCAGAATTCCGCCTGCGTGCCAACAGCGTGCTTGGCTCGGGTAGCCTGCGCTTTACCGCTAGCAGTGGCAGTAAGCAAGGTATCGCCAGAGACGCAGTCAGCATTCGCCCCGCTGTACCTTACTCCACCAAACTCAGCGTTGGCCGCTTTGATCATGCCACGCAGGAAGTGGCGCTAAGCCGCAATTTATTTAAGGAATATCGAAAGGTCAGTGCCGGTGTGGCGGGCTCGCCCTTAGTTTGGGCTCAAGGTCTGGCAGTGTATCTGGATGGCTATGCTTACAGCTGCACCGAGCAAGTGATCAGCAAGGGCTTTCCCGCCCTGCTCTTGCCTAATTTAGACCGCACAAAAACACAAACCGCATTTAATAAGCTGAAGCAAACCCTAGCCGAGCGGCAAAATGATGAGGGCAGCTTTGGCCTGTGGGCCAGCAATCCGGATATTTCGCGTTTTGCCTCGGTTTATGCCGTGCATTATTTAATTGAGGCGAAAGAGCGCGGCCTGCCGGTTTCAGATGACATGCTCAAAAGAGCCAATAGCTGGCTAGAAACACTGGCTACCGGCAGCAGCGAAAACTTAAGCGAAGCAAGGGAGCGAGCCTATGCTATTTACCTGCTTAGCCGTCAGGGTGTGATGACCAGCGGCATGATTGCCGCACTGCAGCAGGAGCTTGAAGCGCACCACGCCAAAGTCTGGCAACAAGACCTGACCGCCGCCTATTTGGCCGCTAGCTACAAGCTGCTAAAACAAGATGCGCTGGCTAAAAGCCTATTTAAAACTGTACCTTGGCTATTGCTTGCAAAAGCCACGCCAAGCAGCGAAGAGAGCTACTACAACCCGCTGGTACACGATGCACAGCGGCTCTATCTGCTATCGCGCCACTTTAAAGAGCAGCTCAACAGCGTTCCCGCCGCCGAGCTAGCTCAGCTAGGCAATGCCATCAGCGCTCAGAACTACCACTCGCTTTCTGCCGCGTATTTAATGCTAGGGCTGGAGGCTTATAGCAATAATGCCGGTACATTTACGCTGGCCGAAGTGGATAAAAGCGGCAAGGTAAGCAAACTAGACAACACGGCGAGGCTTTCAAACACCGCTCACAGAGTACGCTTTGGCAAGGAAGGTGCCCTACCTGGCTTTTACCTCTTAAGCGAAGCAGGCTTTGATAAGCTGCCACCCAAAGCGGCCATTAAGCAAGGGGTGGAGATCATCCGCGAATACACCGATCTCGCGGGCAAAGCCATCAGCAAAGTCAAAATTGGCGAAGAGTTTTTAGTGCGGCTACGACTGCGCTCAGAACAAAAGAGCTCGCAAATGGCGATTGTTGAGCTATTACCAGGCGGGGTAGAAATTGTACCATCACCTAAAGAAGACGCCTCAGCTCAGGCAAGCTCGGAAGGAGAAAGCGAAGGGGATGGCGACCCACAACGCCCTGCTTGGCAAGCACCGCTGGGAGAAAAACAATCCAGCTGGCGGCCAGATTACCTAGATATGCGCGACGACAGAATCGTGCTGTATGGCAACATCAGCAAAGACGCCGCCACCTTCGTCTATCGCCTGCGCGCCACCCACGCCGGAATCTTCCAAACACCAGCCCCTTATGCTGAAGCCATGTACGGCGCACAACAAGGTCGAGGCGTAGCAGGTAAGCTAGAAATTGTAAAACCATGATCTGTTGCGAGGGCAAGATTTTGTGCCCTCGCGTGGCAATGCCCTAGCATATGGGCACACAAAACACGGATCGCAAAGGCCGAGGCATAACGTGCGATAAAGATTGTGAAACCTTATGCGGGGGAGTGGTGGCGGGAATTACTCTGACTCCCTAATCCCAACTCCCCATTTCCCCTCCCAGCAGTTAAAATACCCTGATGACGACCTCTATTGCCACTGCGGTTTCTGCAGAAATTATCATTAAAAAAAGTCGCTTTATCGCCCATATCCATCCGGTTTCTGGCCGCGCTGAGGCACTGACGCTGGTGGACGCCTACTGGCAGCAGCACCCAGAAGCCCGCCATGTTTGCTGGGCGCTGCTAGCGGGCGGTGAATCAGGGATGAATGATGACGGCGAGCCATCCGGTACGGCAGCCAAGCCCATTATGAATGTCTTACAGCACAAACATCTGGATGGCGTTTTGGGTGTGGTGGTGCGTTATTTTGGTGGAATTAAGCTAGGTGCTGGTGGGCTGACCCGTGCGTATACCGATGCCATTGCCACCGCCTTGCTAGGGGCCGAATACATTAGCAATATCGCTCAAGCCCAGCTCGAAATCGCTCTGCCATTTAGTGAGGAAGGAAGAATCCGCCGCTTTGTAGCCCAGCATGATGGTGTGGTTTTAGGCGTGCACTACAGCAATATCGAGGCCTTTTTACAGCTACAGCTAGCGCAGGATCAGTCGGCCACCCTACTGCAAGAAATCAATAATCTATGCTCAGGCCAGCTACGGCTTACATCTAGCTAGCCCATCCCTCACGCTTCATTTCATACTTTCAAAGCCAGCCTTACCTTTATTCACACACCCAATCACATCTGTTTTAAAACAACTATCCGTATCTACTTAGGAAATATCCTTAAATAGCTGACACCTAGGGAAAGCACCTATGGGCGGGTGGCTTACATCGTTTCATTATCGACCTACAAGGTAAGGGAGCTTCAAAAAAGCGCTCTCTCATCATAAGGCGGCGTTGTGCTTTGAAAAATTTTCCTTATATATCAAGCTCATATAGCGATCATTTTTTCAAGCGCGTTTTTTCTTATTGAGTAGAGACTTTTTTTAACCCCCCGTCGCTAATTTAACGGATGTTATGCCGCGATATTAGAAAAGCACTTACTCCGCATCAATTTCAATCAAGGGCGCAGCAAGTAGCGGCCCTAAGATTTGTGGTTTTTCAAAAATTGCCCAATCGCATCCGTTATTTAAAACAAAATAGTTTTAACAAGGGAAGAAGGCTATGAATCATTTTAAAACATGGGGAGTCTGGCTGCTGGTTGCACTCGGTGGTGCATTCTCGTTTGCCATGCTGGCCTTAAGCCGAGGTGAGCATGTTAATGCGGTCTGGCTGGTGCTGGCCGCTATCTCCTGCTACAGCATTGCTTATCGTTTTTACTCTAAATTTATCGCCGAAAAAGTGTTTGAGCTAGACGATAACCGCCTCACGCCCGCCTACCGCCGTAACGATGGGCTAGATTATGTGCCAACTAATAAATGGGTATTGTTTGGCCACCACTTTGCCGCCATTGCTGGTGCCGGCCCCTTAGTTGGGCCCATTTTGGCCGCACAAATGGGCTTTTTGCCTGGCACCATCTGGATTCTAGTTGGCGTAATGCTGGCAGGGGCGGTGCAGGATTTCTTAATTTTATTTATCTCTACCCGCCGCGATGGCCGCTCCCTGGGGGAGATGGCCAAGCAAGAGCTCGGCCCCTTTGCTGGGGTGATTGTGATGCTGGGCGCACTGGGCGTGATGATTATCATCTTGTCTGCACTGGCTCTGGTGGTGGTTAAAGCGTTAGCAGAAAGCCCATGGGGCGTGTTCTCGATTGCCGCGACCATCCCAATTGCTCTATTTATGGGCGTGTATATGCGCTATATCCGGCCAGGCCACATTGGTGAAATCTCGCTGATTGGCTTTGTGCTGATGATGGCAGCCATTGTGTATGGTGGTGATATTGCGGCTAACCCTGAGTGGGCACCGCTATTTACCATGAGTGGCACTGAGCTAACATGGGCCTTGATTATCTACGGCTTTATTGCTTCAGTTTTACCGGTGTGGCTTCTGCTGGCACCGCGTGATTATCTGTCTACTTTCCTGAAAATTGGCGTAATTGCTGGTCTTGCTGTTGGAATTGTTTTTGCCGCACCCGAGCTAAAAATGCCCGCCGTCAGCCGCTTTATTGACGGCAGTGGCCCAGTCTTTGCTGGCAGCCTGTTCCCATTTTTGTTTATCACCATTGCCTGCGGCGCAATATCTGGCTTTCATGCGCTAGTCGCATCCGGCACTACACCTAAGCTAATCGAAAAAGAAAGTCATATCCGCCTAATTGGCTATGGCTCGATGCTGATGGAATCCTTTGTAGCGCTCATGGCGCTGATCTGCGCATCGGTACTTGATCCTGGCGTTTACTTTGCCATGAACTCGCCAGCTGCGCTGATCGGCACCACCGTAGAGCACGCAGCAAGCGTAATCAACGGCTGGGGCTTTGTGATTACGCCGGAGTACCTCACGCAAATTGCTAAAGATGTAGGCGAGCATTCAATTTTATCGCGGGCAGGTGGCGCGCCAACCTTTGCGGTGGGCATGGCACATATCATCAGCACCATTACCGGCAGCACCGCCATGATGGGCTTTTGGTATCACTTTGCGATTTTATTTGAAGCACTGTTTATTTTGACGGCTGTAGACGCAGGCACTCGCGCCTGCCGCTTTATGGTGCAAGACACCGTAGGCGTGTTTATTCCTGGCCTTGCAAAAACCCAATCATGGGTCGGCAATTTAATCGGCACCGCCGTGGCTGTTGCTGGCTGGGGCTTCTTTGTTTACCAAGGCGTAACTGATCCGCTGGGTGGCATTAACACCCTGTGGCCGCTATTTGGCATTGGCAATCAGATGCTGGCGACGATGGCGCTGCTGCTAGGCACCGTTGTGATCTTTAAAATGAAGAAACAGCGCTACGCTTGGGTCACCCTGCTGCCCACCGTATGGCTGTTTATTACCTCGATGACGGCGGGCTGGCAAAAGATTTTCCATGAAAATCCTAAAATCGGCTTTCTAGCGCAGGCAAGCCGCTTTAAGAGTGCCATTCATGACGGCACCCTACTGGCCCCAGCAAAAAGCATTGCGGATATGGAAAGAATTGTCTTCAATAACCAGATCAACGCGGTGCTATGCAGCTTCTTTATGCTAGTTGCGATCACCATGCTAGTTGCAACCATTATTCAGATTCGTAAAGCACTAAATAATAAAGAAATATCGGTGCATGAAGTAGGTGGACCATTAACCACGGAGGCCGGCCATGCTTAAATTTTTACAATCAGGATCAGCATTTAGAACCAATGCCAAACGCGTGGTACAAACCTGCCGCCTGATGGTGGGCATCCACGATTACGATGCATATCTACTGCATATGCACGGGCATCACCCAGAGATTGAGCCTAAAACTCGCGATGAGTTCTATCGCTACTGCCTAGAAGCTCGCTTCCCAGGTGCAGGCAAAATCAGTAAATGCCCTTGCTAAAATAGTCTAGGGGCACAGCTTACCGTGCCCCTACTGATCCTCTTCTTCTTCTTCCTCTTCTTCCCGCTTACGCTCTTTCACGATCTGCTTGCCGCGCTTTAGCCAGACAATCAGCATGGTTGGCAAAAAGCCAAAAATAAAAAATATCGTTAAACCTTTAGCAATGCTGCCTGCCACCGCAGAAAACATCAGCACCACGTATAAATAGCCAATCAAAAGAATATACATTTCTGCTCCCACAAATTGAAAAAAGCCCCGTTGCCGGGGCTTTAATCTCAATCTATCTAAAACTAGGCATCCGCTTTGGGGCTATTACAAACCAACTACGTTTCCAGCTGAGGGGCCTTTCTGCCCCTGCTCAATAGTAAACTCAACACGCTGCCCTTCATCCAAGGTTTTAAAGCTCGTAGACTGAATGGCAGAGAAATGTACAAACACATCTTTACTGCCATCTGCAGGAGAGATAAAACCAAATCCCTTTTCCGCATTAAAGAATTTTACAGTACCGGTCATTTTGCTAGACATTTTGTATTCCCTGATGATTATTAGATAGCTTTGTTTATGCAGCGTCATTTATTGTTTACTTAGACGACTTAGACATAGACAAAAAAAGACCCAAGCCAAAATCTAAGTATCAACTGCTACACGAAAATAAGCCTGTGTAATCATGTTCACAGGCTTACTACGCTGCAAAAAAGTGCTGCTGTCAAAATACCAGACTTACGCACTTTGACACACCCTGCAACTAAAATACGCCGAAAAGTGTGGCAAAAACAAATCCCAAACCTCGTGAAACAATTACGCTTCGCGCTTATCGTACTCAATCAGGGCATAGGCGGAGTGATTGTGGATAGATTCAAAGTTTTCTGATTCAACCACATAAGCGCTAACACGCGGATCAGCGTGTACACGTGCCGCAACATCACGCACCATATCTTCTACAAATTTAGGGTTATCGTAAGCGCGTTCTGTAACATATTTTTCATCTGGTCGCTTAAGCAAGCCATACAGCTCGCAAGAGGCTTCAGCTTCCACCAGCGCCACCACTTCTTCAATCCAGACGCTTTGCGCCAATGTGGCTGTCACGGTCACGTGCGAGCGCTGATTGTGCGCGCCATAAGCTGAGATTTTTTTCGAGCACGGACATAGGCTAGTTACTGGAACCAATACCCTTAACTTTTGCTCAAATACGCCATTTTTAAGCTCGCCAATCAGCGTAACATCGTAATCCATTAGACTTTGTACGCCGGACACAGGTGCTATTTTATTAATAAAATAAGGGAAACGCATTTCCAAATAGCCTGAATCCGCTTCTAAACGCTGGCACATTTCACGTAAAATCGTTTCAAAAGAATCAACCGAAATTTCTTTTTCGTGGCTATTTAAGATTTCCACAAAGCGCGACATATGCGTGCCTTTGAATTGCTTAGGCAAGAACACATACATATCAAACATGGCGATAGTGTGCTGCACGCCATCGGTACGATCCGCTACTTTAACTGGGTGACGAATGGACTTAATGCCCACTTTATTGATCGCAATATTGCGGGTATCCACCGTGTTTTGCACGTCGGCAATCGCCATGGTCATGGGGTATAACTCCAAAAAAATAATTCTGATGGGTAAGATTATAACACTGAGAATACCCGAGTAAAGCACTCGGGAATTATTGTAAAAAACTACAGGATTGATAGGTAAAAACTTATATAGAAAAAACAACGATCTAATCGCAAATATCAGATTTTTCCAGCAAACGCAGTCAACATTTTAACAACAAAGCGCGAGCCTTCACTCAACATAATATCAATATGGGCAGGCATATAAGGCAGCGATAGATACATCGCACCTAAGCCTATGCCCATCATCAAAGGAAAACCTACAGCAAACACATTTAGCTGCGGTGCGGCACGCGTCATCACTCCAACTGCTAAATTGGTCACCAACAAAGAGCCAACCACCGGCAAAGCAAGTAATACACCGTAGCGAAAAATTAATGATCCATAATCCGCCAACATTTTAAACCCTAACCCAGCAATAGGCTGCACTCGAATAGGCAGGGTATTAAAGCTATCTAATAAAGTATGCAATACCAAAAGATGGCCATTTAAAGCCAAGAATACCAAAATGGTCATTAAGCTTAAAAACTGAGCCACAATCGGCACGCTAGCAGCATGCAAGGGATCGTAAAACGTAGCAAAGCCCAAGCCCATTTGCAAACCAGATAAGTGTCCAGCCATTTCCATGGCAGAAAAAATAATTCGTACCACATAGCCAATTGCAATGCCAATGAGTAGTTGATTAATAACGATCAAAATTCCTTCGGGTGAAACAATCGGTACTTGTGGCATAGCAGGTAATACTGGAGCAATAATTAATGACAAAAAGATAGCAATTGCCACGCGCACTTTTACTGAAATGGCTTTACTGGAATAAAATGGGTCGGACAATAAAAACCCAAAGATACGGCAAAATGGCCACCAAAAAACTCCCAACCAGAGGTCAATTTGCGCTTGGCTAACGGTCCAAATATCCTTCACGCTAGCCCCTTCTAGCCTATCATTTGTGGGATGCTTTGAAATAGGCGAATAGTGTAATCCATTGCCGTTTCAATCATCCAAGGGCCAATCAGCACAAATACTAAAAACGTAATCAACAGCTTGGGAATAAAAGATAAAGACGCTTCATTAATTTGCGTAGCCGCTTGAAAAATGCTAACCACCAAGCCAACCACTAACGCGGTTAGCAATAATGGCCCACCTAACAGCACCATAACTTCCATGGCCCTTTGAATCACTGTAACAACTGTTTCTGGCGTCATAGCTATCCTGAAACGTAAAAACTTTGAACTAGCGAGCCCATTAATAGTGTCCAGCCATCAACTAAAACAAACAGCATTAGCTTAAAAGGCAATGAAATAATCACAGGAGAAACCATCATCATCCCCATTGCCATTAAAATACTCGCCACTACAAAATCAATGATAATAAATGGGATAAAAACAATAAAGCCAATTTGAAATGCCGTTTTAAGCTCACTGGTCACAAAGGCGGGCACCAGAGTACGTAAACTCACATCTTCTGGGCCATTCGGTTTTTGTGTGCCAGATAATTCAATAAAAAATGCCAAATCTTTTTGCCGTGTTTGCTTAAGCATAAAGTCTTTTAACGGCACAACGCCTTTCTCTACCGCTTGGTTAAAACCTATTTTTTGATCTGCATAAGGCTGATAAGCAACCTGATATATTTTATCAAATACTGGTGACATCACAAAAAAAGTAAGGAACAAAGACAAACCGACAATCACTTGATTAGGCGGGGCTTGCATCGTGCCAAGGGCTTGGCGCAATAAAGACAATACAATAATAATGCGAGTAAATGCCGTCATCATTAACAATATAGCGGGTAAAAAGCTAATGGCGGTTAAAAATAATAGTGTTTGAATCGGTAAGCTATATTGTGTACCACCTGTTTGCGCATTGGCGGTCATAAAGGGAATTCCCGGATCAGCAGCACCCGCAACGCTGGCAATACATAAGCCAAATAAAATCCCTAAGAGAGCCATCATCAAGCGTTTCAATGTGGTGTCCTTTGCAAAGCGGCGGCCAATTTAGCGGAAAATTGCTGAGAAAAAGCCTGTGGAACCACTACTGTCTCAGCTTGCTCAGGCGCATCCAAGCTATGTAATAAATTAACTGTATTAGCAGTAACGCCCAACACCAGCCAACGCCCTTCTACTTCCAAAACAACGACCCGCTCTTTGGCACCAACCATCACACCAGTAACCACCTTTAATACTTGGCCTTTAGCCCCCATAGGAATTAAAGAGAGCCTGCGCACTAGCCAAGCACTAAACACAATCAAAGCAATAACAAAACCTAATGCCAGCACTACTTGAGCAATAGACATTAAACTTGAAACGGGGGCGGTAGCAGGGGAAGACGCATTTGCATGAGCAGGTAAACAGCCAGCAAACATAAACCAGAAAAAAAACAACACTTTGCAGCATAGAGATTTCATAGACTCTCACGATAATCGTGTAGGAATATATTCGTAATGAAGTTTTGTAAAGCGCTAGCGCGATAAACAGCCCGCTGTAAATTCCTTAAGAAATCAGGGCAGCGGGCCATTGATAGTATCCGAAGCTATTTATGTAAGCGGCGAATTCGCTCTGCGGGGGTAATAATATCAGTAAGGCGAATACCAAACTTATCATTCACCACCACCACTTCCCCTTGGGCAATTAAGCAGCCATTCACCAGCACATCCATTGGCTCACCCGCCATCCCATCTAGCTCTACCACGGATCCCTGCGCTAATTGCAGTAAGCTACGAATCGCAATCTTAGTTCGTCCCAGCTCCACAGTCAGTGAAACAGGGATATCCAAAATCATATCAATATTGCTAGGTGCATTAGCAATAGGTGCACTTGCGTCAAAACGCTGAAAAATATCTGCAGCCTGCACTTCAGGGGCAGAAGCCGCTTCTGCATCGGCTACTTCTTGCTCGGCAAGGGCCGCAGCCCAATCATCCATTGCCATTTCATCTTCATCAGCCATTACAAAACCCTCATTGGCTTACCATTTCATATCAACCACGATCAATTTACCTTGGCTAAGTATTTTTCTTTGCTATTTATTAACCGCTAAATATTTCTATTCCTGATCCTCGGCATTTAATTGGCCTTCTGTTTCGTTCCCCGTTAGTGCCTCAGCGGAACCCAATACTTTACTTACCCTTAAAGCATATTGCCCATTTAAAGTGCCATATTTGCACTCCAATACAGGCACATTATCCACCGCAGCAATAATGGCTTCAGGGATTTCTAAAGAAATAATATCCCCCAGCTGCAGCTCTAAAATCTCGCCTAAAGTGACCTTGGCATTGCCCAAAGTGGCCACCAAATCAACCTCAGCATGCTGAATTTGCTTTTGCATTAACGTGGTCCAGCGATTATCCACTTCAATTCGGTCGGCTTGCATCGTGCTATACAGCACATCACGAATGGGCTCGATCATTGAATAGGGAAAGCAGATATGAAAGTCCCCGCCACCCGCACCCAATTCAATTTTAAAGGTATAGGCCACCACCACTTCAGTTGGCGTGGCGATATTAGCAAACTGGGTATTCATTTCTGAACGAATGTAAACAAATTCGCAAGGAAAAACCGGCACCCACGCTTTTTCGTACTCTTCAAAAACCACATCCAAGAGACGCTGAATAATCCGCTGCTCGGTGGCTGTAAAATCACGCCCTTCAACCCGCACATGATAACGACCGTCCGAGCCAAATAAATTATCCACCACCAAGAACACAAAATCAGGATCAAAAATAAATAATCCTGTTCCGCGTAGCGGCTTCATTTGAATTAAATTTAAATTAGTAGGAACCACCAGATTACGAATAAATTCGCTATATTTTTGCACCCGAACGGGGCCAACGGAAATTTCAGCATTGCGACGCATAAAGTTAAATAAAGCCACACGTAAATTACGTGCAAAGCGTTCATTTAGAATTTCAAGCGTAGGCATCCGCCCACGAACAATCCGCTCTTGACGACCAATGTCATAATCGCGAACAGCAGAAGCATCGACCTCTTCGTCGGAAGAATCGTCTTCACCGGTCACACCACGCAGTAGCGCGTCAACCTCTTCCTGAGAAAGGATATCGTCTGACATGATCCTTAGTCCGGATAAACTATTACCCGTTATTTAATATTTTATATTCAACTCGGCTGAGCTGTAGATATTTGCCACTAGATCACATTCGCTGATGCTGGGTAAATACACCATCTACCCAGCATCAATTATTTGCTTAATTACTGCACAATAAATGATGTGAAATTAACTGAAATAACCCCTTCATCTTCACTCTCTGCACCTAAAATTTTATTTACCATTTCACGAATTTCTTTACCCAGCTTATCGGTACCATCGGGGGCTTTTACTTCTGCCATCGTTTTACTACGAAGCAGCTTATTAATTTGTCCCTGAATTTTAGGCGACAAACTTTTAATTTTTTCGGCTAACTTTGGATCGCCCAGTTCTAAAGAAATATCCGTCTGCAAAATGCCATCTCCATCTTCCGAATGCAAGTTAACGGTGAATTGTGGCAATTTTTCAAAAACAGCAGCGTGCTCTTCTTTCTTTTTATGATCTTTCTTTTTCTTTTTTACATCGTCGCGGGCGGTGGCCTCAGCCGCCACTTCATCGGCAGCAGGATCGCTACTTTTCGTAAGCAAAAACGCGGCCACCCCCCCCACAATGATTAACAAAACCACCAATAAGCCAATCACAGCAAATAAAAGAATATTTTTCTTCGCTTTAGGCGCGGCTTCCACTTTGGCATCTGACATGACATCACCTTGAATGGATTGAAATATTTGATAAAAAATAAATTGAAGACCAGAACAAAGCGCCCCAATAAAATGCGAGGGGCGCTGGCCTTGAAATTAAGTGATGTGATTATAGCTTAAAAAGCATTAACAAACAGAGAGTAAGGAGCTGGTCTTGCTGCAAAACAACAAGACGCGGCTCGTTTAAACATAAAGATTTAGACCGCTACGCGCTACAGGCAAGTGAACATCAGCCATCACTCGTGGCAACCCATCACTATAGTTGTCTGTCAGATTACCGGCAAATTGCCTCGATCTAGATTGACGCTGCTGATCCATTTGTTGGCTGCTTGCTTGCTGCTGCGCCTGTTGCTGGGCATGTTGATTTAATGAATCAGAAGCCACTTGCACATTACTCAGCTGAATACCTTGGTCAGCCAGCAACATTGTTAGCCTAGGTGTGGCTGCGGCAAGCGCCTCACGTACCGAAGCATGTTGCGAGCTAAACACCACACTCGCTTGCTCTCCCGACATGGTTAAACGTACTTCCATTGGGCCAAGATGCGGTGGATTAAGCTGCATATCAATCTGCTGATGCTTATCTTGCAACATCATCGATACCCGCTGCGCAACCGCATCGCCCCAACGTGAGCTACCCACCGGCTCTGCCACGGTATGTGTAGGCACGGCAGGTTTAGCCTCTGCAACAGGAGTATGCAAGGCCACCACGGGTGCGGCTTCTGTTTTAAGCAGCGGCGTATTTTCTTTAGATACGGCCAAAAGGGCTGCAAAATCTTCTTCTGGCGCGGTAAAGGTATTGGCATCACCGGCTGCTTTCTGCCGTAAAGAGGCAAATTTTGCCGCATCAATATCACCCGCCAAAGATTGGCTAGGGTTTAAATTAGACTGTCCTAAGACTGTTAAATCCTTACCCTTACCCTCTTCACCACTTAATAAGCCCTTACCCAGCTTAGTCAGATCCAGCACCACAAAGCTTTTATCGTTATCTGGCTTAGCAACATTGGTGAGCGTGCTGGCTTGAGCTGGGGCTTGCACCTGTATCATAGCCAACCATGGCTGAGCAGCTTGCGCGCTGTTTGCTTGTGATTTTTGTTCATCTTCGCTGGTATTTTCTTCTTTTGTTGCAGGCGCTGGTTTTTCAGAATCAGCTGATTTGCCTTCCTGACGAGAGCTCACTTCCCGCTCTAGCGTTTTAGCAAATGTTTGCCCAGCAGCAGGCTCTGCCCCCATCGAGACAGGAGCACGAGGGTCAGTTGACCGGCTAGTTTGGGCACTGGCTACAACAGTGAGATTGCTCGCCATGACGAGGCTCCTCGATACGGGCTTATTGCTAATAGCATTTGATTAAGCAATTGCAGTGCCAGCCCGAATAAATCACAGTAAACTCGCACTTGGCTGCATCTTTTATCTGCACCGAATCAATTGGTCTATCTTTTCATCGGCCAGCGAGGATTAAATAATGGCTGAAGATTCAGACGCAGAACGCACGGAGCCCGCCTCTAGTAAGCGCTTAGAAGAAGCGCGAGGTAAAGGACAGATTCCGCGCTCACAAGAATTAGCAACGTTCTCCATTTTAATGACCGGCATCGTCATGCTGATTTCGCTTGGGCCTGAGTTACTCAGCACTTTAAAAGCTATTTTTATTGCCGAGCTCAGCTTTAGTCGAACCACCATTAGCGACCCTAACCAAATGCTGCTGCATTTTACTAGCTCAGCGCAAAAAGCCTTAATGGCTTGCCTTCCGATTATTTTACCCTGCGCCCTGATGGCGATTATCACGCCAGTATTGATCGGTGGCTGGCTATTTACCGTTGAAGCTTTAACGCCCAACTTTGCCCGAATGAATCCCATGAATGGGATAGGTCGGATGTTTTCTCTAAAAAGCATCGTTGAAATGACAAAAACCATTCTAAAATCCAGCCTGATTGGCGGCGTGGCGGCGTGGGTGTTATGGGGGCAAAGAGAAGAGTTTATCCAGCTGATTACCATGCCACTCGAAATTGGCATGCCCTATATGTGGAAAATGGTTCAGCACACCCTGCTACTGGTAATCAGCTCTTTAGCTATTTTGGCCGCGATTGATGCGCCCTATCAGCTATGGGATTACTACAAGGGCTTACGCATGACCAAAGAAGAAGTGAAGCAAGAAGGTAAAGATGCCGAGGGCTCGGCTGAAATTAAAGGTAAGATTCGTCAACTACAGCACGAAGCAGCCAGAAAGCGCATGATGAGCGAGATTCCTAAGGCCAATGTGATTGTCACCAACCCAACTCACTTTGCCGTAGCCTTACAATATACTGAATCCATGCGCGCGCCTAAAATTGTGGCTAAAGGCGCTTTTTTGCTGGCAGAACGAATTATCGAGCTAGGCAAGGAGCATAAAGTAGCGATTGTCCGCACCCCGCCTTTTGCCCGAGCGCTTTATCACCATGCTGAACTTGGGGAAGAGATCCCTGCCGCGCTGTATACTGCTGCGGCAGAAGTACTGGCTTATATCTATCAACTTAAGCACTGGCAAAATTTTGGCGGCGAAGAGCCAAATCTCTCCACCGACCTCCCTGTACCTAGTGATTTAGACCCAGGTGGCGAAGTCTAAGACCGCCCTATAATTTCAACCAAGAACATTGAACCTCGTGTACATAGCCGCAGGTGCAGCTTACGTTCATATTCAACATACATTTATGTGGTACAAAATTTAACGCGTCGTTGCACTTGTTTTCTGTACGAGTGGGTATGAAACCCCTCCCCAGCTTTTGAATCAATATAAAGAGAATTTAAAGCCCTATGTGGCGCACTTTTAATTACAGCAAGCTCGCTGGCCCCGCGCTGGTACTGATGGTTCTCGGCATGATGGTTCTGCCGCTGCCTGCCATTGCGCTCGATTTATTCTTTACTTTTAACATCGCTATTTCCATCATCGTGCTAATGGTGGCGCTCTACACCCGTAAGCCGCTCGAATTCTCTAGTTTCCCAACGATTTTGCTATTTACCACGCTGCTGCGACTCTCGCTCAACGTGGCGTCTACCAAGCTCGTGCTCACCGAAGGCCATAACGGCGCCGATGCGGCTGGTAAGGTGATTGAAGCCTTTGGCCACGTTCTAATTGGCGATAATTTAACTGTGGGCGTGGTCGGTTTTATTATTCTCACCATTATTAATTTTGTGGTGATTACCAAGGGTGCTGGGCGGATTGCTGAAGTATCTGCCCGCTTTACCCTCGATGCTATGCCGGGTAAACAAATGGCGATTGATGCCGATTTGAACGCCGGCATGATCGGCGAAGAAGACGCAAGGCGTCGTCGTACCGAGATCTCCTTAGAAGCCACCTTCTTCGGCTCTATGGATGGTGCGTCTAAGTTTGTGCGTGGGGATGCGGTGGCTGGGATTATGATCATGGTGATCAATATCATCGGCGGCTTGATTGTGGGCATGGCGCAACACGATCTGCCCTTTGCCGAAGCTGGAAAAACCTACACTCTGCTTACCATTGGTGATGGCTTAGTCGCCCAGCTTCCCTCGCTAATTATTTCGGTTGCTGCCGGTATTGTGGTTTCGCGGGTTGGTGATGGTGAAGATTTATCTGAGCAAATCTTAGGGCAAATGTTTTCACAGCCACAAGTACTCTATGTGACCTCGGCGGTACTAGGTATTTTAGGGGTGATCCCTGGCATGCCGCACACGGCGTTTTTACTAATGGCCGCCATTTTGGCGGGGATAGGCTGGCAGCTCGACCAAAAGAAAACTGTACTCGCACTACAAGGCGCTGGCGTAGCGGGCGGGGGAGGTGCACCGGGCCAATCCGGAGCCGCCGGCCCAGCAGCCGCTCCCACCGCCCCCTTACAAGAAGTCAGTTGGAACGATGTGCAACCTGTTGATCCGATTGGCTTAGAAGTCGGCTACCGGCTGATTCCCTTGGTAGACCGTAACCAAGATGGTGAACTACTCCGCCGTATTCGCGGCATTCGTAAAAAAATTGCACAGGAGCTGGGGTTTTTAGTGCCCTCCGTGCATATCCGCGATAATTTGGAGCTTAAGCCTAATCAATATCGTATTCAGCTCAAAGGGGTGGATGTAGGTACTGGTGAAGCATTTGCTGGTCAATGGCTAGCCATTAACCCCGGCAATGCGATTGGCCAATTACCCGGCACGCCAACCCAAGACCCTACTTTTGGCTTACCCGCCGTTTGGATTGACGCCAGCTTGCGCGATCAGGCGCAAGCTTTTGGCTATACGGTGGTAGATGCTGCCACCGTGGTGGCGACGCATATTTCTAATATTTTACAAAGCCACTCTGCCGAACTTTTAGGCCGCGAAGAAGTCCAGCAATTGCTGGAGCATTTTGGTAAGGAAGCGCCAAAATTACTGGAAGATTTAGTGCCCAAAATTATTCCCGTTGGCACTTTACAAAAAGTTTTACAGAACTTACTTGAAGAAGGGATGCATATACGCGATTTGCGAAGCATCTTAGAAACACTGGCCGAACATATTGTCCGCACCCAAAATATTGACGAGCTGACCGCTGCAGTGCGGGTAGCATTAGGCCGAGCGATTGTTCACCAGTTATTTCCTGGTGAAAACGAATTGCAAGTTGTTACCTTAGAGCCACAATTAGAAAATATTCTACTCTCTGCCGTATCGGGTAATGCACAAGGAGGATTAGAACCAGGACTTGCGGAACGCGTACTCAAGCAAGCTTCTGAATTAGCTGATCAATTAGAGCAGCAAGGCTTAAGCACGGTATTAATCGCCCCAGCTCAGCTCCGCCCTATGCTCAGCCGTTTTTTACGCCGCTCTATTCCCGGATTACGCGTGATTGCGCATACCGAGATACCCGACAGTAAAACCATTCGAATTGTGGGGATGCTAGGTGCAAATTAAACTTATCTGCTAACGTGGCCTTAAAACAAATACGCAGCATCCCTTAATAACTGTGCAGTATTTCTAGCGTAAAGCACATTAATCCAAACGGTATTCATAACTCAGTAATCAGCACTAGCCATACAAAAAGGCTTTAAATTAAAGATAAACTAAAAATTAATTGTCTTTTTATAACAAGATCATAAATAATTAATTAGCCACTCAGTATGCTTAAAACATAAAAACCAACACTGCGGATGGCTATTTACTCCAGCCAGAACAAACAAGTCGCCTTTTACAGCGCGCATAATGTGCCTCTTCTGTATGCTTACCGATCTTTTTGATTTTCGTTAGCTTGTAAACTAACACCCAAAATACGCATTGCTCACAATGCATAAGGATAACTCGTGTTTTCAGACGGCAACTGGATATGGTCGTAAAAAAGTTCTACGGAGCAACGACGCGTGATGCACTGCGCCAAGTTCGAGATGAGCTTGGCCCAGATGCGCTGATCCTATCAAACCGCCAAGTATCAGGTGGTGGAATAGAGATCATGGCCGTAGCAGATGCTGATGTAGCCGCCCTCACCAATGTCCAAAGCGTTGCAGCACAGCCGACCAGCAGCCGTGGCGCGCAAAATGGCGCAAAACTGCTGCAAAGTGCCCAAGCCGCTGCGCCCATTAGCAAGGCCCTCGCTCGCTCTTATGCTATTCCTGATGACGACGATACAGAGCCCAGTACCGATCACATCATGCATGATGAGCCTATGGTGCTGCGCAGCAACCGCAACACGCCAGCCGTATCGCCAAGAATAGAAACGGCCCCCTTACCGCTAGATAGCAATCCAGAATACCAGCAGCCACGGCCAAGCCGCCCCCCACCACGGGCCACCACACCACCACCACGCCGCCCAGCGCCAGAACGCGCCTTACCCATATTTAGTTTTGAAGATGATCAAACACCTGCTGCGCAAAATCCCGCTGATAAAGAAGCCATGGATGGGATTGCACGGGAAATCCGCTTATTGCGCGGCTTACTAGAAAGCCAATTGGCGGGCATGGCTTGGGGGGAGTTATCCCGCCATGCACCCGAAAAACTAGAAGCGCTACGTCAGTTACTATCCGCTGGATTTTGCCCCGCACTATCGCGTCAGCTGGTTGAAAAAATGCCTGCGCAAATGACGCTAGATCAAGGCATGCTCTGGGTTAAAGCCGCACTCACGCATAATTTAGCCGCAGCCACTACCGACGATGATTTGATAAACCGTGGTGGCGTATATGCGCTAATCGGCCCTACTGGCGTCGGCAAAACCACCACAGTCGCCAAACTGGCAGCGCGTTGCGCACTGCTGCACGGGCCAGATTCGGTCGCCCTGCTCACCACCGATAGCTACCGAATTGGTGCGCACGATCAGCTGCGTATTTACGGGCGCATTATTGGCGTGCCGGTACATGAAGTCAAAGACGAAACCGATCTACAATTTACCCTCGCCGATCTAAGCGAAAAACACTTAGTGCTGATCGATACCGTCGGCATGGGCCAGCGCGATCAACGCATCAGCGAGCAACTGGCGCTCTTTGATGAAGACAATGTCTCTACCCTGCTGCTGCTAGCGGCCAATGCCCAGACCGGCACGCTAGACGATGTAGCCCGCCGCTACCGCAACACCCATTTAGCGGGCTGTATTCTCACCAAGCTAGACGAAGCCATGAATTTAGGTGGCTGCTTGGATGTAGCCATCCGGCATAAGCTGCGCCTGCACTTTTTAACCAATGGCCAGCGTGTGCCAGAAGACTTGCACCGCGCCAATGTATCTTATTTAGTAGACCGTGCTTTTAGGGCTGAAACGCAAAATAGCGCTTTTACCTTAAAGCCTGATGAGTTCCCGCTCTATATGGGAGCGCAAGGCGGCACTATGGATAATCCGCTGGATTTTAATATGAATCATGCGAGCCATTCCCGTGGCTAGTCTGTGGCTCGATCAAGCCGCTGGCCTGCGTGCCATGATTGCCCCCGTACCCTGCCGCAGCATCAGCTTAAATGGCGGGCGCGGCGGCAGTGGCACCACCACACTCGCGATTAACCTAGCCGCAGCACTGGCCGAGCGCAATCGTGAGGTAATTCTATTAGACGAATTCACTGGCATGGGCAATGTGGCGCACCGTATGCGCCTAGAACAAAAACACGAGCTAGACCATGTGCTCCGCCGTGAAGTGACCCTTGCCGATACCCTGCTGACAACCGATGCAGGCTTTTCTATCTTGCCTATTTGCGCTAAAGCTACAGTGCTGAGCAGCTTAAACGAGCGGGAGTTAACTTGGCTATCGGCCGAGTTTGAGCAACTCATCCAGTATGCTGAATTTTTGCTGCTCGATACGCGCCCCTCCGCCAGCCACGGCGTGCCCTGCCTAAGCTTGGCGGCCGATGATGTGATAGTGATAGTTTCTAATAGCGCCGAATCGCTAACCGATGCCTACGCCACCATTAAATTGCTCAGCACAGAATACGCAAGGCGTGAATTTAGAATCTTAGTGAATCGTGTCGATACCATTACCGAGGCGGGGCTGATTTTTAACCGCCTAAAAAGCGTTGCCAAACAGTATTTAGGCGATGCAGCGCAAATGAAACTAATTGGCTATGTGCCCGAAGACGAAAAACTACAAAGAGCAGGACGCTTAGGCCGTACGGTGCTGGATGCTTTCCCCGACGCAGAATCCAGCCATGCTTTTCGGCAACTCGCCGATGTGATGCTGCGCTGGCGTAAACCCAGCCACCGCCTAGATCGCACCGGCTTTCTTTATCGCTTAGTTGAATCTAGCCGCATGCTTACCGAGCAGCTCCAACATTAAACATGCAGAAGCCATCTGGTAGGCGTGGATAAAAACGCTTTTCCCAAAAAGCGCCTGCCCAAGCGATAAGGCATCCATTAATCTCTCTCCTGCTTGTGCCACTTAAACAGATGCATCAAAGGGCCAAGCGTGTCAGTTTGCTCATCAATGCCATAGCGCTCAAACAGCTTGTTGAGGGTGACAAATAAGCCATCTATTTAGGCGCAAATAGCGGCGTAGTTATGATCACACGTTAGCCAAGACTTTCATTAGCGCCGTGCCAATGGTGAAATACTGGAGCAGTAATCAATCATTAGACATGTCAATAAGCAAGCTATTTTTATGAGCTAAACAGTAAAAATCACTGCTAAATCAAGGTAAATTGTAAATTTTGTAAGGCACTAGGTATTTACAATTAAGTACAATTAAACTTTTCTTTAACTACCTAGCTATGTAAATTCTATTTATCTTACATAAGCAACGATAGGTGTATGCTGCGCTCAGTCCTTACAGCACAAACTTAAATTAAGATCTTCAATGGCTCAGATTGAAATTCAAACCTTTCCCGGCGGCAAAGTTCTACAACTCTCAGGCAGATTAAACGCCCAGACAGTTGCCCCACTTTGGGCTCAGGCCAGCAAACTTGGTGTCTGCGAAGTAGATGCCAGCAAAGTAAGTTACTGTGATGGGGCCGGCGTGGCTCTGTTTTATCTGCTCATTCAAGGCGGGGCCAGGATTAAGGACTTAGCACCTCCTTTTGCCGAGCTACTTGACGCATTTCAAGCAGACACACCCCTCTATCAAGCGCCTATCCCCGTAAAAATAGGCTGGCTTACCGCCCTTGGCAAAGCAACGGCTGAGTATAAAACGGCCATGCGCTGTGCCATCAGCTATCTAGGCGAGCTAAGCGCCGCAATGCATCAAGTGCTGCTCTCACCCAGTAAATTGCGCATTACAGAGGTCTTCGCTGCCGCTAGTAAAAATGGCGCGGATGCACTGCCTATCGTGGCACTGATTGCTGCCTTACTAGGGATGATTTTAGCGTTTCAATCGGCGATTCCGATGCGCCAATTTGGCGCAGAAATGTTTGTCGCCGATTTAGTGGGCCTTTCCTTGGTCCGTGAGCTGGCCCCCTTAATGATGGCAATTCTATTAGCTGGGCGCACTGGGGCAGCATTTGCCGCAGAGCTTGCCAGCATGAAAGTAAACGAAGAATTAAATGCCCTGACCACCTTAGGCCTAAATCCCATACGTTATTTAGTGCTCCCAAGAATTATTGCCACCACGCTAATGGCACCGCTGCTATCGGCTTGTGCGGTGTTAATTGGCTTAGTGGGTGCAGCGATTGTGATGCTGAGTTTTAATATCCCCATCCAAACTTATATCTCACGCGTTTCAAGCATTGTGCATCTGGGCGACTTTGCAGGGGGCCTATTTAAAGCGGCGATCTTCGGTTTGGAAATCGCCCTGATTGGTTGTTTTAGGGGATTGCAAGCGGGCAGCGGAGCCAGTGCTGTAGGTGCCGCCACCACGCAAGCCGTTGTGAGCAGTATTGTGGCAATTGTGGTCAGCGATGGCCTATTTGCTTTTGTTTTCTATTTATTGAGGTGGTAATGCAAGACGCCATTATTAAAGTAAAACAATTGCAATGCGGCTATGGCGATCGCGTTATCTTGCGTGATGTGAGCTTTGAGGTTAACAAGGGCGAAATCATTACCATCCTGGGTGGCTCTGGCTGTGGCAAATCTACCTTACTCAAACATATGATCGGCCTTTTGCCCGCGCAAGAAGGCACGGTGCTGATTGGCGACGAAGACATCATTAACGCTCAAGGCGAAGTGCGCCAACGCATCTTGGCCCGTATTGGAGTGATGTATCAATCGGGTGCCCTATTTGGCTCGCTAACGGTGCTAGAAAACGTCATGCTGCCACTAGCGGAATATACCCCGCTTAATGCTGCCGCCCGTGAAATCGTCGCCCGCTTAAAATTACGCTTGGTAGGGCTAGATGCCTATGCAGATTTTTTACCCAGCGCACTATCAGGCGGGATGCAAAAACGTGCCGCCATTGCCCGCGCCCTAGCCCTAGACCCTCAGGTTTTATTTTTAGACGAGCCATCAGCAGGGCTAGACCCCATCACCGCCGCCGAGTTAGATGCCTTGATTTTGCAATTAGCACATAGCCTGCATACCACTTTTATTGTGGTCACCCACGAGCTAGCCAGTATTTTCACCATTGCAGACCGCGCCATCATGCTGGATAAGCAAGCCCAAGGCGTGATTGCCATCGGCGCGCCTAAAACGCTAGCAGCAGATCCCGATCCACGGGTCAGCAACTTTTTTACTCGGCATGCGTATTAATAATTTAAATCTGGCCAAACTATGACCGCTCAAAAGCACTATTATCGCCTAGGCCTGTTTGTTCTAGCCGCGCTCTGTATATGTCTTATTCTCGCCATCTCCTTTGGCGCGAGCCACTGGACGCGCTCCACCATTACCCTAGAAAGCTACTTTAATGAATCGGTTCAGGGTATTGATATTGGGTCCAAAGTAAAATATCGCGGTGTGGTCGTAGGGGAGGTCAGCCATATTGGCTTTACCTATTCACGCTATCAGCAGGATTTATCCCCCAGTGAGCGCCAACAATATGTGCTAATCGAAGCCAAACTTCGCCCCGAGCTATTTGGTGGCAAAAACATGCCGTTTCCTGATCAAAGCTATTTAGATAAAGAAATCGCCAAAGGCCTGCGGATTCGTCTTAATCCTCAGGGCCTAACGGGCACCAGCTATCTAGAAATTGACTATCAAGATTTAGAACGCAATCCCAGCCTTGCCATGCAATGGCAGCCTAAGCATCTGTATATTCCATCGACTAGAAGCACGATGGCGCAACTCGTTAACTCCACCCAAAACCTTGCTATACGCCTACAAAAGCTAGATATTGAAGGCTTAATCAGCAATTTAAATCAGCTGTTAAGCACAGCGAACAGCAAGATGAATGACATTCCTTTGCAAGCGCTCGCACAAAAAATGCTGTTGATTACAGAAAAGTTAGAAAAGATCCCCTTTTCTGAGCTCAGCAGCGAAGCCAGTGGCCTTATGCACGAAGCCCGTAAAAGCAATCAAGCCTTACAAACGCTTCTGACCGATCCGGCATGGGCCAGCGCCCCAAGCGATCTAGCCGCCAGTGCCAAGCAGGCACGCGCCCTGCTAGAAAACCCACATCTGGTTGGCAGCTTACAAAAGATGGAAAGCAGCTTAAGCCGCCTAGATAAACTTTTAGGGCAACATGAAGGCGGCTTAGATAGCACACTAAATAATATGCAACAAATCAGCGAAGACTTACGCGTGATCAGTGAGGCGGCAAGGGCTAACCCAACTGGGCTACTGCTTGGCAAACCACCTGCCCCTTATGTTTTACCTGATAAATAACTGATATTACGCAGAAAAAAGCGTCCACTTCTTACCATCAGAAAATAACTCTAAAATGGCCGCATACCTATGAAACGCCTGATTATTTTACTTTGTAGTGCCTTGATCGCCGCCTGCGGCACGCCCACCCCTAGCAAAGAAACGTACTTACCCGTGATTGAGCGTAGCGAGCCAAGCCATGCGGTGCAATTTAAAGGCACACTACAAATAAATGCCTTTAGCGCCCAAGCGCCGTTTGGCGAGCGTAATTTTTTTTACCGTGAAAGCGCCCAACGCTTTGTCAAAGATCCTTACCGTGAATGGCTATCTGCCCCCACAGGGCTGATCACTTCCCGCGTGCAAACTTGGTTAAAAAGCAGTGGCGTATTTAGCGCAGTGTTGCCCTTATATTCAAAGCAAACCGCAGATTACCAACTCAGCGGTGAATTACTCACGCTGCATACCGATTTACAAGCCCAGCCTCTCGCCGTTGCAAAACTGCACATACGCTTAAGCTCAGCAAAGTCCCCTGTTATACTCGACACTATTCTTACGGCAAGTGAGCCCTTATCTGGAATGAGTGCTAACGATATAGCTGCAGGATTAGATCAAGCGCTCGCTAGTACGCTTAAACAATTAGAAAGCAAACTGATTTCGCTCCCAACTTCTTAGACGGTCGGCTAAACTAATTTAAGCCTCCTCACAGTAGAAACAAATGGCAGCGCCACGCGCACTCTCCCTTTATCGTCAGACTCAGGCAAGCCAAGACGAAGATTACGTCACTCGGCATGCGCCCTTGGTCAAACGGATCGCCTATCATATGGTGAGCCGTTTGCCTGCGAGTGTAGAAGTCGATGATTTAATTCAAGTGGGCATGATGGGCTTGATGGAAGCGGCAAAAAACTTTGATCCAAATGCGGGCGTACTGTTTGAAACTTTTGCCTCACAGCGCATTCGCGGCGCCATGCTTGATGAATTAAGAAGCGCCGATTGGATGCCGCGCCACGCTCGTAAACATATGCGCGAAATCGAAGCAGCCATGTTAGCCCTAGGGCACAAGCTAGGCAGATCACCACTAGAAAGCGAAGTCGCCCAATACCTACAGCTCGATTTAGAAGCCTATCAAGACATGCTTAGTGAAGCGCGAGGCCACCAACTGGTGCACCTTGAAGATCTTGAAGACGAAGATGAAAACCACCACAGCGTTCAATACGCCGCCGACCATGCGATTAATCCGCTGCAGCAACTTGCGGATGCAAATTTTCAGCAAAATTTAATCAGGGGCATCGACGAACTACCCGAACGTGAAAAACTAGTTATGGCGCTGTACTACGATGAAGAACTAAACCTTAAAGAAATTGGTGCCGTACTGGGCGTAACCGAGTCTCGAGTTTGCCAGCTACACAGCCAAGCCATTGCCCGCTTAAGGGCCAGATTAGGCGATTGGACGAGTTGATAAAAACATATGGATAAAATTAGTATTTTTGGTGTTTTACTTGGTCTAACCGCTGTGATTCTTGGCCAAGTTTTGGAAGGTGGCCACGTTGCATCCTTGATGCAAGCCACTGCTTTTTTAATTGTGACAGGTGGCACCCTTGGGGCCGTCATGTTGCAAACTCGGCAAGATCACTTTATTGCCGGCATAAAAATGGTGAAGTGGGTGTTTATCCCCCCTCAACACGATTTTAAAAAACAACTGGGTGTTTTATTAAACTGGAGCCAGCAAGCCCGTCGTGGTGGTTTGCTTGCTTTAGAAGCCTATGTGCAAAGTGAAAAAGATATTTTTGTAAAACGCGCTCTGCAAATGGTTGTGGACGGAGCCGAACCAGAAGTGATCCGCCGCGCAATGGAACTTGATATCGATTCATTTGAAGATCGGGCACGCTCTGCCGCTAAAATTTGGGAAGCGGCCGGTGGCTACTCTCCTACCATCGGCATTATCGGCGCGGTGATGGGGCTGATTCATGTGATGGAAAACCTAACCGACCCATCTAAGCTAGGCGCTGGGATTGCCGTTGCCTTTGTGGCCACCATTTACGGTGTCGCCATGGCCAATCTGTTGTTTCTACCCATTGCACACAAGCTAAAACAGCATATTCAAACCGAAATTAAACGCCGTGAAATGCTGCTTGAAGGCTTAGTCGCCATCGCCAATGGTGAAAATCCAAGGGTGCTAGAAAACAAATTGGCAGGGTTTTTATCCTAAGCTTGTTTTTTGTAAGCGCCGTACGCAAGCAGCTAATTTTTATCTATATGTAAACACACTTACGCCATATTTTTGCATTTTATCCCAGCACCACCATCGCTCTGTGGAGTACTCCCATGCTTTGGCTTGCAAAGTGGCTTCGTCTTCTCATTGCTGGGCTTGATCTGCTGTGTTTTACGCTATTGATGATGGCCTTAGCCCGCCTGCCAATGGCTTGCCTGCCTTTTTACCCCAAATTATTCCAAAGCTGGTGCCGTTGTTTTGTGAGGGCGCTTGGGGTGGAGCTGCGTCTGCATCAACACCACCAAGCGCCACTCCCTAGCCAATATATCCTGATCGCCAATCACCCTTCGGTCTTTGAAGACGTTGGCATTCCAGCTTTTTTCCCCGTTAGAAATCTAGCCAAAGCCGAAGTGCGTGATTGGTGGTTTGTTGGGCGAATTGCTGAAGCGGCGGGGACTTTATTTGTACGCCGCGAGCAAAAAGATGCTCGGCAAGCGGCCTTGCAAAATATGATCAGTGCAGTACAAGCGGGCTATTCAATTGCACTTTATCCAGAAGGCGGCTGCAAAGGTCGGCGTTTATGGGATAAATTTCTTTATGGCGCATTTACCGTTTCATTAGAAACAGGCGTGCCGATCTTACCGGTTTTTTTACATTACGAAGCGCAAGAGGCTTTTGAATGGGGTCCCAATACCACACTACTGCAAAAAATATGGCAGATCATTTGCGCCCCGAACAAAGTAGCCCATTATCATATTTTTGATCCACTCGATGCCCGCCAATTTAAAGATAAGGACGAATATTCGCGGCACACTTATGCGCTGTATCTAGCATGGCAAAAACACTATCTAGAATAAGCTCCTCCGTATCAGCCACTCCCCGCACAAAAAGCAGGAAGGTGATATGCCCCACTCTATCGTATTATTCTACCTTGCCTTATCCCGCCTTATTGCATCGGGCTCCAACAGGGCTTAGCTTATTTAAACGACAGCAGATAAATCCACCGCTCGTTTTCAACGTTGCCAGAGCCAATGCCATAAACAAGTAAACTATCATTTAGGATGAAGCAAAAACCTAGTAGCAATCAACAATTAATCCCGCCATTCAAAGCTTAGAAAGGTCAGTACATTTAGATAAAAGTATCAGCTCACAACCTCGTCTGGCGATTGCCGATTAAAGTAAGGCCGATAAACAGAAAGCCATTACTTAATATACGAGCTACTGCGCCTTCAGTGAATGATCTGGGTGGCCTTTTGGTAAAAATTGCACAAAATGCAGCACGCCCATCCCCCTTATATTATGGTTTATTACCCAAATGCAGCGGCCAACTGCTGTTTGTAGGATGTTGCCGCTATAATTAGCCGCATATCTATTGAGTAGCATCAGTCCAAATGGCCATATTTCGTAAAAAAAACGTCGCGAACGTCTCTAGCCGCGCCGCCTTACCGCCGCAAATCGCCATTTTATTACGCGAATCATGGTGGTTTATTCTGGTTGTTCTGGTTATTTATCTGGTGCTTGTTCTGAGTACCTATAGCCCCTTTGACCCCGGCTGGTCGCACAGCGCCACTCGGCCCGAAATTCATAACCGTGGTGGAGCCGTAGGTGCGTGGATTGCCGATGTATTGCTATATTTATTTGGCTTTTCGGCTTGGTGGTGGGTGGGCTTTTGTTTCTCAGCCATTTTATGGGGCTATCGCCGCATCGATCATGTGAGCGATGGTGCTCGCCCTACCGTTTTGTTTGCCTGCATTGGTTTTCTACTGATTATTTTATCCAGCTCTAGCTTTGAAGCATTGCGCCTGCATAGCTTGACGGCCCAACTTCCCCAAACCCCCGGTGGCATTCTGGGCGTGTCTTTGGGTGGATGGCTGTATTTAAGTTTTGGCTTTTCTGGCTCTACATTATTTTTAGTGGCGACACTCTGCATCGGCGTCTCGCTATTCACAGGGCTTTCTTGGCTGCATTTAATGGAAAACCTAGGCACGGCGATTGAACTCGCATTTCTCAAAACACAAGACACAATCCAAGCCTATCAAGACAGAAAAATTGGCCGAGAAGCCACGGTAATCCGTAGTGAGAAAGTGACCTCAGAGAAAAAACGCTTTGAAGAAAAGGCACCTATGCGGATTGAAGCCACGCATAGCGAAGCCCCCGCAGCGCCCAAACCCCTTAGCAAAAAAGCCCAAGAAGAACAGCAAAAAGCCGCGCAAGTGCCGCTATTTAATGCTGAAGACCTGCCGCTTGTTGCCAGCAATCAAGCTCTGCCATCGATCAAGCTACTCACCCCTGCGCCGCCTGCTAAAGAAACCATTAGCAAGGACACACTGGAATTCACCTCCAGATTGATCGAGAAAAAACTCGCCGACTTTAATGTTGAAGTCAAAGTCATTGCCGCCTATCCAGGCCCAGTGATTACCCGTTACGAAATCGAGCCTGCGGTTGGGGTGAAAGGCTCGCAAATTGTGAACCTAATGAAGGATTTATCACGGGCATTGGGTCTGGTATCGATTCGGGTAGTAGAAACCATCCCAGATAAAACGTGTATGGGCCTAGAGCTGCCTAATCCAAGCCGCCAGATCATTCGTTTATCAGAGATTCTCTCCTCCGAGCCGTATCACGCGATGGGTAGCAAGTTGACCATTGCATTAGGTAAAGACATCACTGGCAAGCCAATTGTGACTGATCTTGGCAAAGCGCCACATATGCTGGTCGCTGGAACCACCGGATCGGGTAAATCAGTGGGTGTAAATGCAATGATTCTAAGTCTGGTTTACAAAGCCACCGCCGACGAAGTGCGCTTTATTATGATCGACCCAAAAATGCTGGAATTATCGGTTTATGAAGGAATTCCTCATCTACTAGCGCCGGTGGTCACCGATATGAAGCTGGCCGCCAACGCGCTGAACTGGTGCGTAGCCGAAATGGAAAAACGCTACCGCCTAATGAGCACCTTTGGCGTGCGTAATCTTGCGGGCTACAACCAGAAAGTACGTGAAGCCGAAAAAGCCGGTAAACCACTCACTAATCCATTCACGCTTACGCCGGAAGATCCTGAGCGCTTAGAGCACCTGCCCTTTATTGTGGTGGTAGTGGATGAATTTGCCGACCTGATTATGGTGGCAGGCAAGAAGATTGAAGAGCTGATCGCGCGGCTGGCACAAAAAGCCCGCGCGGCCGGCATCCACCTAATTCTGGCAACCCAGCGCCCATCAGTGGACGTAATTACCGGTCTGATTAAGGCCAATATCCCAACTCGGCTAGCGTTTCAAGTCTCCAGCAAAATTGATAGCCGCACTATTCTTGATCAAATGGGCGCAGAAGCATTACTAGGGCAAGGTGATATGCTTTTCTTGCCACCTGGAAGCGGCTACCCACTGCGCGTGCATGGTGCGTTTGTGGATGACAACGAAGTGCATCAAGTGGTGGAAAACCTGAAACAGCAGGGCGAGCCTAACTATATCGATGGCATCTTAAATGGGGGCTTTGAGGCAGAAGCCGCTGCGGGCGGGGGCAGCAGTGAAAGCAATAACGAAAGCGACCCGCTTTACGACGAAGCCGTTGCCTTTGTGCTCAAAAGCCGCCGAGCATCCATCTCATCGGTACAGCGGCAATTGCGCATAGGCTATAACCGCGCTGCAAGGCTGATTGAGCAGATGGAAGCCTCTGGCCTAGTGAGTGGCATGGAAACCAATGGCAATCGCACTGTGCTGGCTCCTGCAAGTGAATAAGCCGCTACCCTCCTTATCGCGCAAGCTTTCCAATCCAAAGTATCGCAGCGGCCTGCTGCTCGCTGTTTTTCTTAGCAGCCCTCTCTACGCTGAAAACGTAGAGATACTGCATTGGTGGACATCCCCTGGCGAGACAAGCGCAGTTCAGGCGGCCAAACAACAGCTAGAGAGTCAAAACTTACAGTGGCAAGATTTTGCAGTGATGGGTGGCGCAGGTGAAAACGCCATGTCGGTCTTACAACAGCGAATAAAAGCTGGCAATCCGCCATTAGCAGCAACGATAGGTGGGATCAAAATTCAAGCTTGGGGCGATAAACTGGCTAATATTAGCCAGCTGGCCACCGAGCAAAGCTGGAACAAATTACTCCCCCCTATTCTTAATGAAATGGTGCAATACAAAGGCCGGTATGTTGCTGTGCCGCTTGGAATTGCACGCGCAAATACGCTCTGGATCAATAAGCATTTATTGGATAAAAGCGGCGCAAAAGTCCCCAAAACTTGGGATGAATTCATTACCACCGCCAAGCTACTACAAAAAGCTGGCATAACCCCACTCGCCGTTGGGCAACAAGGCTGGCAAGTTGCCACGCTGTTTGAATCGCTAGCCTTGGGCATAGGTGGGGCCGACTTCTATCGCAAAGCCTTTATAGAACTAGATGCGGCTACTTTAAGCGGCCCAACGATGCTACAGGCCCTTAGCATGCTCAAACTGCTAAAAGCCTATAGCCGCCCACATAGCGCTGCAGAATGGAGTAGCGCCACGGCAGAGCTCATCCATGGTCAAGCGGCCATGCAGTTTATGGGCGATTGGGCTAAAAGTGAGTTTAATGTTGCGGGGCAAGTCGCTGGGGTGGATTATCTATGCGTAGCCGCGCCCAGCCAAAATCAAGCCTATAGCTTTGCGGCCGACACGCTGACCTTATTTCAACTGCAATCCTCTGCTCAGCAAAAAGCTCAACAAGCTTTTGCCCGCACCATGATGAGCAAAGCGACGCAAATTAATTTTAACCTGCACAAAGGTAATTTCCCTGCTCGCAACGATGTAAGCTTAGAAAAATTTGATGCTTGCGCCAAAGAATCGGCCAAAAGTTTTAACCTAGCTAATTCAAAAAACATCTTAGTACCATCTTGGTCGCATAATATGGCCCAATACGATGCTACAAGAAGTGTATTTTTTGAGATCATTTTTTCCTACTGGCAAAATAAAAATACCAGCCCCGCCAAAGCCGCAGAAAGACTGGTTTTGGCGGCAAAAACCCTTGAAAAATAGCAAGAAAGATTTCTACTCAACTTAGCGCAAAGTGACATAGCTCTTGAAACAGGTAGTGGATCTATGCTATAAATCCGGTTTTTCTCAGAAGTCAGGGAATTACCCGCCATGGCACGAGTATGTGAAGTCACCGGCAAGCGCCCAGTGACAGGGAACAATGTTTCCCACGCCAATAACAAAACTAAGCGTCGTTTTCTTCCTAATCTACACAGCCGTCGTTTCTGGGTAGAAAGCGAAAACCGCTTTGTTCGTCTGCGTGTATCTAACGCTGCACTCCGTACTATCGATAAACTAGGCATCGAAGTCGTCCTCGCGGATCTCCGCGCTCGTGGCGAAGTTTGAGGCTGAGGTAAGAAATCATGCGTGAAAAAATCAAGCTGGAATCCAGCGCAGGTACTGGTCACTTTTACACAACGACCAAGAACAAGCGCACAATGCCAACAAAGCTAGAAATCAAGAAGTACGATCCCGTGGTTCGTAAACACGTGATCTACAAGGAAACCAAGCTGAAGTAATTCAGTTGTTGCACGGTACCTCCATACTAGAACCCTGCTCTCAGTGGGGTTTTTGTATTTCTAGTAAAGCAGTAGCAAGAAATAAGAAGCATCTATTCTATCGAATGAGTATGCTTTATTGAAGCCAGACATTGTCTGGCTTTTTTATTTGCTAGTACAAAGATATCTATCTAGAAAAAACGAGCTAGCCCAAATCCCATTCCGTTTTCAGTGAGCTACGCAGCATACCGATCAAAGGATCATGCTCTCTATCTACCGAATAAATAAACTGTAGCGGCACCCGCACCGCAATCTCTCCACCCCGCCATAATGCAATTGAGCCATCCGCAGCAAATCGCTTTGCCGTTCGCTCCGCCAAAATAGCCACCCCTACTCCTGCTTTTACTAACTCTACCAAAGTCGCTTCTTCATCAAATTCACCAACAATTGTTGGCGCAATATTTTGGCTGCGCCATAGCTCTAAAGTGATTTCGGCAAGACTCGTAAACTGCGACAAACCAAGCCACGCCGTTTTACCCAGCGTTTTCCAATCTGCATTCGCCAATTCCCCCGCTAAGGCTGGCGGCAGGGCGACACAAAAGCCAATCTCGGTGAGCAATAAAGTAGTTACGTTTTGATAGGGATTGCGCCCCAGATAAAAACCAGCATCGAGGATTTTTTTCCGCACATCATTCAATACCCGCACCGAAATACCGTGAGTGGTTTGTGCCGAAATCAGCGGGTATTTCTCGCGTAAATGCGCCAGCCAAGAGCCCAAACGCAGCCTTGCGGGCACGCCAATGGTACCGATTTTTACCTTGCCTCTGGGCTCACCTGCCAGCCCTTTCGCGCGGTTTTGCATCGCTCTTGCTAAAGCCAAAATATTTTCTGCATCGGGCAATAGTAATTTTCCTGCCTCCGTAAGCTGCACACCACCAGGGAATCGCTCAAATAGCGGCAGGCCAAATTCTTCTTCCAAGGCTTTAATTTGCGCAGTGACGGCTGGCTGCGATAAATGGAGTAGCTCTGCGGCTTGGGTAAGGTGCCCCTGCTGTGCAACGGCGACCAAAGTGCGTATCTGATAGATTTCCATAGAGAAAGTATGCTCAAAAACCTTTGCCCTGTCAGCTTATTCTCAGGGACCTGCCAGAGAGAGAGTATTTGAAAGACTAGCAATATTCATCAAATCGCAATGCAACATCAGCTTTGCTGATTTTGTGCATCAAAAATTGCAATTAGCATATACCCCCCCCCCTCGAATAGAGTAAGTGTTGCCTATCCCCTGTTGACCCCCTAGGGGATCTCACCTTGTTTTAAGAGGATGTTGAAATGAACGATCCTATCATCGACCGAATTCAGCAAAATCCAAAGTTTGCTGAATTGGTACAAAAAAAATCCAGCCTCTCTTGGCTTTTATCATCAGTGATGCTGGTGATTTACTACGGCTTTATTCTGGTTATTGCATTTTCGCCCAAAACACTTGGGATCCCCCTTACAGCAGGCAGCGTAACCACCATAGGGATTCCCATTGGGATTTTGGTGATTTTATCCGCCTTTGTGCTCACCGGTATTTATGTCTCCCGCGCTACTGAATTTGATCAGTTGACCCGTGAAATCATTGAGGAAGCCAAGCAATGATCCGTCAGTTAAAAAAACAATTAGGCCTCGCAGCCCTTCTCGCCCTAAGCAGCCTACCGCTTTGGGCATCTGGCACCATCGATGGCCCCGTCACCAAACAAGCGATGAACTGGCACGCCATCATTATGTTTTTTTTGTTTGTGGCCTTTACCCTTGGGGTGACTTACTGGGCAGCACGTAAAACCCGCTCTGCGAAAGATTTTTACTCTGCTGGCGGCGGCATTACCGGCTTTCAAAATGGCTTAGCCATTGCGGGCGACTATATGTCGGCTGCATCCTTCCTTGGGATTTCCGCGCTGGTATTTGATACCGGCTACGATGGCCTGATTTACTCGCTAGGCTTCTTGGTAGGCTGGCCAGTGATTACCTTCTTGGTGGCAGAGCGTCTGCGTAACCTCGGTAAATATACTTTTGCCGATGTGGCATCTTACCGCCTGCAACAAGGCCCAGTGCGCACCTTTGCTGCAACGGGCACCTTGGTTGTGGTGGCGCTGTATCTGATCGCCCAAATGGTAGGTGCTGGTAAATTGATCCAACTGCTATTTGGTATGAACTACAACACCGCCGTGGTGTTGGTCGGTGTGCTGATGGTGATTTACGTGATTTTTGGCGGCATGTTGGCCACTACATGGGTGCAGATCATTAAAGCCGTGCTACTGCTGTCTGGTGCTAGCTTTATGGCCTTTATGGTGCTTAAGCATGTGAACTTCAATGTGGAAGGCATGTTTGCCCAAGCCGTACAGGTTAAACAAGCAGGTGCACAGCTCTTAGCCATCAAAGCCTCGGCCGCCTCCGAAGTTGCAGCACAAGCCGTTGCCAGCAACGCGCCTGATGCGGCGACGCTAGTCGAAAAAGCTTCAGATGCCGCCAAAGCCGCAGTAAAAGCCGCTAAAAACATCATGGCCCCTGGTGGCTTGGTTTCTAACCCGATCGATGCGATTTCTCTAGGCTTGGCACTGATGTTTGGTACAGCGGGCTTGCCACATATTCTGATGCGCTTCTTTACCGTAAAAGATGCTCAAGCTGCGCGTAAATCAGTGTTTGTGGCCACAGGGTTTATTGGTTACTTCTACATTCTGACTTTCATTATCGGCTTTGGCGCGATCATGCTGGTCTCCACCGATCCATCGTATAAAGACGCGGCAGGCAAGTTGCTGGGCGGCTCTAATATGGCGGCGATCCATCTTTCTCACGCCGTCGGTGGCGATTTATTCCTTGGCTTTATTTCAGCCGTTGCCTTTGCCACCATTTTAGCCGTGGTTTCTGGGCTGACTTTATCCGGCGCATCCGCCGTTTCGCATGATCTGTATGCCAGCGTTTGGCGTAAAGGCCGTGCGGACGAAGCCACAGAAATCCGCGTTTCTAAATACGCAACGGTGGCCTTAGGTGTAGTCGCCATCTTGCTAGGCATTATGTTTGAAAAGCAAAACATCGCCTTTATGGTGGGCTTGGCCTTCTCTATTGCTGCATCGGCCAACTTCCCTGTGCTGTTTTTATCGATGTTCTGGAAAGGCTTAACCACTCGCGGCGCCGTGATTGGTGGCTACTCAGGGCTAATTTGCGCGGTGGTGTTGATTATTCTTGGGCCAGCCGTTTGGGTAGATACACTGGGCAATGCCAAGGGCAGCGAATTATTCCCTTATAAAAACCCAGCTATTTTCTCAATGACTTTAGCGTTTCTGATGACGTGGATTTTCTCTATCACCGATAAGAGTGCTCAAGCGGATTCTGAGCGTGCCGCATTCCTGCCACAATTTATCCGCTCTATGACAGGGGTGGGCGCAGAAGGCGCATCAAAGCATTAAGAATTGTGATAAAAAATACAACGCCATGCAGGATTGCATGGCGTTTTTTTATTGCGCGTATTTAATAATTAAATATATTTTCATAAAGATTAATACCCCAATCCTATCAACTTAAGGAAATGTGTTTTGTAGGGCGGGAGAAACCCGCGAGCGATGCAAAAAAATACGCGGGTTTCACCCGCACTACGATAATTCAATGCTTGTCATTGCGTGGCATGCCATGGCTTATTGCTAAGTTGATAGGGTTGATTAATCCCCCTGCAAAGGGTAAAACTAATTCAATCAATGCATTAGCTTACGCCCCATCTTTAACCCCCTTGTCATATTAAAATGGCACTATTCATTTAATTTTAACTTGGGGTTATTCATATGAAACGCAGCACAATTGCGCTTAGCTCACTATTAGCCGCTTGCAATAGCGACAACACCGAAACCACCACCAGCACAAACAATAAACCCTTTATTATCACTGGTGTATTTCAAGACTCAGCAGTAGAAGGCTTAGAATACAGCACCACCAGTAATCCAAGCGTGCAATACACCAAGGCCGATGGCTTTTATTTATATCAGGTGGGGGACGAAATCACCTTTAAAATTGGCGGTGTAGTATTAGGTAAAGCCATTGCCACTGCTAAATTATCCCCTGCTGATTTAAGTGGTGGCTTTAATGATAAAGCCATTAATATCGCGCAATTACTGCAAACACTGGATAGCGATGGCGATCCAAGTAATGGCATTAAGCTGGAAGCCACCCAGCGCGATTTATTAAAAACATTAACAGAATCCAGCATCAAATTAGCCGCAAGTGGTAAGGACTTTGGCACAGAGCTCGCCAAACTTGGCTTAAAAGTGCGTAATTGCAATTTAGCCTACGAGCATTTTGAATCCACACTCGCCAGCCAGTTTGGCAAAGACAATAAATCGACCAAGGCACTGTTTACGCGGATCACCGAATACGACCCGGCCACCAAAGCCACCCGTATGTTTGCCTACCCGATTGACGACAACTATGCCAAAAAGCAAAGAGCTGAAAATTGGCGATCTGCTGGAGATTTCTGACACCCGCTTCTTGCTGATCGAACAAGGCATTCAAAAAGACGGCCTGATGCATCGCAGTATTTATCTGATCGATATCAGCAGCGCCACAGATCTAAGCGGCAAAACGCTGAGCGATAAGAGGGATCTGGAATTTGGAGCAGCAGCCGATCTGGCCAATATCCAAATGGTGAAACGCACTAAGCTCTTTGATTACGATGCCCTTGGCGGCGGCTTTGGCTATCTGGCAGAGAAATCCGAAGGTCTCGCCATGATCGACAGCAAGCTCACCGGCTGTAAAATTGATGGCGTGCCAGCAGCGGCTGATGCAGTGAAATTTAATATCAGCCGGGGCAACCCAACTCAAGCCCCTTCACGCTTATGGTTATTTAATTTGCCTAAAGATATAAAGGAATACAGCGTTAATTAATTGGCAGATGATGTGTACATCCAACTGCGGCAGCAATGCCGCATTTTTTAGTGACAAAAAATAGTGTAAACAAAATCATCCATCACTTATAAATACGCAAGCAAAGCTTGTTTATCGTTGATTATTTATAAGAAGGCGTACGATGCTCCACTATAAACAACACGGATTTACCTTGATTGAGCTAATGGTTGTGCTTGCGATTATTGGTATTCTGACAGCCATTGCGTTTCCCTCATATAGCAGCTTTATACTGAGATCACACCGCACGGATGCCTATGTCAGCCTAAGCAAGCTGCTACAAACACAAGAGAAATATCGTGCGAATAACACTACTTATGGAACAATTAGCCAGCTGGGGCTAGGCGCAGATAGCGGTTATTTAAGCGAAAACGGCTACTACCAGATCACCATTCTTCCTAGTATTACCAGTAATGGCTTTACAGCCCAAGCTACAGCACAGGGAGCGCAAACTAAAGACAGCGAATGCAAAGTGATTGAATTGATGCTCAATAACGCTAACACCATTCAAACCCCCAGTAAATGCTGGGCGAAATAAGAGAGCGGTTCGCTTTGTATGAAAGAACAATTCGCCATACGATGATTTAGCTTACCTGACTAGCAACAATTAAATTATTAACGCCTCTGCAATTCCCGCAAAATAAATTCGCTAATTGCTAATTAATCAGGTCGGTATCGCCCTGTTGGCGATAAACGGCGATTGTTACATCAGGCAATGGGGCAGTTCAGTGATCAGTTGGCTATGCTGTGGCGGGGTGCAGATATTGAACTGGAGCGTCGGTCGTGTGGTGCTGGGTATTCTGGGCATTAAGCTGGGTTTTTTATTGCTCTACCGAGCCAGGCAACCATTTAGGTATGTCGTCCCTGATGACCAATGCGGCCAGCACGCTATTACTGTTGCCCATTGGCCTGTGGTTTTTCCGCGAGTCATTTTCAATCATCCGCTTGCTGAGCATGGCTTTAAGCCTCTGTGGACTATGGCTAATGATGCCGCGTAAGTGATCAAGCCAGCCCACAGAGAAAACTAGATACACGTCAGGCCCGATTTTCTACCGCCGCCACGCATCCTGCGGATTAAACGCAAGCCGCTTCATCCATAATCTCTTGTGCCATTTCGCCCAGCCGGACTAAAGCCTGGATATAGCTCTCATCCAAAGGCTGGCAACAGGATAAACGCAGTGCCGAGATATGGCGGCCGCTGGGGGAATAAAGCGGGCCGGGCGAGATGCTGATCTTCTCGGCAATGGCACGATGAAATAATTTCACGCTATCGCAGCTGGCGGGCAACTCCACCCAAAATAAAAAACCGCCAGCGGGCTGGGTGGCGCTGGTGCCCTGTGGAAAATGCTCGGCAATCAGCGCGCGTACTTTATCTACCTGAATGGCGTAGCGGCGTTTGAGCTGGCGTAAATGATGATCGTAACCGCCTGATTCCAAAAACAGGCCCAGCGTTTCGCTCAACACCATAGACTCGGCAACAGAATAAGAGAATTTAAGTTTACGAATCTGCTCGGTAAAACGCCCGCCTTCTACCCAGCCTATCCTGAAATCGGGGGCTAGCGTCTTGGTGTAACTGGCGCAAATTAACACCCAGCCCTCATCGTCAAACGCTTTTACCGCGGGTGCAAAGGCTTCACCAAATTGCAATTCAGCGTAGAGCGCGTCTTCAATCAGGGGGATTTGATAACGCTTTAATAGGCCAGCCAGCCGCCGCTTGTTTTCCAGCGGCATGCTGCAGCCTAGGGGATTGTGCACATTGGGCATGGCTACAATGGCCTGCAGCTGGCCATCAATCAGTAATTGCTCTAGCGCATCGAGTGACATGCCCGTTTGCGGATCGGTCGGAATTTCAACCGCCTTTAAACCTAGGCTGCTAAACAATGGTAACAAATTAAAGTAGGTAGGCGATTCAATCCCCACGGCGTTTCCACTCACGCAGATGGCACGCAAAGACAATTGCAAGGCCTCCATACAACCATGGGTGAGCACGATGTTTTCGGCCTGCAAAGACATCCCCAGCTCTACACTGCGACGAGCAATCTGGGTGCGTAATCGCTCTGAGCCCGGTGGCAAAGCATAGCTGCTAACCATGCCAGGATTTTGCTTAAGCACCTGGCCCATAATCCGCGCCAGTTTATTGCTGGGGTAAAAATCGCCGCCCTTGGGGCAGGCTAAAGCCAGATTGATATAACCCGGCGTTTGCTGAGCCAATAAAGCGGCTCCGATTAAATCCAGCACCTTACCGGCCGTTCCCTGTGCGGGGCTGGGAGCGGCACAGGCTTTGCTAGCGGGCAACATAGGCAGATGGCTGCGCACGTAATAGCCAGATTGCGGCCTGACCACCACAAGGCCGCGGTCTTCCAACATTCGATAGGCCGTGAGTACCGTATTCAAGGACAGCCTGCGGCTTTGTGCCGTTTTACGTACCGATGGCAATCTGGAGCCAGGCGGTAAAGAGCCGTGGCTGATCGCCAGCGCAAAATCATCAGCCAACTGCTGATAAAGCGTATCCATTTGCATCATAAGTACCGAGTAAAGCCGCAATGTCTAAATTGTACCCATAAAAATAAGCAAGCAATGCCACTGTAACCTTTTTTACGATGCTTTTATGATGAATTGCCTTTTAACTACACCGAGCCAAGTCTATGTTTAACCCCGCCTTACTGAGCTATGTCTCGCTGATGTCCGTCACCCCCGGCCCAAATAATCTGATGCTGGCTGCTTCCGGCGGCAATTTTGGTTTTCGCCGCAGCATTCCGCATTTATTAGGCATTAGCATTGGCCACGGCATTCAGGTGTTTATCGTTGGCGTGCTATTGGCTTGGGTGATGAGCAGCATTAATACGGTACGCCCAATTTTAGGCGTATTTGGTTGCGCTTATTTATTATGGCTATCGTGGAAAATATGGAAAGCCGCATCGCCTGAAGGCAAAGAAGCCGCCAAACCCATGAGCTTTTTAGCTGCTGCGCTATTCCAATGGATAAACCCCAAAGCATGGGTGATGGTGATCAATACCGTGATTCTATTTTTGCCTGCTGAGCAAAATAGCATGCTCGCCGCAGCGGGCTTAGCCGTTTTATGTGCGGTGATTAATTTACCCTGCATCTGTATATGGGCATGGCTGGGCGATGCTTTACGCCAGCATTTGCTGATCCCCAAAATATTAAAACTATTTAACGGCATTATGGCCAGCCTGATGGCGATCACGGCATTCTTTTTATTGCATGGTGAATTGGCTTTGTTAACTTAGGGGAAAACAATGAAAACCATAGGCATGATAGGCGATATGAGCTAGTAATCTAGACATATTTATTATCAAAGAGCGAATCAATTAGGTAAATAATAATTAGGTGGCCTTTGCAATCATTTTATTTCACCATTGATGGAATCAAGCGGGAATATTAGATCAAAGACGGTGAATATTTTTCACTGATTAATTATTTATTGCTTAGCCATGAATTAAAAAAATAGGCCTTAAGATGAGCATCTATTTAGAAACAGCAAGATTATTTCTTAGACCTCTTACCGAAGCAGACAGAGTTTTTTTTAGCCAGCTCCAACAACACTCGGATGTCATGCGACATGCAAGTGATCCTTTATCTGCCGATGCAATCAATGAAAAATTTAACAGCCGCCTACCCGCATGGACCAAACACAGCTCGCACAAACTACGCCTAATGATTATTGATAAACACCGCAATACGCCCATTGGGATAACTGGCTTTATGCCCGAATGGGAGCCATATCAGCAGGCTGAAGTTGGTTTTTTATTGCACCCCAATGAGCAAGGTAAAGGCTATGGCAAATAATCTTTACAAGCCGTACTGAAATTTGCCTTTGATGATTGCTTATTTCACAAAATAAAAGCCACAGTAACAGAAGGCAATATCGCCTCAAGCAGTTTATTAGAGCGGATAGGATTTATACAAGAAGGTAGAATCAGGGATAACTTTAAATTAAACCAACAATGGCACAATGATTTAATTTATGGATTATTAAACTCTGATTTTGCACCAAAACTTACTAACAAGCAATCATATATAGTACCCCGTTTCAAGCCTTTAAGCTCATTGCCGAAGGTAAAATCCGCTATACCATGGTTGAACAGAATATATCGCTGATATGGCGATGGTATTCATTTTTATAAATAAAAAATATTGAGTGATTTCTTTCCCGCAATCTCATTGCAATGCGCCAAAGATAATCAGACAAAGATATGCGGTTTTATTGGCTTAAGCGAAGGCAATATAGAGATGCTGTTTATTGCTCCTGAGCACAGAGGGCTGGGAATAGGCAGTATGCTTTTAAAGGATGCCATCACTCATCATCAGGCAAGCAAAGTGGATGTAAATGAACAAAACACCCAGGCGATTCGTTTTTATGAGCGCATGGGCAAGCGATTTCCGCATAAAAGGCCCAATCAATAAAGCAGGCAAGAGCCCCGTCAGTGGATTGATATTAAGCCTGTCTGCTTAAGCATCTTCACCGTCAGGTCAACTTTAGCCGCTTCTGCGAAAACATGCGGCGTGCGTCCCCCCCCCATCACATCAGTCTTTCTGATTTACCCCATCAAAAAACACACACGCCCTGCGTAATGCCCCCACAGCAACTACATATAAACCCGCACATCAGCCTTTCTGATTCTCCCCATCAAAAAACACGATTGGCCTTGAGTCAGACCGGCTGATACTCTGGCTTCAATCTGATTTTTCTGACTATCTCTGCAAGAAGGAAGCCTAAATGAGCAGCATTGATTCCGTACTTAAGGAAACCCGTCTGTTTCCACCTTCCGACGATTTCCGTACCAAGGCAAATGTATCCGGCATGGAGGGCTATCACACCCTTTGCGAGAAAGCCAATAGCGATTATCAAGGCTTTTGGGGCGATCTAGCGCGCGAGTTAGTCAGTTGGCGCAAGCCTTTTACCAAGGTATTGGACGAATCTAATGCGCCGTTTTTCAAGTGGTTTGAAGACGGTGAAATGAATGTGTCTTACAACTGCCTAGACCGTCATCTTGAAAGCAAAGCGAATAAAGTAGCGATTATTTTTGAAGCAGACGATGGCTCAGTCTCCCGCGTGACTTACCGCGAGCTGTATCACCGCGTTTGCCAATTTGCCAATGGCCTGAAAAGCCTTGGCGTGGTCAAGGGTGACCGCGTTGTGATCTATATGCCGCACACCGTTGAAGCGATTATCGCCATGCAAGCCTGCGCCCGCATCGGCGCAATTCACTCGGTGGTATTCGGCGGCTTCTCTGCGGGCGCGCTGCGTGATCGCATTCAAGATGCCACCGCCAAGATTGTGATTACCGCCAATGAATCGGTACGCGGTGGCAAAGCCACGCCACTGAAAGCCATGACAGACGAAGCGCTGGGCATTGGCAACTGCGAATCAGTCGAAAAAGTCATCGTATTCCAGCGCACCGGCACCAAGCCAGATCACTGGAGCGAAAACAATAATGTCTGGTGGCATCAACTAGTTAAAGGCCTGCCAGATATTTGCGAGCCAGAATGGATGAATGCCGAAGATCCACTGTTCGTGCTGTATACCTCCGGCTCTACTGGTAAGCCTAAAGGCATTCAGCATTCCAGCGCGGGCTACTTCCTTGGCACGCAAGTATCGATGAAATGGGTATTCGATTACAAAGAAGACGATGTGTACTGGTGCACCGCCGATGTCGGCTGGATTACCGGCCACAGCTATATTGCTTACGGCCCGCTGGGTATTGGTGCAACACAAGTGGTCTTTGAAGGCGTACCAACTTACCCAGACGCTGGCCGCTTCTGGGCGATGATCGAAAAACATCAGGTCACCACCTTTTACACTGCGCCTACTGCGATTCGCTCGCTGATTAAACTGGGTGGCGAGCTGCCTAAGCAATACGATTTATCCAGCCTGCGCCTCTTGGGCACGGTGGGTGAGCCGATTAATCCTGATGCGTGGATGTGGTATCACGAGACCATCGGCGGCGGCCGTTGCCCGATTGTAGATACTTGGTGGCAAACCGAAACCGGCTCGAATATGGTGGCCCCATTGCCAGGCGCAGTGGCGACCAAACCGGGCTCTTGCACCCTGCCACTACCAGGCATTATGACGGCGATTGTGGACGAATCCGGCGCGCCGGTAGAGCCTGGCAAGGGTGGATCATTGGTGATTACTCGCCCCTTCCCATCCTTGGTTCGCACCATTTATAACGATGCAGCGCGCTTTAAGAGCACCTACTTCCCAGATGAATTTAACGGCAAGTTTTACCTTGCTGGCGATTCGGCTCATTACGACGAGCACGGCTATATCTGGATTATGGGCCGCATCGACGATGTGCTAAACGTATCTGGCCACCGCCTCGGCACCATGGAAATTGAATCGGCACTGGCCGCCAACCCACTGGTCGCAGAAGCCGCCGTGGTAGGCAGACCGCATGACATCAAGGGCGAATCAGTCGTGGCCTTTGTGGTGCTCAAGGGCGATCGCCCTGAAGGCGAAGCTGGCAAAGCAATTGCCAAGCAGCTACGTGAATGGGTAGCGCACGAGATCGGCAAAATTGCTCAACCGGATGAAATCCGCTTTGGCGACAATCTGCCTAAAACCCGCTCAGGCAAAATCATGCGCCGCCTGCTCAGAAATATCGCCAAGGGTGAAGAAATCACTCAAGATATTTCTACCCTAGAAAACCCAGCGATTCTGGAACAGCTGCGCCACAGCGCACTTTAATCAGACGCAAAAATTACTGCTTCACGGCAGCTTTTTAGGCCCCAAGCGATGCTTGGGGCTTTTTTTTAATCTTTGGAATGTATGGATATTTAAAGAGTGCCCCCCTCATTCACGCCTGAGACTCTGCCAGCCGTTTCAAAGAAAGCAAGGTTTTAGGCAGCCCCTTACGAACTTGCGCCCCAACGATACGCCCAAGAATAAAAGTTAAAGGCCCAGAGAAAACCACACGGTGCAGCACTTGGGTACCTGCCTCACTGAGAGACAACTCATGGTCAAAAACCATTTTAAACAATGGAATTTTGCATTGAACCGTAAATGAGCGATTAGGCGTCAGCGCAGTCAGCTCCATAGGAACCGCATTACCCTTAGTAGGGCAAATACGGCCCTTACTGCCAATCGCAAATGGGCCGGTCAGAAACGAGGATTTGGTATCTGGGTCCCAAGTATTCCAGCGCTCAACATCAGCATAAATAGAGAATATCGTTTCTGGTTTGGCAGAAGTCGTAATACGTTCTTCAATTTGCATAATGGCGAGGCTCGCATAGTTTATGGAATAAATGGCATTGAATCGCACCGGGTTTCGCGGAGGCTCCAATTCTTGAGAGAATGGCGCCATGAAGAAATCAACTCACTTTTCCCCCGAAGTCCGTGAACGAGCAGTTCGCATGGTCATTGAACACCTTGCTGAA
>JBDKJX010000007.1:0-83880 GCA_039796405.1 Pseudomonadota bacterium
GCGCCCGCATATGGGATTGGGCGGCATCACCCCGAAACAAAAACTGGCATTACATGCCTAGCCTCTACTTCTAAGTGAGCTTAAAAATGGGGGGATTACCAAGCCTCCTCCCATGACTGAGATGATCCTCCAAAACCGGTCCCATCAAATAATTTATGAACATTCATTATAAATAGAAAAACAACCCCACCCAACGGAGGACCAAATAACAAAAACCACAACCATTCCAGTTTCAAAGCTTTTTTTGGTTTTTCTAAGCCGTCAGTACTCATGGCAAAATCCTAGTTAAAACAATTTAACACCTTAAAATTTAAAAATTAGACAATCAATAAAGCATGCCAATACATTTAAATAATTAAGATTTTTTACTTATATACAAACTATTAACCAAATTCGAGGATAGCTAATTCAGTAGAAAACTCGAAAAATGGGGACCGGCCAAGGTTAATTATTTGATTGAGGTTGATCTCAGATGTTGGGCTTCGCTTCGCTCAACGCCAACCTACCACATCAAATCACCGCTCACGGAGCCATGCTTGGGGCGTCAAAACTACGCATAGTGCACCGTAAAAACACGATAGCTTAGCTCATGCCCATATTGGGCATGACAACACCCAATATGGGCATTGTCACGCAGCATTAATCCCCCATTTTCTCACCCATCTGCACGGCGCGTTCGGCCACCCAAAATGGGCTAAAGCGGCATTTACCTTTGGGGAACAGCAGAACAACCGTGGAGCCAAGCAAGAAACGGCCCATTTCTTCGCCTTTTTTCAGGGCAATATTCTGGCCGGTATAATCCCAGCGGCGTACTGTTTTGCTGCGTGGAGGATTAACCACACCGTGCCACGTTGTTGCCATACTGCCAACAATGGTCGCGCCAACTAGCACCAGCGCAAACGGGCCAAAATCAGATTCAAACAGACAAACCACACGCTCATTGCGCGCGAATAAAGCGTCAACGCCGCGGGCGGTGGTGGGGTTAACAGAGAATAACTCACCCGGCACGTATATCATCTGCGTTAGCCGCCCATCACAAGGCATATGGATGCGATGGTAATCACGCGGGCTAAGGTAGATGGTGGCAAAGTTGCCATTGATAAACGGCTTAGCCAAGGCAGCATCCCCCCCCAGCAAAGCGGTGGCAGAGTACCCCCTGCCTTTGGCCTGAAAGATTTGTTCTTGCTTTACAGGCCCAAGCTGGCTGATTGCACCATCTACGGGGCTAACAAAGGGTGCAGCGTGAATTGGGCGCACACCCGGCTTTAAAGCACGGGTAAAAAAATCATTAAAGGTTGTAAACGCGACGGGATCAGAATCAACCGCCTCGCTCATGTTGACTTTATATTGGCCAATAAACCAGCGAATCACCCGCTGAGTTAAGCCGCCTGCTTTTAAGCCAGCGAACATGCCCAATAATTGCGTCAGTGCGACTTTGGGTAATACGTGTTGCAAAAGAACAAACAAACGCTCTGACACAGGCATTCCCCAGCAGAAATTAAACGACAGATTATAACGCATAGCTTGCCAATCAAAGCTTGCTTCACGGCTTGGTCAGCTACAATTAGATATCATTTCTGAGAGGCATGACTGAATGCAATTCAAACATCCTAATAATTTACGCCACCAAAGCATTTATTTACTCCCCAATCTATTCACCCTTGCTGCACTGTTTGCTGGCTTTTACGCCATTGTGCAGGCGATGAATAAGAATTTTGATCAGGCCGCAGTCGCTATTTTTATTGCTATGGTGCTCGATGGCTTGGATGGCCGAGTCGCCCGCCTAACCCATACGCAATCTGAATTTGGCGCACAGTTTGATTCGCTGTCCGATATGGTGAGCTTTGGTGTGGCCCCCGCCTTGGTCGCCTATGAATGGATGCTGCGCGATTTTGGCAAGCTAGGCTGGATCGCCGCATTTATCTATTGTGCAGGCGCAGCAATGAGGCTGGCGCGCTTTAATGCCAATATTGAGGTGGTTGATAAACGCTGGTTTCAAGGCCTGCCATCCCCCGCTGCAGCGGCCATGGTGGCGGGTTTGGTGTGGATCAGCCATGAATACGCAGAAGAACTCACCCCCATCAGTGGTGCTCTCCCCTATCTTGCCTTGATCTTCACCTTGTTTACAGGGCTAACCATGGTTTCTAATGTACGCTTTTGGAGTTTTAAAGAGCTGCATATGCGCAGAACCGTGCCCTTCTTTGCCCTGCTAATCACAACATTCATCTTGCTGATCATCGTTGCCAAACCACCACTGATGCTATTTTGCTTTTTTATTGGCTATGGCTTATCAGGCTATGTTTACTGGCTGTATCGCTGGATTAAACCAATATAAAGAGTAGGCTGGGCGCAGCCCACGCGCACAGATATCCATTACCTTACCTCCGTCTGCTTACAACGGGTGCACTTGTGCCCACCCTACACCCTCATCACCAACCACACTACATTCAGCCCAAATATCGGACAAAAAGTCCGATATTTTCAAAATTAAAATCATAAAAATAACGCCACCCTGATTTATATTCAAAATATTTGACACATTGTCACTCCACAGCTAATCTTAAGGGCATAAACCCTGAGGAGATAGCTGTGGAATTAGACATTGAACGTCTAATCGCCGATTTTGGTGGACCAAGCGTGTTAAGCGAAGCAATTAATAGTCTGTTTCCAGATGATTTAATTTCGCGGGCAGCGGTCTACAAATGGCGCGAACGCGGCAGCATCCCACTCAGCGCCATTAATAAATTGGCGCTATTGGCGGCACATCAGGGGAAGAGCTTCAACATTCAGCACTATTTCTCGGGCAACAGCCCTGCACCATTGATACAAGGAACCTCCGGCATGAGCGATCGTTTGTACATCTTTGACACCACCTTACGTGACGGCGAGCAATCGCCTGGCGCGTCGATGACTAAAGAAGAAAAAATCCGTATCGCTCGCCAGCTAGAGAAACTCGGCGTAGACATTATTGAAGCGGGCTTTGCTGCGGCTAGCCCAGGCGACGCCGACGCGATCAAGGCCATTGCCAGCATCATCGAGCACTCTGTCGTCTGTTCTTTGGCACGCGCTAATGAAAAAGATGTGCGTGCCGCAGGTGAAGCCATCAAGCCAGCCAAACGTGGCCGTATCCATACTTTTATTGCAACCAGCCCCATTCATATGGAACACAAGCTACGCATGAGCCCCGATCAGGTGGTGGATGCGGCGGTGAAGGCCGTTAAAATTGCGCTGGAATATACCGATGATGTGGAGTTCTCTGCCGAAGACGCCGTGCGCTCGGATATGGATTTCTTAATTCGTATTTTTGACGCGGTGATTCAGGCGGGTGCAAAAACCATTAACGTGCCAGATACCGTGGGCTATAGCATTCCATCGGTATGGGCGGCAAGGATGAGCGAGCTGATTGCCCGTGTCCCTAATTCAAACAGCGTGATCTGGTCTACCCACTGCCATAACGACTTAGGCATGGCCGTAGCCAACTCTTTAGCCGCGGTTCAAGCGGGCGCACGCCAAGTTGAATGTACGATCAACGGCCTTGGCGAGCGCGCGGGGAATGCCAGCTTAGAAGAAATCGTGATGGCGGTGCGCACTCGCCGCGATCTGTTTAATTTAGAAACCGGCATTGATCCGAAACAAATTGTGCCTGCGTCCAAACTGGTTTCTACCATTACCGGCTACCCAGTACAGCCCAATAAGGCAATTGTAGGCGCGAATGCTTTTGCTCACGAATCAGGCATCCACCAAGATGGCATGCTGAAAAATCGTGAAACTTACGAAATCATGAGCGCCGAATCAGTAGGTTGGAGCGCCAACCGCCTGACGCTGGGTAAATTATCTGGCCGCAATGCATTTAAAACAAAATTACACGAGTTGGGCATTGATTTATCCAGCGAAGAAGCCTTAAACGCCGCCTTTGCCCGCTTTAAAGAGCTGGCCGACCGTAAACGCGAGATTTTTGATGAAGACTTGCATGCGCTGGTTTCTGATGAAATGGTTGCAATTGAGCATGAGCATTTCAAATTTACCGCACTCAAAGTGATGTCAGAAACGGGCGAAATGCCATCTGCGCATATTGTGATGAGCGAAGATGGCGTAGAGAAAAGCGCAGAATCAAGCGGCTCCGGCCCTGTAGATGCGGTATTCAAAGCCATCGAAATCATGGTCAATAGCGGTGCGGAGTTGCAGCTTTATTCGGTGAATGCAATTACCCAAGGCACAGATAGCCAAGGCGAAGTGACCGTGCGCTTAGAAAAAGCAAGCCGTATCGTGAATGGCCAAGGCGCAGATACCGACATTATCGCCGCCAGCGCCAAAGCTTATATCTCGGCGCTAAATAAGCTGCACAACAAAGAAACACGAATTAACGCGCAAGGCCCAGTTTAACCCTCACCAGCGCTTATCAAAACATTAGACCGAGATACGGCAGGCCAATCAGCCCCGCCGTCGGGATGGTTTCAATCAAACCTACCCCAATCTGCCACAGCAGGGCCACAAGCTTTGTGATGGACAGACACTCAACACAAAAGGCCAGCAACCAGAGCTAAAGTTAAGCCTCTGGTTTTTGGCCTTTTTGTTATGCAAAATCGCACTCTGTCTTTAACGCAAGCTCAAGCCTGCACAGCCTCCCCCAAAGAGGGCCGTGTATACCAAGCAAACGCTACAAAGCTAGCAAAGCATAAACTAGCTAAAACGACTTCTGCTCCCGCTAGGATTTGCGATAGACCATGATCGCCCCAAGCCCGCATCACGCCTTCTACAAACCACAGCAAGATATACATCGAGCCCCATTGATAGGTATAACGTCGGCCTTTTAAAACGCCCATTAGCATTGGCAGTAACAATACCCCCTTTAAAGCCAGCCAAGAGCCGCCTTCTTTCATGGGCGCAAGCCATAGTTCCCACGATATACATAGCGCAATCAGCGCCACAAGGCTCGCCACCGAAAGCCAGTGCGACAGGGTAATTAAACGCTGATCTTTCATTCGGCTACCACCAGTTTTAAAGCCACCTGAGCGAGGCGTTTGCCTTGAGCGATGCAAAGTTGTTTTTCATCTGCAGAGAGCGCTTGATTAGATTCGCTGCCCGCCACGTGGCTAGGCCCGTAGGGTGTCCCACCCGTAGTGGTATTACTCAGCACGGTTTCCGAATAAGGCGTCCCCACTATCAACATGCCGTGATGCAGCAGTGGCAGCATCATGGTGAGCAGCGTGGCTTCATTGCCACCATGCATAGAGCCGGTACTGGTAAACACCGAGGCAGGCTTGCCGATTAAAGATCCTTGCAGCCAATCGCCCACGGTTCCATCCCAAAAATACTTCATTGGCGCGGCCATATTACCAAATCGAGTTGGGCTGCCAAGCGCAAGACCGATGCATTCTTTTAAATCGGCCAGCTCTGCATAGGGCGCTCCGGCATCAGGAACCACGGCTTCTACTGCCTCGCAAACCGTTGAAATACGCGGCACGGTGCGGATACGGGCGGTTACACCCGCCACAGACTCAACCCCTCTGGCAATGAGCTGCGCCATCTGACGGGTAGCACCATGTGTGCTGTAATAAAGGACAAGGATCTCTGGCATTACAATTCCAAAATAGTGGGGCTGCGGTATTATAAAGCTCATCCTTCATTTAATCGCATAACCGTGAATCTAATCTCCCGATTTGATCTTGGCATTTTTCATCGCCTATTTGGCTTTGCCCGCTTTGTTGGCCGTAGATTGATTGCCGATCGCTGTCTGCAAACGGCTGGCAGCCTGACTTACACCACGCTTTTAGCACTGATTCCGCTGCTAACTATCGCGCTGTCACTCTTTTCTGCCTTCCCCATGTTTGGCGACTACAGCAGTAAATTTAAAATATTTCTGCTAACCAACTTGGTGCCCGATGCATCCGGCAAAGTGATCAGCGTGTATATGCGGCAGTTTTCTGATAATGCTGAGCGCCTAACTGCTCTGGGGATGATAGGCCTGCTGGTTACCGCCCTCTTGCTGATTTTTACCATCGAAAAAACCTTCAATGAAGTATGGGGAATAAAACGCCCCAGAAAGCTGCTGCAAAGAACGATTATTTATTGGGCAGCACTCACCCTTGGCCCGCTATTAATCGGTATTAGTATCTCGCTCACCTCTTGGCTCTACGCCCAAACTGGCTTGCATAGTGATGCCAGCCTGATGAACCTGATGCTACTCAAGCTTGGCCCCTTGCTCTTAATGCTTGGCTCTTTAACCCTACTTTATCTGGCTGTGCCTAATTGCTATGTACCCCGCAGCCATGCCTTTATCTCTGCCCTTGTTGTGGCTGCAGCTTTGGAGCTGATGAAGCGTGGCTTTGGGCTGTATATCCAACAATTTGGCACGTTTAAGCTCATTTACGGCGCATTCGCCAGCTTCCCCATCTTTTTGATGTGGCTGTATGTCAGCTGGGTGATTATTCTAGGTGGAGCGGTGCTCTCGGCGTGTCTTTCTTACTGGCACGCCTCTGCTTGGCGCTGGGAAGGCCATCAGGGCACGCGATTAGAACAATCGATCCGCCTGCTGCTGGTTTTGGCCGAAGCGCATAGCCAAGGCGAAATCCTGCATATTGATAAGCTGCGCCGCCGCACTGAGTTGGGCTTAGATGCCAGCTACGCCCTACTTGAAGAAATGGCTTTAAAGAATTGGGTGGAATCCACCCGTGATGGGGAATGGATTTTAGCGGTGGACCTAAATAAAATCACGCTAAGGGATGTGTTTGAAACCATGGTAACCCCCCTTTCCGCCCGTCTAGAGAAAGGACTAACGGCCGTTCACGAAGAGCTGAAAGGGGTACTGGAGATGACGCTAGCGGAGTATTCGGAAAAAAACAAAGCTTTGTATAAGGTAAGTTAAGCGGCCTGCGTGCAAAGCTTACCCCTCCCTATGATCGCCATAACCCAACACTTTACATGCACTATGGTGGGTTATGGCCAACCCAAATCCTGAGCTAAGCCAGCCCACCTCCACGATTACAGCAGCAAGAATTACACGCCGCAGCCCGCATCTAATGCGGCAATAATCGTGTCACGGCTCAGCTCGCCGATATAAGACTCACCAAGGCACTGCATCAATACAAATTTGATTTTACCAGCGTCTACTTTTTTATCCTGCGCCATTAAATCTAAGTAGCGCTCATGCCCCAATACTGGCGCTTTAACCGGTAAACCCGCTTTAAGTAGCAGGGCTTTGATCCGCTCAATATCGTCATCGCTTATCAAATCTAATTCACGCGATGCATAAGCGGCCAGCATCATGCCAGCAGCTACTGCCTCACCATGCAGCCAAACGCCATAGCCAAGGCCCGATTCAATCGCATGGCCAAAGGTGTGGCCTAGATTTAATAGCGCACGCTGGCCCTGCTCTTTTTCATCCCCAGCCACAATCCGCGCTTTATTCTGGCAGCAGCGTTCTACAGCATAGGCTAGCGCATCGGTTTCGCGCGCCATCAGCCGCTCGATATTAGCCTCCAACCATTCAAAGAAGGCCAAATCATCAATCAAACCATACTTAATCACTTCGGCCATGCCTGCGGATAACTCACGCACAGGCAGGGTATCCAGCGTTGCCAGATCAGCCAGCACCAGCTTAGGCTGATAAAACGCGCCTATCATATTCTTGCCCAGCGGATGATTGATGCCGGTCTTACCACCAACCGATGAATCAACCTGGGATAACAATGTAGTGGGGATCTGAATAAACGGCACACCGCGCTGATATACCGCCGCCGCAAACCCTGTCATATCCCCAATCACCCCGCCACCCAGTGCAATCAGCGTGGTTTTACGCTCACAACGCTCAGTCAGTAAGGCATCAAAAATCAGATTAAGCGTTTCAAAAGTTTTATGTGCTTCGCCATCGGGCAGAATAATGCTGTGGCATTGGATATCTGCAGCTTCTAGCGCGTCTTGCAGGGCTTTTAGATAGAGAGGCGCAACCGTTTCATTGCTAACAATTGCAACTCTTGGCTGAGGCAAAAGGGGCTTAATCAGCTCAACCTGAGTTAATAGATCGCGGGCAATGTGGATATTATATGCGGCGTGGTCAAGCTTCAATTCAACGATCGGCATGGTGCTCCAACTCTCTAATTAACGGCTTGTGGATTGTAGGAAGGGCAATATTTTATGCCACCACAACAGCGCACCTCTACAGGCAAGGGCTAAAAATTTGATGCAGAGATATTAGCGATCTGCATGCAGCTCCAGCTCTTTCATCAGTAGTTGCAATAGCGAATGCACAGTCTGCCGACTGGTATCAATCACCAGATCAGCCACTTCGCAATAGAGGGGGTCTCGAATGGCATAGAATTCATGCAAGCGCTGTTTTGGGTTTTCAGTTTGTAATAGCGGACGGTTTTTATCGTGGCAGGTGCGCAAATACAGCTCATCCACGCTGGCGCGCAGGTAAATCACAAAGCCTTCGCGCCTCAGCACCGCACGGTTAGCAGGATTAAGCACAGCACCGCCGCCCGTTGCCAGCACGATATTCTTTTGCGCACCGAGCTCTTTAATCATCGCCACTTCACGACGGCGAAATCCGGCCTCACCTTCAACTTCAAAGATGATTGGGATCTTTGCTCCGGTCCGAGATTCAATCTCGTGATCCGTATCATAGAAAACCTTACCGCTGACTTTAGCGAGTGCTCGCCCTACGGTGGTTTTGCCGGCACCCATCATGCCGACCAGAAAAAAATTGCCTGGCAGTTTCATGCCAAGCATTGTAGCGGAAAGCAGAGCGGGGCGCGATTTGCGCCCCGCTAATCTGACTAATAATTTTAAATTATCAGCGTAATGACAGGTCTGATTGAATCACTTTTGGTGAAATGAAAATCAATAGCTCACGACGCAAGTCTTTTTCTAGGGTGTTTTTAAATAGATTACCCAGATAAGGAATATCGCCCAGCAACGGCACTTTAGTCACATCCGTACCCACTTCTTGCGTGTAGATACCACCAATCACCACCGTACCCCCGTTTTCAACCAAAACCGTGGTATTGATTTGCTTGGTGTTAATCGATGGAATACCCAAGGTAACTGTGCCACGGCTATCTTTAGTTACATTAAGCTTCATGATCACATTGCCATCAGGGGTGATCTGCGGCGTCACCTTTAATGACAAGGTCGCTTTCTTAAACGAGATCGTTGTCGCCCCGTTTTGTGAGCTTTCTTGGTAAGGAATCTCTTCCCCGCTTTCAATAGAAGCTTCTACTTGGTCAGCCGTTACAAGGCGTGGGCTAGAGATAATCTTACCTTTATTGTCTGCAGCCAAAGCACTGATCTCTAAGCCTAGCAACCAATTAGCATTGGCGGCAATCAGCGCAAAAGTACCTGGTGCACCTACCCCAGAACCAATCGCAGGGAAGTTAACGTTATTGCCCATTAAAATATTATTAACAGGGGTTGTTGCACTCGGTGTAGTCCCAGCCGTTGCAGGAATAACACCAATTCCTTTACCGGCATTATCTAAGCTATTACCCAAGCCTAAATCAGTGCTACCTAAGTGGCCTCGTGAGCCCCAACCCAACTTAACACCCAGCTCGCGGCTAAAGCCATCGTTGGCCTCAACAATACGTGCTTCAATTTGCACTTGGCGCACCGCTACGTCGATCTTAGAAATAACCGAGCGCACTTGCTCTAGCTTGCTAGAGATATCCTGCACAAACAAAGTATTAGTCCGTGCATCAATTACAATGCTGCCGCGCTTAGAAAGCATTTGCTGCTTCTCGTCGGTAAGCATTTTCTTTAAGTCTTCAGCTTTTTGATAACGCAGCTGGAATGACTCAGTGCGGGTAGGCTCAAGCTCATCAATCTGCTTACGCGCTTCCAGCTCTTGCTTTTCCTTGCTGGCTAACTCTTCACGGGGCGCAATCCACAGCACGCTACCGTTTTTACGCTGATCCAGCCCCTTGGCTTGCAAAATGATATCCAGCGCCTGATCCCAAGGCACGTCTTTTAAACGCAGGGTGATATTGCCCGTTACCGTATCGCTAGTAATAAAGTTCAGGCCGGTAAACTCGGCAATTACTTGTAAAACGGCGCGAATTTCAACATTTTGGAAGTTTAATGAGAGTTTTTCGCCCTTAAACGCAGGCTTAATCCCAGCTTGTTTATTGCGCTCGTCATTGACCTCGCGCACTTCAACAATAAAGCGATTTTCAGTTTGATAAGCCGAGTATTCCCAGTTGCCCTTAGGCTCGATAATCATCTTGCTGGTTTCACCTTGGCTGTACGCATCCACTTTTTGGATCGGAGTACCAAAGTCACTTACATCCATCCGGCGCTCTAATTTTTTAGGTAAGGCGGCCTTATTAAAATCAATCAACAAAGTTTTACCCTGCTGACGGATATCAATGCCCACATTTGAGCTGGATAGATCAATAACAACCTTGCCTTCACCATCTTTACCACGGCGAAAATCAATGTTCTCGATGCTATCCCGTTTATTTTTACTACTCGCCTCAGGCGCTTTGCTCTCAGCAAAATGCGTGGTCTTCGCCTGAGCGGTGACCGCACTGCTGGTGCCATCCACCGTAATATAAAAATCATTCCCTTCCGCTTTGGTTTGATACGCCGCTTGCTTTTGCATATTGAGCACAACGCGCGTACGCCCTGAGCCCTCAGCTAAGCTAATCAAGCGCAGCGCAGCGCCATTTACTTGCACCGAACTTTTACCCGCTGCATTGGTAGTATCCGCAAAATCAAAAGCAACCCGAGGCGGAGTGTTCACAGAAAAGCTGGTAGGAACAGGAGCTGGGCCACTAAAACTTAAACGAATAACCTGCTTATCTGCCGATACATTGCTAACATCAATGGCAGTAATGCTCGCTGCCGTAGCAGCAAAAGAGGAAAGGCAAGCTACGCACAAAAGACTTGCCAGCTTGATGACATTGAGTATTTTCATTTTTTTTGCTCCGCTTCATCAAGGGATAAATTCGTGGTGCGCTCCACCCAATCACCCCCACTGTCTTCAACGATTTCTTTGAGTTGAACTTCAATTTCAGTAATTGCTGTCACCATGCCAAAGTTTTGCCCCATATAATTCCCTACTTTCACCCGATAAATATTGCCATCGGGGGAGTGGATCAAACCATTCATCGTCTTACCCTGAGTAATGGTTCCTACCATGCGTAGTTTTTCTAGATCGTAATTTTCCAAAATCTCTTTGGCACGGTTGGTGTTAGGCGCAAGCCCACCCCCAGAGCCTTTTTTGGCTAATTCCATTTTTGCAGCGCGAAATGGATCACTTAAGTCAAAAGCTTTATATTCAAACGAAACATAAGGCTTTGCCTCAGGCAATACTTCCACTTTTCCTCGCAGACCTTCAGCACTTTCTTTCATCCATGCTTTTAAGTCACCATTTTGCTCGCCAAAACAAGCACTTAAAGAGAATGCGGTGAATACCATCAACGCGCTTAATTTGATTGAGCTAGGTCGAATTTTCATTTCTGTTTCTTCTTAGCGTCTAATGCAGCTTGTTGTAACGCTTGCGCCTCGGCCTCATCCAGCGAGCGATATGTTTTTGCAATCGCTTGCATTGAAATTACCTCAGGATCTTTCGTTGAAGTAAGGGATAAGTTGCTTAAAGTAACAATACGCGATAGCTGGGCCACATCACTCACAAAAGCAGCTAAATCGTGATAGTTGCCAGAGATTCGAATATCAATCGGTAATTCGGCAAACTCCGACGTTTTTACTTCAGTACCTGGTTTAAATAGCTCAAAAAACAAACCACGCCCCACGCCCGCTTGGTTAATCTCGGTAAGCAGGGACTCCATCTCTGATTTATTAGGCAATTGTCGTAGTAAAGCACCAAAAGACTGTTGAATCTCTTGTAATTGCTGGCGATAGGCGTCTAGATTAATCGCCTTACGCTTTTTTTCTACGAAATCGACTTTTAGCTGCTCTTCTTTTGCCCTGCCAGCCTCTAACTCATCCATTTGGCTACCCCAGACGTAAAAATACCCGCCCAAAGTAAGCGTAAAAAACAATACAACAATCAAACCAATTTGAGCTGCAATTGGCCAATTACCAATGTCTTTAGGGTCTAAATTCCGTAATTCGTCGAGAGTCATGTTAGCTCCCCTGCCGTTTACGAGAAACTGGTGCTGAAGAATTAGCAGCCTCATCCACAGTCCGCGTTATTTTAATCGTAAGGGTAAACTCAGATAGTTTTTGATTACCCACTTGTGCGGCTTTCACCTCAATCAACACAGGTTGCTCAAAGATTTCAGAGTCGTTTAAATTACGCATTAAAGTAGAAACACGGGCATTGGATTGCGCATAACCCACCAGAGTAATTTGATCATTGAGCGCTTTAGCTTCTTTTAAATAAATACCCTCTGGGGTCTGCCGAACCAGCTGATCCATCGCGATAACCGCTTCTGATCGGCCAGACTGCAAGCGCTCAACAATTTTTTTACGATCAAGTAGTGATTGTTTCTCTGATTTCAATTTTTCAATTTCAGAAATTTCACGATCTAACTTGGTATTTTCGTCAGTCAAAAATTGATTGCGCTCATTTTGGGTCTCAACCCGTGCGGCATAAAAAAGATAGCCAGCCACAATCACGGCAATCGCCGCCAAAGCGGTTAACCCAAGTAAAACTAAATAGCGAGTCTGGCGTGCAACACGCTTTTGCTCGCGGTGAGGAAGCAGATTAATCCGAATCATGAAGGGTCAAACCTCCGCATTGCCAATCCGCAGGCAATTAAAAGAGAAGGGGCATCCACTTGCACTTGTTTTCCACGTACTTTACCGGTTGCCATTCCTTGGAATGGATTAGCACGCATGGCGCTGCTGACATTGGTGCGGCTAGATACCGCATCATCTAGGCCATAAATAGCACTGCAACCACCAGCCAGCAGAATATGATCCACCGCGTTGTAGTTACTGGAGGTATAGAAAAACTGCAAGGAGCGGGAGATTTCAAGCGCTAAAGTATCAATAAAAGGCTGCAACACTTCTGGCTCGTAGTTTTCTGGGAGGCCGCCATGCTTTTTGGCTTGCTCAGCTTCATCACTCGACATATTAAATTTGCGCTGTATTTCTTGAGTCAGCTGATTACCGGCATAAGCTTGATCACGGCTGTATATAGACTGACCATCTTTAAAGATATTCATATGCATAGCCGTGGCACCGATATCCACCACCGCCACGATTTGTTTATCGCCACTATTGGGCAATTGCGGCTGCATCAATTCAAAAGCGGCTTGGGTAGCATACGACTCAACATCGAGCACCAGCGCGCGTAAACCCGCAGCTTCAATCGCCGCGACACGCTCATCCACTTTCTCTTTTTTTGCTGCCGCAATCAGTACTTCTTCTTCATCGGGCGCAATAGGAGAAACACCCAGCACCTGAAAATCGAGATTCACCTCGTCCAAAGAAAAAGGAATGTACTGATTTGCCTCAGTTTCAACCTGCATCTCAAGCTCACGCTCGGTCAAGCCGGCGGGGACCAAGATTTTTTTAGTAATCACCGCCGCTGGCGGCAGGGCAATCGCTACATTTTTGATCTTAGAGCCCATTTGCCGCCATGCACGTCTGATGGCTTCCACCACCAAATCCATATTGGCGATATTGCCATCACTCACGGCATCTTTAGGTAGGGGCTCAATCACATAGCGATCAAGGCTGTAGGTGGTGCCTGATAGACTCAACTCGACCATTTTCACGGACGAAGAGCTAATATCCACCCCAATCAGCGCAGGTGCTTTGGGTTTGAGGAAATCGAGATTCAACTCACTTTCCTTTTAAAAAAAAAATTCTTGAATGTAAGCATTTGCTAATCTTCTGTAGATCGTAGCAGTGCGACATATACCTGTAAAGCATCAAGCTCATTCTCGGATGTTGTGCAACATTATTACTAACATTAGTGCTTTTTTAATATTTGGCGCGAAAAAATAAATGCCAAACATACATTCTCATATTCGCGTAAATTAGCAGCACTTCTAATATCTATATTTTAGCGATGAGCAAACGCCTCCTATTTATTTTTGCCGGTATCCTAATCAGCCTAGTGATCCTTGCCGCAGGCTTGGGTGCATTTGCACTGGTAATCACTTACCCGCGCCTGCCTTCACTTGAAGCGCTCACAGATTACCGACCTAAAATTCCACTCCGCATTTACACCAGTGATAACGTATTAATTGGTGAGTTTGGCGAAGAACGCCGCGCTTTTACCTCAATAGATCAAGTGCCCTTGTTAATGAAACAAGCCATTTTGTCTGCTGAAGACGAACGCTTTTATGAGCATGGTGGCATCGACTACCTTGGTGTACTGAGAGCCATGGTAGGCAATCTGACATCGGGGCAATCCAAATCTGGTGCCAGTACGATCACGATGCAGGTAGCGCGCAACTTCTACCTTTCTAACGAAAAAACCTTTACTCGTAAGTTCAACGAGGCATTACTCTCGTTCAAAATTGAACACAATCTTTCTAAAGATCAAATTCTTGAACTGTACTTCAATCAAATCTACCTCGGTCAACGTGCCTACGGCTTTGCCTCAGCAGCTCAAACCTATTACGGTAAAGAGCTAAAACAACTTAGCCCAGCTGAAATGGCAATGCTTGCTGGCTTACCTAAAGCCCCTTCTGCATATAATCCAGTTGTAAACCCTAAACGAGCTCAGCTGCGTCAGCAATACGTTCTAAGACGTATGCACGAACTAAAATTCATCAACGACCATGATTATGAGGTCGCAAAGAGTGCTCCGCTCGTTCTTAAGCGAGGCCAGCAAGAGTACGCCGTGCATGCGGAATACTTGGCAGAAATGGTGCGGCAAATGATGCTAGAACGCTACAAAGAATCAACTTACACTGAAGGTTATAAAGTTTACACCACCCTTCGTAGTGATAGCCAAGAAACCGCCTATCAATCACTGCGACAAGGCTTGATCGACTACGACATTCGCCACGGCTATCGTGGGCCAGAGGGCTTTGTTGCGCCTGAAGTAATCTTACCTGGCAAGGAAGAGCTACTCGATGAAGCGCTTTCAGAGCAGAAAGATTCGGGTGATTTGCAAGCGGCGATTGTCTTAAGTTCTAGCCCTCAATCTGTTCGCGTCTATAAAAAAGGAGGGGAGCTACTAATAATTGAAGGTGATGGCTTACGCTTTGCTAGGGCCATGCTTTCTGAAAAAGTGGCTCCAGCGATCAGAATTCGGCCTGGCGCAATTGTACGAATCAAGCAAATGGAGAAAGGCTGGACTATTTCACAACTTCCTCAAGTTGAAGGAGCACTTGTTGCATTAGATCCACAAAATGGGGCTATTCGCGCGCTAGCTGGTGGCTTTGACTTTAACCGTAGTTCCTTTAACCATGTTACCCAAGCATGGCGTCAGCCCGGTTCTAGCTTCAAACCCTTTATTTATTCAGCCGCTTTAGAACGCGGCGTAACGCCTGCAACTCAAATCAACGATGCGCCATTGGTGATAGACCCCGCTCAGGTAGGAGGACAAAGCTGGGAGCCTAAAAATAGCGATGGCAAATTTGAAGGAATGATGAGTGTACGCTCTGCACTTACACGCTCAAGAAACTTGGTCACCATTCGTGTTTTACAAGCCATTGGAGTGGATTATGCACAGGCGCACATTAGTCGCTTTGGCTTTAGCCCTAAGCAACACCCTGCTTACTTAACGATGGCCTTAGGAGCAGGCAGTGTTACACCACTGCAAATGGCCGAGGCGTATGCAGTGTTTGCTAACACTGGCTATCGAGTTCGCTCCTATTTTGTGGATAGAATTGAAGATAGCCACGGCCGTGTTCTAGCTAAGACCCAACCTGAAGTTGCCGGTGAAAATGCACCACGCACTTTAGATGCGCGAAATGCCTTTGTGATGAATAGCCTGCTGCACGATGTGGCCACCCAAGGCACGGGAGCCAAAACAAACAGCTTAGGCCGCAGTGATTTGGCCGGTAAAACGGGGACTACCAATGATGCCAATGACGCGTGGTTTGCCGGTTATCAACCGGGCTTAGTGGCTATCTCTTGGGTAGGTTTTGATCAACCTCGCTCATTAGGCGCTAGAGAGTATGGTGGAGTTGCGGCACTGCCAATCTGGGTTAACTTTATGAATAAAGCGCTTAAAGGAGTGGAAAACGTCAGTTATCCTGTACCTGAAGGCGTAACACCCCAGACCATACAAACCGAACGGGGCTCATATACTGAATATTTCTTCAGCGAATTCCTGCAAACCAATCCAGAATTAGGATTGGGAGGTGGAGCGGGGGCAGCCCAGCCACTGGATGAGATCAAAGAGTTACTGTTTTAAGGTTGCAAAGTATAAGGTAAGGGTGGGCCGAGTGCTGCTTGGCCTGCCCTCATCGCGAGATCAAGGAATACTCTTTTAGGGATGCCTAATCATGAGCAAGCCATACGTTCTCGACCGCCAATATGCCCATCTACGCGCACAGATTTGTGAACGTGCCGCACGCTTAATTGCAGAAGATCATCTGCATGATTTTGCGTTAGCCAAAAAAAAAGCCGCCAAGCAACTTGGGATTAGTGAAGGGCGAATGATGCCCTCTAATCAAGAAATTGAAATCGCCTTGGCAAGTTATCGAGCGGTTTATCAGCCTGAGCACAATGATAGCCTGAATCAGTTACGGCTAAAAGCACTCAAAATCATGCACATTTTGGCGCAATTTCAGCCCTATCTAACTGGCTCTGTACTTTCTGGCGTGGCAGGCACTAATTCTGATATTAATTTGCTGCTATTTTTAGATGACCCCAAATCAGCAGAGATTTTTCTACTCAACCAACACATCGCTTACGATCTTCTCCCTGCTGCAAATGGCCGCCAACTCGCTGATTACCCTTCACTTTCTTTTTGGTATGACAATACCCAAATTAGTTTGCATGTAAAACCAAGAGCCGCAGAAAGAATTAAAGAAGAAAGAATGCGCCTTGATGAGCTAGAAGCATTACTCTCCTTTAGTGGCATGGTTATTTAATCAGCCCATATTCATAAATGACCAATTAAACGTCAACAGACCCTAGCCATAACCAAGTAGCAACGCGTATATCCTAGGATTAAAGCGCCACCAATGATATAAAGTGGCTTATCTCTTATTTGCTGATTACATAATGCAACAACCTCCAACACTAGAGCCGGTCTTTGTTTCTGACCCTGGGCCTTACCTAGTTACCTCTAGTATCGAAATTAAATACCTACTTAGCCAATTACTAGAAAAAGGCGAGATTATTTGCCTGTACCCAGCTGGCAAGCGCGAGCCTTTTGCGATTAGCACCTTACTGGCGATGGATGATCAAGGCCTACTATTCGATGGTAGTAATGATAGAAAAACCAATGAAGCCCTCACTAAAGAAAACCGTATGTTGCTCGTTGGTGTGGTGAATAAAGTAAAAATCCAATTTGAGCTACCTAATGCCAATCTAGTTAGTTATGAGAGCCGAACGGCAATCCGTAGTGCAGGCCCCGTGCAAACTTTACGCATGCAAAGACGAGACTTTTATCGGCTTGATATTCCCATGTCACAAAAAGTGGTTTGCACCATTCCATTAGCACATGGCAGTCATACCGAGTTATCGGTCACGGATATTAGCTTGGGCGGTTTAAGCTTATTGGGCGTTTCGCCGGATCTACCCATGGTGGTTGGGAATACTTTGCATAATTGTCGAATTCAACTGCTTGATGTTGGCTTGATTGAGATTGATATGCAGGTATGCCTTGTGATTGATGTAACGCTAAAAAACGGGATTAAAACCCAACGCGTAGGCTGCCGTTTCTTTGATTTATCAGGAAAAATGCAAACGCTTATTCAGCGTTTTATCAATAAAATTGAACGCCAAAGAATCTCCCGCGAATGAAAAATGTTCCGCTCTTTTTTAGCCACGCCTTAAGGCAAATCGAAACTGCAGCGGCCAGCTTGTCGCTTATGCAAAGAGCAGGCAAAACCAGCGCTCAATGGGTACTGAAACACTACCCTAATGCGCAAAATATTTATGTATTAGCAGGGTCTGGCAATAATGGCGGCGATGCTTTACTCACCGCCAAACAGCTGCATCTTGCCGGTAAAAATGTTTTTCTGCGGATTAGCGCGCCAGCAACTCAGCCCGATGCGCAGCAGGCCTTATCCGAATGGTTGGCTTGCGGTGGACAAATCCAAAACCACACCCCTCTACACGCCGATTTAGCCATTGATGGCCTCTATGGCATTGGGCTTAATCGCGTACTTTCTGCCACCGACAGCCAAATAATCCAAGAGCTACAAGCGCTAGCCTGCCCTATTATTGCTTTGGATATTCCCAGTGGATTAATGGCCGATAATGGTGCAGGCAGCGCGGTACAAGCCACTCACACGCTCAGCTTTATGGCGCATAAACCTGGCCAATTTACCGGCCAAGGCTGCAATGCCTGCGGTGAAATCCATCTACTGGATTTACAAATTCCCCAGTCTTTCTACCCAGAGCCAGATGGCTATTTACAAATGATAGCGCCAAGCGCCATTGCCAATTTACTGCGCAAAGCGGATAGCCATAAAGGCAGTTACGGCACAGTGGGGATTATTGGTGGAGCAACAGGTATGGTTGGCGCCACGCTACTCTCTGGCCGCGCCGCCTTAAAATTAGGCGCAGGCCGTGTAGTGCTTGGCTTACTCGATAAAGTATTAAGCGTAGACCCCACGCAGCCCGAGCTTATGCTGCACCCTGCAGCAGCAGCGCTCCAGCACCCCGCACTTACCATGCTAGTGATTGGGCCTGGGCTTGGGACTAGCCAAGAGGCAATGACGCTGGTGCAGCAAAGCATTGCCAGCCCGCTGCCACTGCTGCTAGACGCAGATGCACTTAATCTACTCGCAAGCTCTAGCCAGCTAGCGGCTGCCATTACCCAGCGAAGTGCAGCCACTATTCTTACCCCACACCCTGCAGAAGCAGCAAGACTGCTGCAAACCAGCACCGCAGCAGTGCAAGCCAACCGCATTGCTGCAGCCCAAACCATTGCCGAGCGTTATCACGCCACGGTACTACTCAAGGGCGCAGGATCAATTTGTGCGGATAGGCAATCTTGGAGCATCAACGGCAGTGGCAATGCCGCCCTTGCCAGTGCAGGCCAAGGCGATGTGTTATCCGGCATCATTGCCGCACTCATCGCGCAGGGCCTAGCCCCATTGGCGGCGATACAAAGCGGCTGTTGGCTACACGGCAGAGCAGCAGAAGACTGGTGCAGGGAAAATTTAGGCGGGATAGGTCTAAGCGCCAGCGAAACGATTATCTATGCCAGAGCGGCCTTGAATCATACTTTAGCGGCTTACGAATAGATCGCTTATATACGCGATTCTATTTTCAGCGACTTCGGCGTGTGTCAAGAGGGACTTTTAAGCTCCAGTACTTAAATTTGAAAATCCCCAAATAAAACGGCCGCACTCAACAAAACGCCTTTCTCTACGCAATCTGTAATTCAATATTTTTTGGGGGGCCGCCTAGACATCAGTAGATAGGTGGAGATTACCACGCAAACAGCAGCGCACCATTTTGCTTAAGCCAAAGCCGCTTTGTTTTCCAATCTGGGCATGCTGCGGCAACGATGTCCCAAAAGCGGGAGGAGTGGTTAAGCTCCGCCAGATGCGCTAGCTCATGAATCACCACATAATCAATCACCTGCGGAGGGGCCTGCATTAAGCGCCAGTTCAGCCGAATATCACCTAAGGCAGTGCAACTCCCCCAACGGCTTTTGGCTGAGCTTAAAAATAACTGCCGTGGCTGCAAGCCCATCTGCTCGCTCCAAAAGCCGAGCCTCTGTAAAAAGTAAGCTTTAGCGCTGCGCTGATAAAAGCGAGTAAGCGCAGTTGGAAGAGGGATCAACTCAGAAACGTATAAAATTTCAGCTTCTAGCCGTGTCCTGCCCGCAGCCAGCTGCACAAACTTAGCTTGGCCCTGCCACAGCACGCTGCTTCCCGCCGCCAAGGCCACAACGGCGGGCATAGGCTGCGCCAGCTTGGCTAATATCCACTTTAATTTACTTTGGATCGCCCGCTCAGCGTCTTTGATTGGGGCACGCGCGGGCAAAACGATCGTCAGCCCATCGGCGGTGATTTTCAGGCCAATTGAGCGGCGGCGGCTGCTACGCTCGACGTGATAAGCGATTTCTTTATCAGCCAGCCGCAATAAATAAACTTCATTTTTTGGGCGCATAGCAGGGGCCAACGCCGCCAAAACGCTGGATTTCAGCCTCAATCCAGTTTTCAACTTCTTGGGTGACATCTTGTGGGCTGCGCCCTGCAGGATCAATCGGCTTACCCACCACCATCACAATTTCACCAGGCCATTTTAAAAAAGAATTGCGCGGCCAAAACTCACCTGAATTATGCGCAACCGGCACAATAGGCACTTCCAAATCTAACGCCAACCGGGCCCCACCTTGTTTATAAGGCTTATAAGCACCGGATGGTACACGCGTGCCTTCAGGGAAAATCACAATCCAAAAACCCTTAGCCAAGCGATCTTTACCTTGAGAAATTAACTGCTTCTGCGCCTCGGCACGGTTAGAGCGATCTATCGCAATCGGCGATAGGGTAGCCAAGCCCCAGCCAAAGATAGGCAGCTTTAATAACTCTTTTTTTAGCACCCAAACTTGTGGTGGAAATACATGCTGCAACGCCAGCGTTTCCCATGCCGATTGGTGTTTACTCATCACCACTGCTGGGTTGGCAGGCAGGTTTTCAAGACCTTCCACACGGTAAGTCAAACCACAGGTAAATTTAAGCCATTTGAGCATAATCCATGACCAGCCACGAATAATACGGTAACGCAGCATAGGGGGGAGCGGCAGAATGAGAATCGCAATCACACAAAAAATCGGAGTTACTACAGGCACAGCCAACCAGTACAAAATGGAACGCAACCAAATCATTTAATCCTCACCTTCAGGAGCCAATAAATGCGCGGCAAAAGCCGCCAAATCGTCAAATATCTGCGTACCATCGGGCAGCAGACCTTTTCGTTCAGTTTTAATGCCGTTACCGGTGCGCACCAAAATAGGCCTGCCCTCCACCGCCGCAATGGCTTGCAAATCGCGTAATGAATCCCCCACCATCACTAATTGCGCGCTTGGCACATGGAAGCGGCTAGAGATATCTAAGAGCATGCCTGGATTAGGTTTACGACAAACGCAGGCGGCGTCCGGTGCATGCGGGCAGAAAAACACCGCATCGATATGCCCACCCTGCTCGGCAAGGGCACGATGCATCTTGGCATGAATTCGGTTTAATACATCCACACTAATCATCTTGCGGCCAATTGCGCTTTGATTAGTCGCCACTACAATCGTCCAGCCAGAGCGGGATAATTCGCCAATCGCCTCTAAACTGCCTGCAACGGGAATCCACTCTTCGGGCGTTTTGATATAGTCAGGGCTATCTTCATTGATTACGCCGTCGCGGTCGAGAATCAATAACTTCATACGCGACTCCGTTTTTCATCTAACAAGCATTAGGGTGGGCACGTCTTTGTGCCCACCCTACACGTGCCCACCCTACATTGTTTTTTACTCAGCCAGTAAAGACAGCTCTGCCACTCGATTCATCAGGCTTGCTAAGGCTGCGAGTAGAGCTTGGCGATTACCTCGTACAGCTAAGTCTTCTGCCATCACCATTACCGAATCAAAAAAAGCATCCACGGGCTCTTTTAAAGCACTTAATGCTTTCAATGCACCCGTAAAGTCTTGGCTAGCCAAAGCGCTGCTCACCATAGGTTGCAGTTTCAATAGCTCGGCGTGTAGTGCAATTTCAGCGGCATCGCTCAGCAAGGCGGCATTTAGCTCAGGTAAATCGCCTTCAACTTTCTTAAGAATATTGCGAATACGCTTATTGGCCGCAGCCAAGGCCGTTGCTTCTGGCAGCGACTTAAATACCGCTACCGCTTGCAAGCGAATCACCATCTCATTTAAGAGAGTAGGTTTCAGCGCCAACACCGCGTCAATATCCGCAGCTGGATAATCTGCAGCGAGGTAGTTTTTTAGGCGATCTAGCATAAAGCCATACACGCCTTCTACCGTACCCTCTGCTACGACTCCAGCAGGGAAGCTGCCAGCGGTAAGACTCAGCAACTCTTTTAAATCTAGCGGTAAGTCCAGCACCATACGCAATACGCCCAGTGCGGCACGGCGTAAGGCGAATGGGTCTTTATCCCCCGTTGGAATCAGGCCAATGCCGTAAATGCCTACAATGGATTCCAGCTTATCCGCCAGCGAAACCGTCTGTGCTACAGCGCCAACCGGCAGGCTATCGCCTGCAAAACGCGGATGGTAATGACCTTCAATTGCCGCAGCGACGGCTTCGTTTTCGCCATCAATACGAGCGTAATACATGCCCATCACGCCTTGCAACTCAGGGAACTCACCCACCATATCGGCGATCAAATCTGCCTTAGCTAAATAAGCCGCACGTTTACAATCGGCTACATCGGCGTGCAATTTTAAGGCAATCGCAGCGGCAATAGTTTGTAGGCGCTCAACACGCTCTAGCTGGCTACCAATTTTGTTGTGATAAACCACATTGGCCAATTGCGGCACGCGTGAATTCAGCTTTTTCTTTTTATCTTGTTCAAAAAAGAACTCGGCATCCGAAAGACGTGCGCGTAATACCCGCTCATTGCCATGAATAATATGACTAGGATCGGCGGTTTCTAGATTAGAAACCACCAAGAATTTAGGCAGCAGCTTGCCGTTTTGATCCAGCAACGGGAAGTATTTTTGATGCTGCTGCATAGATAAAATCAAGCATTCCTGCGGCACCGCTAAGAATTTCTCATCAAAATTGCCGGTATACACCACAGGCCACTCCACCAGCGCAGTGACTTCATCCAGTAGGCCATCAGCGGGGGCAATTTGTGCGTTTAACTCTAGGCAGGCATTGTTAAGCTGATCGGCAATCAAGGCACGGCGTGCATCAAAGCTCGCCTCAACAAACCCATCGTCAAATAAACGGGCGGCGTATTCATCCGCATTAGCCAGTTCAATGGCCTCTGTTGATAAAAAGCGATGGCCCAGCGTGCTGCGGCCGGCTTCTAAGTGCAAGAACTGGGCAGGAATAACCTCGCTGCCATGCAGCACCATAAGACCATGCACTGGGCGAATAAACTGGCCGTCCCGATCGCCCCAACGCATCATTTTGGGTGCAGGCAGTTTTTTAAGCGTGGCGGCAATAATGCCCGACAAGACTTTAGTCAGCGCTTCACCAGCCTTGACCGAAGAAAAGACATAAACATCTTGCTTGCCATCTGAGCCTTGCGCCAATTGCGCCACATCCACACCGCAGCTACGTGCAAAGCCTGCCAAGGCAGGGGTTGGCACGCCATCTTTAAAGCCAGAAGCCACAGCAGGGCCACGGCGCTCAATGGCTTGATCAGGCTGCACCGCCAGCACATTGGAGACCGATACAGCGAGCCGACGCGGGCTAGCAAAGGATTCCATTTCGGCGTCTTTGGCGACAAAACCCAATTTGGCTAATTCATCAAAAATGCCACTGGCAAATACAGCGCCCAATTTAGGCAGAGCTTTAGGTGGTAATTCTTCAGTAAAAATTTCTATTAGCAGTGTTTGAGATACAGAATTGGACATGGGATTTAATTCTCTGATATGACGCAGTGGCATTTTGAAAAGAGGTTTCGCCCACAAAGATCACGAAAGCTGAGCCACTGATTTCGCCCCTATTTAGTCGGCAATATGCAGCAAATACAGGCAGCTTTGCCACACATTGTTTGTGTCTTTTTGTAGGTAAAAGATGTTTTTGTAACATCTGTTAATTTTCTTCTAATTTAGCTTTAGCTTCTTTCTCTGCCATAATTTTGCAGACTTGACGAACAAAATCACCGCCAAAGCTATTGGCTAGCGGCTCATCGAATTCCCACTGATAACCAGGAATATCATAACGTGCCACCTGCCGGTTTTCTGTATCACGCATATCGCTTAAAGTGCCGGCCATTTTTTTAGATGGGCAATCAATGGCATGGCGCGAATACTTCACGCGAAATTGCTTTTTAGTTACTTCATCCGTTTGGTCTTCATTAAACTTCTGTTGCAACCAAACATAGGTGTACTTAGTAGGCGCGTAGTCGTCGTCATGGGTAATCGATTTCACATCGACGAGCATTTCATAATCCGCCATCACACCATAACTGCGCCAATCGCCCTCTTTGGGAACTTCAAGCGGGCCATAAACCTCATCTTCAAATTTTCCACAACCAGTCAGCAAAGCAATCAAGATTAGATAGCGGATCATCGCCATCACCTAACTAACTTGGCACATTGGGAAACCCAATGCTTCACGCGAATCGTAATACGCCCTCGCCACTAGGCGAGAAAGCGTACGCACGCGGCCAATATACGCTGCACGCTCTGTCACCGAAATCGCGCCACGCGCATCCAGCAAGTTAAAAACGTGTGAGCACTTCATCACCATCTCGTAGCCTGGCAAGGCCAAGTTGGCTTCCATCAGGCGCGCGGCTTCGCTCTCAAATTTATTAAATAAATCGAGCAGCAGCGGCACATTGGCGTGTTCAAAGTTATACGTCGATTGCTCTACTTCATTTTGATGGTAGATATCGCCGTACGTCACTTTTTGGCCATTTGGATAAACTGTCCACACTAAGTCGTAAACGTTTTCCACGCCTTGCAAATACATGGCGAGTCGCTCAACGCCGTAGGTGATTTCGCCCAGCACCGGCTTACAATCAATACCGCCAACCTGTTGGAAATAAGTGAACTGAGTGACTTCCATCCCGTTCAACCACACTTCCCAACCTAAGCCCCACGCGCCTAAGCTTGGGCTTTCCCAATCGTCTTCTACAAAGCGAATATCGTGCACGCGGGTATCAATACCCAGCTCGCGCAAGCTACCCAAATAGAGATCTTGGATATTGTCTGGCGATGGCTTTAAAGCCACTTGAAATTGGTAATAATGCTGCAAGCGATTTGGGTTTTCGCCATAACGACCATCTTTAGGACGGCGTGAAGGCTGCACATAAGCGGCATTCCAAGGCTCTGGGCCTAGGGAGCGCAGAAAGGTTGCGGTATGGAATGTACCCGCGCCTACTTCAATATCGTAAGGCTGCAATAGCGCGCAACCATTACGGCCCCAGTAGTTTTGCAGCGTGAGCAGAATTTCTTGGAAAGTCAGCATATTCCCATTCTCGTTCTTTAATATTCTTAAACGCCCTGATTCTACTTGCTTTTACCCTTTATCGGGAGATCAGGATGGATCCTCAGCTTATGCTAATCACAGTATTTTGCTGTGTAAGCACTCAATGAAGTGATTTGTTTGCTTCGCCAAGCAACTGAAGTGCCTGCTTAAACTCCCGCTGTTGCACTGCGCATTGAATCTGCAAAAAATACCGAGAAAGTACCGCCAGCCATAAAAAAAGGGGGCATCCATAAGCTTGGAAAGAAAAAATAACGCTGACCACAACATAATAGCTAACGTACTCGCCACTAGCAGCCTGTCGGACTTAAGACTGATCTACTACGGAAAAGCCGGATTTGGCCATATTTCACGCATTTTCTCGTTGAATAGCCAGCTATTCGCCTCAAAAATCCACGAAATCTGCCTCAAACCGGTCATTCCCTCGCTACGATCGCTTAAGTCCGACAGGCTGCTAGCGCGTTAGCAAGCCGAAGCTTTAACGCAATTTGCTTTCCCTGCTGGCCCTAGAAAATTCGTTGCAGCAGCAAGTATTGATTCCGAATAACTTTGAAAGGTTTAGTTAAAATCTAGTCAGCAAGACTTAACGTTACTTAAAAATAGACCGCCAAGGATCATCGCGCCATGTGTGACATGGTAATCACCTGCAAGAATACTCAAAACCCACCTAGATAGCCCAGAGGGGCTTAGCACAGCCGACCTTGCCTCTCGTGAACTTCAGATCATGTCGCGAAAAACTATTTTCTATTTTTTACAATTACTAACCTACGAATAACAGCAAGCCTAAGTTATGCTTAAGCTACGCTTGCCTGCTCAATACATTTAAAGAACTATGAAAAAACTATTATTGATTGCTTCCCTGACGCTTTCTGCCAGTGCTCAAGCTCGCTTAGATCTCGCTCAGCTTCGTGAAGCCGCACGTAGCCGCGATTTGCCCAGTATCGCAAAAATGGCCGACTCCAGCGCTGGCGAGCCATTAGAAATGTATCCACGTTATTACTGGCTGAGCACGCAAATTTCCAGCGTCAGCGAAAGTGATGCGCAAAGCTTTTTTAAAAATTACGGCAATAGCCCGCTTGCAGAACGCTTTAGAGTGGAATGGCTCAAGGAATTGGGGCGGCGTAAAAGCTGGGTGAGTTTTGAGACCGAATACGCAAAGGTGGATAACCCAAGCAATGAACTAGTCTGCCTGAATGCGCAAGCTGGCTTGGCCAATAATGAGCGCGGCCCTTTACTAGAAGCCAAAGCGCTATGGTTTTCATCTAAGCCGCAAGCAGAAGCTTGTAACCCTGTATTTGATGCCTTATTTAATAGCAATGATCTTGGCACTGCCGATGCTTGGACACGTATCCGCATTGCACTGAGCGGCAATCGCACTGAGCTTGCCCGGCAATTAGCACCCCGCGTTGGTTTCCCTGCTGAATTCAGTGTTAAAAATGTGAATGCAGTCGTTGCCTCGCCCGATAAACAACTCAGTAAGCTCTCACTCGCCGCCCCTGCTGGCCGTGAATTAGCCATCTATGCCTTAGGCAGAATCGCGAGGACTAGCCCAGATCGTGCGGCTAGCCTATTAAGCAATCTAGAGAGCCAATTGCCTGCTAAAGATAAAGCTTATGCTTGGCAACAGATCGGCCTAGTTGCCGCAAAAAAACAGCATGAGCAAGCATCCAACTGGCTGAGCAAGGGCGATGGCCAAGGCATGGAAAGCGAGGATCGCGCTTGGGCGATTCGTGCGGCTTTGCGTTTCTCTGATTGGAATACCGCGCTTGCCCGCATTGAAGCGCTGCCCACCAAGGAGCAGCAAGAAAGTAGCTGGATGTATTGGAAAGCTCGTATCCTTAAAGGCCAAAATAAAACGCTAGAGGCGAATCAGCTTTGGGCCAGTACGGCCGAGAACCACGACTTTTACGGCTTATTATCAAGAGAAGAATTAGGTAATAGTATCTCGCCTGCCAATGTGAGCTACAAGGCGAGCAGCGAAGAAATCAAACAAATTCGCGCAATGTCTGGCGTGCAACGTGCCTTAGCACTGATCGATCAAGATTGGCGGATAGAGGCTATTCGCGAGTGGAATTGGGCAATGCGCGGCCTCAGCGATCAGCAATTACTGGCCGCATCCGAGCTAGCGCTCAAGCAAAGTTGGTTTGACCGTGCCATTTACTCAGCTGAACGCACCAAGCAATTGCACGATTTTAGCCTGCGTTATCTCACACCTTACCGCGAGGTGATCGAGCCTGCGGCTAAAAACGAGGGTTTGGACCCCGCGTGGGTTTACGGCCTAATGCGCCAAGAAAGCCGCTTTATCAGTAACGCCCGCTCAGGGGTTGGTGCAGGTGGGCTTATGCAAATAATGCCTGCCACCGCCAAGTGGATTGCAGCAAAAAGGGGTAATAAGCGGTTTAATACCGCAGAAGTTCACGATATTTCGACCAATGTCACGTTTGGTACCTTCTATTTGCGTTATATCTGGGAGCAGCTAGACGATAACCAAATTTTGGCAACGGCAGGCTACAACGCTGGGCCTGGACGAGCCCGTGCATGGCAAGGCAAACAAACACTGGATGGCGTGATTTATATCGAAACCATTCCCTTTGATGAAACCCGCGATTACGTGAAAAAAGTGATGGCTAACGCTATTCATTATGCGCACGCTTTTTCTGGGCAAGGTATGTCACTCAAGCAAAGGCTGGCCAATATTAATGCCAAGGCTGGCTCCGCCGAATAAAAGGCCACAAGATGCAAAAAATTCTATTGATAGGAGGCAGCGGCTTTATTGGCCGCCAGCTAGCCGCCAAGCTCGCTACGGCAGGACATCACGTCACCTTGCCAACACGTCAGCGTGAGCAGGTTCGGGCGGACTTACTGATGCTCACCCACCTTAATCTGATCAACGCCGATGTGCACGATCCAGCCACCTTGGCAAAGCTAGTGGCAGGCCAAGACATAGTGATCAATTTAGTTGGCATCTTGCAAGGTTCTGAAGCCAGCTTTAAACGCGCCCATGTCACGCTCACCGAAAAAATCATCACTGCCTGTACCGAGCAAGGCGTGCATCGCTATCTGCATATGAGCGCCTTGGGTGCTGATATCCATGGGCCCTCCATATATCAGCGCAGCAAAGGCGAGGCAGAAGCACTGGTTTTAGCCAGCCGCTTAGATTGGACTATTTATCGACCATCTGTGGTATTTGGTGAGGAAGATCAATTTTTAAATCTATTTGCATCCCTGCTTAAAATAGCGCCATTTGTACCACTGGCAGGGGCGTACACGCGTTTCCAACCGGTATGGGTACAGGATGTCACCCGTGCTTTTGCCGAAGGCGTGAGCAATACCGCCCTAATTGGCAAAACGCTTAGCCTTGTCGGCCCCAAGGTTTACACCCTCAAAGAATTAGTGCGCTATACCGCTCAGACTATTGGTGTATGTAGGCCTATTATTTCCTTACCAAATTGGGCCGCAAGGGTGCAAGCTAGCCTAATGAGCCTATTACCCAACCCTCCGCTTAGCCACGACAACCTTGACTCATTGCAAGTCGATAATATCGACTCCGCAGGCTTTGCCCCTGAGCTCGCGTGGCGGCCAATGGCCTTAGAGGCCATCGCTCCTGGCTATTTAGCCACGAACAAAGCGAACCGCTACAACCGTTTACGTACCCATGCGGGCAGAAAATAAACCGCTATTTTCTTACTTATCCTCAATGAAAAGGGTTTAACCATGCAAATTGTTATCGGCAATCTTCCTGCAGAAGTTAGTGTAGAAGACCTGCAAACACTGCTTACCGATGAAATTGGTTTACATGAATTTGGTGCGATAACCATCACCGAAGGCGGTACCGATAACGCACTGGCCTTAGTGCAACTGCATACAGAAAGTGCCGCGGCGGCAGCTGTACTCACCGCAAAGATTTCCGGTTTTCACTGGAAAGGTAGAGAGCTCACCAGTAGCCATACCCATATGTTTAAAGAAGACTAGGCTCTTAGGGTCTGTTGACGTTTCATTCACGGCTGCGTTTGGCCCAATTTTGGGGCTAAACCCGAAGGGCTGAGCCGGAAAATGGCCATTCACTGCGTTATGCTCCTCGACAATAACCCGTTATTGCCTTCGTCACATGCCTTGTGCTTGGCCGTTTTCCAGCTCAGCGCAATTGTGAAAGAAACGTCAACAGACCCTAGGCTTAGCAACAGTTTTAAATCAAATATCAACCGAGTTAAACCATGCGCATCGCCGTTTTTGATAGTAAAAGATACGATAAAGCTTCACTTAGCCAAGCCAATCTCCCCCATGAACATGAACTGGTGTTTTTTGAAGACCGCCTCAATATTCAAACCGCAGCGCTAGCATCGGGATTTGAAGTGGTTTGCCCGTTTGTAAATGATCGTGTTGATGCTGCCACCTTGGAGCAATTGGCTAAGTTAGGCGTTAAGTTAGTAGCGCTGCGCTGCGCTGGCTTTAATGGCGTTGATCTTAATGCGGCGGCCAAGTATGGCATCCGTGTGACGCGAGTTCCGGCTTACTCACCTGAAGCCGTTGCCGAGCACGTCTTTGCCCTGCTGCTTACCTTGGTGCGCAAAACACACCGCGCATATAACCGAGTACGGGATGGCAATTTCTCGCTAGATGGCTTAGTGGGCTTTAATTTGCATGGCCGCACCTTTGGTGTCATTGGCGCGGGCAAGATTGGTGCCGCAACCATGTCGATTGCACATGGTTTTGGTTGCCGTGTACTGGCTTTTGATCGCAACCCCACGGCAGAACGCGCGGCAGAAATGGGCTGCGAGTTTGTTTCGCTGCCCGAGCTATTAGCGCAATCCGATATTATCTCGCTACACACCCCACTCACACCAGAAACCAAGCACTTGATTAATGCCAATACACTGGCAGAAATGAAGCACGGTGCTGTGGTCATCAATACCAGCCGTGGCGGCTTAATCGATACCAACGCCCTACTTGATGCACTTAAAAGTGGCCAAGTAGGCGGTGTGGGTTTAGATGTCTACGAATACGAAGAAGGCGTGTTTTTTGAAGACTTATCTGGCTTTGCCTTAGAAGACGATACGCTGGCACGGCTCACCACCTTCCCCAATGTCATGATCACCTCTCATCAAGGTTTTTTAACCACTGAAGCCTTAGAAAACATCGCTGAGGCAGTGCTATGTGAAGTCAGCGCCTTTGCGCATGGCAAGCCGTTGATTAATCCTGTAACGGTGTAAGTCATTACAAGGCCTGCGGGCCTTGCCTTGCTATATAACGCGCCTAACCCAACAGCCAGCTAGCAGCCTGTCGGACTTAGACGGTCGAAGCGAAAAATCGCATGTTCGAGACCAGATTTTGCCGGATTTGCAGCGCCAATAACGAGTTATTGGTCAAAAATCTGGTGAAATATAGGCCGATCAGGTGATTTTGCAGCTGACTGATGCTAAGTCCGACAGGCTGCTAGACAATTCCTGACATCCGTATTAGCCTTCTGTAAAGATTCCCGACCTTCTCGGGGCGATACCTTGGCTTAGCAGATTGACTCTCCACTCCATCCCCCGTTCCCCGCAATTTGGCCGTTGGCTACAACTGCTGCCAGGCCTGATTGCCGCTTTATTTACGCTCGCTTTTGCCAGCTGGATTTTACTGACCACTGACGAAGGTAAAAAAGAGCGCAACAATCAGCTAGAGCAAGATTTGCTCTGGCAAAAGCAAGCCATTACTCAACAAATTATCGCCGATACCGACGCGATTACCGCCTTAGCCGCCACCGATTACAGCAAGCAATCCGCGCTGTTTCAGGCACGGGCCATGTCTTTAATTCAAAACAGCCCAGAAATCGTCAGCCTAGTGATCAGAAATCAAGACGATTCCAATGTTTGGTTGGCCGCCCCGCAACAACAAACGCTGCCTTTTAACGGTGAAAGTGGCTGGAGCTATTTACGTACCGAGCCAGAACAGCCCCCTTTAGCCCAATTTGCGATGCCGATGGCCGATGGAAAGCATTTTATTGTGGCCACAATATCGTTTGATCGCCTCCTTCAACAACAAGTACCGTGGTGGATTGCCCAGCGCTATCAGGTGCTCTTGCTCAATCACAATTTTGCTACCCTCGCCGCAAAATCCAGCCGCCAACTCGACCCCAGCGGCCTAAAAACCCGTATCGCCCTCGATTCCCCACCGCTTGGCCTTGCGATACAAGCCGAGCTATATCATGTACCAAGGCATAGGCTTACCGAATCATTACCTTGGCTATTGCTCGTATTGGCTATAGGTATGCTGGCTTCCACCGCACTTTTGCATCGCGTGATGCGAGTACGCTCCTTCGCTGAATCTCAGTTGCGAGCCGAAACCGCCTTACGCCAAGCGATGGAAGACTCGCTGGTCAGTGGGATGCGGGCGATGGATAAGAATGGCCGTCTTATTTATGTGAATCGCGCTTTTTGCGAAATGACCGGCTATAGCGCAGATGAGCTACTCGGCCAACAGCCACCATTGCCATATTGGCCGCCGGAAGAATTAGAGCGCTGCCAAGCCGCCTTTGATGCCATTCGCCAAGGTAGAGCCGACCCGAACGGCCAAGCAGTGCGCTTTATGCGTAAGAATGGCGAGCGCTTTGATGTGAGCTTGCACGGCTCCAATTTAATCAATGCCGAAGGCAGGCATATTGGCTGGATGGGCTCGCTCTACGATATTACCGAGCTAAAACGTGAGCGCGAAGTATTACAAGCCTCGCACCAACGCTTTGTAACGGTGCTCGATAGCCTCGATACCGCCGTAGCCGTGAGTGATGCAGATAGCGGTGAGCTGCTGATGAGTAACCGGCAATTTGATCGCTCATTCAATCTGCCAGACCGACGTGGCCGCTGTTGTATCGTGCCGTTTAGCGCCCGCCGCTTTGATACTCCCGTCGATTCCGAATGGTATGATGGCCTTCATAAACGCTGGTTTCAGATTAAAAGCCGCCATAATTTATGGGTAGATGATTCCGATGTTTGGCTAGAAGTAGCCACCGATATTACCGCGCTAAAATCTGCCGCCGAACGCGAGCGGCTACAAAACGAAAAAATCCAGCAAACTAGCCGCTTAATCTCAATGGGCGAAATGGCCTCTAGCCTTGCGCATGAGCTTAACCAGCCACTGGGCGCGATTGCCAGCTACGCCTCTGGTTGCCGCAATATTCTGGCTAACCCAACGCCTAATTTACAGCAGCTATCGCAAGCCATCGACAAAATGGGCGAGCAGGCCAGACGAGCTGGGCAGATTATTCGTGGTATTCGGGAGTTTGTGCAGCGCCGTGCACCGCATCGCCGCCGCTGCACTATTACTGGCCTGCTTGATACCGTGCTGGATTTGCAATCCCACGAGGCCGTTAGACGACAAGTGGCAATTAGCATTTCAGAGTCCAGCGATTTGCCTGACCTTTATGTCGATCCCATCATGCTGGAACAGGTATTATTCAACTTGATCCGAAACGCCATGGAAGCCATGAGCGAGACCCCGATCGAACAAAGAACATTAGCAATTATGCTCAGCCGCGAGCATGATTACTTACAAGTTATCATTGCGGATCGCGGCACTGGTATTAGCGCCGAACAAATGGAACAATTGTTTAAACCGTTTTACACCACCAAAGACACGGGAATGGGGATGGGACTGAATATTTGCCGCTCGATTATTGAATACCACCAAGGCCGTCTTTGGGCAGAAAACAATCCTAGCGGCGGTTGCCGCTTTATCTTTACGGTTCCGTTCTCTGAGGAATCTCAGGCAAATGAACCTTGACTCACGCTCTCGCAATCGATGTTGACAATGGCGTATGCGAGACGCAGCGCTTTTTTCCACCCAATATTCAAACTGACGGTAGATTTTACTGCCCCATCAGAGGAACCCACGCTAATGAACCTTGATCGCCGCATTGCAATTGTTGATGACGATGACGCTATTCGTGATGCCCTCGTCTGGTTATTTTCCACCCGGAATCACCGTGCCGATAGCTACGCCAGTGCCGAAGCGCTGCTTGCAGATTACTCACCCGAGCGTTACGGCTGCCTGCTACTTGATGTACGCATGCCCGGCATGGGCGGCTTAGAGCTGTTTGATCGGATTAAAGAACACCCATATTGCCCACCCGTGGTGTTTTTAACTGGCCACGGCGATGTACCGATGGCCGTTGGCGCATTAAAACAAGGCGCAACCGATTTCGTTGAAAAACCATTTAACGATAACGATATCGTTGATCTGGTTGAGCGCTGCCTTGCCAACGACGCCACCAAGCGCGGTGTATGGCAAATCAAAATGCAAATCACCAAACGCCTTGGCACACTCACCCCGCGCGAGCGTGAAGTGATGAAGCTAATTCTTACCGGCCGCTTAAATAAACAAATCGCCGATGATTTATCCATCTCCATGAAAACCGTTGAAGTTCACCGCGCACGGATTTTAGAAAAGATGCAGGTCAAAACCGCCATGGAACTCGCGGCCCTACTGCGCGGCTCTGGGGTTGAGCCTTAAGACGGCCCCAAGGCATTCATGTAGGGTAGGCACTTTTTTGTGCCCACCCTACAGACCACAGATTTCTTGCCGCTTTTAGTTTTTCAACGTTCATCCAGCCATAAAAGTCCGCCATGCTTATGTTGCTCTCTCCAGCCAAAACGCTGGATTACACGACTCCCCCCGTCACCCCCGACTTCAGCCTCCCAGATTTTTTGGATTATTCCACCCAGCTCATTAAGCTGCTTAAGCAGCAATCACCGGCACAAATTGCCAGCCTTATGAAGCTATCTGATCCACTGGCGGCGTTGAATGTTGGGCGTTATCAAGCATGGCATCCAGACTTTACGCCAAGCAACGCCAAACAAGCCGTACTGGCTTTTATGGGGGATGTTTATGAGGGGCTCAATGCAGGGGAAATGAATCAAACTCAACTGGATTATCTATCCAGCCATCTGCGCATCTTATCCGGCCTATACGGCCTGCTACGCCCTTTGGATTTAATTCAGCCTTATCGCTTAGAAATGGGCACATCTCTAGTCAATCCTGCGGGTAATCATCTCTACGCCTTTTGGGGTGAGACCATTACTACAGCAATCAACCAACTACAGCCTAAAGTAGTGGTGAATCTCGCCTCTACCGAATACTTTAAATCGGTCAAGCCCAAACTATTAAATAGCCCACTTATTACACCGGTATTTGAAGATTATAAAAACGGTAAATACAAAATAATCAGTTTCTACGCCAAACGCGCCCGAGGCCTAATGGTACGCTGGGCCGCCAGCCACAACGTTAATCAAGCCGAAGATTTAAAAACGTTTAATAGTGAAGGCTATCAATTTACCCCTAGCGTCTCGAACAACATGAGCTGGGTATTTAGACGTAATATTGAATAGACATCTCGTCAGATTGTTTTACTTTATTACACCCAACCCCAGCTACAAGCTCTATTCATCAACTTAAGCCTAATTGTTTGTAGGGTGGCTTAGACTAGCGGTTTTTGCTTGGCGTAATCCACCCTATCACTTAATTATTCTGCCTGCGCTCTGCCCACTTTCTAAATACCCAGCTTTGCGGCTCTATTATCCCTGTGCGAGAAAAATCTAATAAATGGGTCGCCTCCTGCATGGCTATATGCGCAAGATAAGCATCATGGTTCCCCGCAAAGAGTAATTGGTCGCCAAAGCGTAGTGGGGTATCTAAGGCCGGCCAAAGCTGCGCTTCTTCATCCTGCAAACGCAATAGCGCTTGGCATTTTAATTTCCCCTTACCAAAAGGATCATTAATCCAATGTCCTAAGCGTAAACACGGCACCGGATTGGCTAGAAATGCGTGCACCGCCGCGGTGTTTTTAGCGTTTAAGGTAATACTCCAAATCTCTGGCACTTTACCATGACATAAATTAGCCAATTGATCGATCAAGGCCTTGGCCCAAGCTTCATCCTCATCCTTAATTAAATCTAAAAATTGCGCTAATAATGGTGTTTCAATCGAGCGTAAACATTCATGCGCCACAATTTCACTGCGAATGGATGTAATATCAGGCTTAAACGCTTCAAACAATAAATGGTTATCGCGCAGATTTTGCCTTGCCACCACAAATAGCTTAGGGTTAATCGATCTAGCTGTAGCGAGTGCCGATAAATTATTAATATCGTGATCATGACAAACCAATAAACCCGAAGCGCGTTCAATTCCTGCGTCAATTAAAGCGCGGGCATTGACGCCTAGGGCTTGCACAAACTCTTTTGGCAATAAATCAGGCTGCGGGTCAGGATCGATCACGGTTACGCTCGCACCCTCTTGCAACAAAGCCGCACGCATCGACATACCAAAGCGGCCATAGCCTACAATCACCCAATGCCCACTAGGCGGGCGCAGTAATCCAGCAATGGGCTGCCCTGGAAAATCTGAAAGTACATTCCATAAGCGATAGGTATGCGGTGCATGTAAAAGCATTTGAAACTGCTTACCCACCGCATTAAACATATTAATTACTTTATTTGCGCCAAACGATTGCATATTGTCTGCAACCGCCTTATTTTTACAGCGGCAAATAGAGACTAATTTGGGCTGCAAAACAAAAGCCGCCATTGCAATGGCCAAATTAACATTTTCATCCCCTGTAATAGCCAATACCCCTCGGCACATCGTATGCTGTATACCTGCTATTTTTAGCAATTCAGGATTAGAGGCATCTCCCGCATAATAAACGGGATCTGAATGAAAATCTGCCAAAGCTAAATCATTAACCCGCTCTTCTTTCTGCTCGACCACAACAAAGCGAATATTTAAATCATCTAGTACTTTACACAGCAAGCGCCCTGTTTGCCCATAGCCACATATCAAATAAAAGGGCTCACGTAAACGCTGTACTTTATTTTTAAATCTAGCATATTGAATTGCCCGCTTTAATGCTTGATCATTAAAGAGCGTAAAAATAGACCCTAAGTTATAAGCCCAGCCGGTGACTGATAAATAAATACAGCATAAAACCCATAAACGCTGCGAATAAGAAAATGGATAGGGCGTTTCCCCAAAGCCAATTGAGGTTGCGGTATAGCTAATAAAATAAAAAGCATGGAAAAAATCCATTTGATAAGGACGACCCTGATCATCTAAACCTTGAATCAGCACCAAGCCTAAAACCGAAATGGCATATATAAGAATCAGCGTAATAATCGGCGCACGCATGCGCCGCATCACCATAAAGAATATATTAGGCATCACTAATAACCTAGCGCCGGTGCTGCAAAGTTTCACCGATCAGCAAGACCACCGAAACTACATTGGCAGCGAGCGCTCCGGCAGAAAATGACACGACCATGGAGGTCACTTCTGGCGTCATCCCAACTTGAGTAACATACATAGCGTGCCCCCAAACTAAAGCTGCGGCAATTAATTGTAAATCGGCCACTAAGCTGGTTGCCAAATGCAAAGCCCCCACTTGAGTACGGTCGCCAAACTTAATCACGGTGGCAATGAGGCTAACCACAATGGCCAGAAATAATTCAAATACATCATGCTGGTGAGCAACATCCATTGGCCCCAGCACAAAGCCAAAATTAAGAGTGAATGCCAATAAGATAAAAAACCCAAATACTACTTTCTCAATATTCATACTTCATATTATCCATGGCAATTAATCAGAGCATGATAAATCATAGGATATATAGCGCAATTTATATCTTTCTTTTGTAAGAAATTACTTTTTTTTAAAATTCATTCACCCCGCCCCAACTAGTAAGAAACGACCACAACTTCAGTAAAAACCCCGCTCGCCACGCCCAATAAAAACCCACAAAAAAAGAAAACAAATTACAAAAAAATGCTTTCATAGTAATTCATTCCCCACTTTTAAGTTCAAACGGGCTTTGTTGCACAAATCAGCCAAGCCTTACTACTGTTAGAATGAACGCATGTGCAAACCTGAACCAAGCAAGTATAAAACTACCCATTGGAACGCCTATCACGCCGCACTTAAATCGCGCGATTCACTGTTAGTTTGATTTGATAAAACCATGCAATAGGCATGCGCTCCTATCGAGCAAGCGAGGGCGGCAAGCTGAATTTAGCGACACTACCATTCAGTTTTGCTTAACTACAAGTGCCTATTTAATCTCCCGCTACGCCAAACAACATGCTTTGTAAAAAGCTTGCTTCGACTCGCCAATTTAGATTGGAAAGTGACTAATTCCAGCACGATCTTCCGACGAAAAAACGTCTGAAGGTCGTCATTTTGGCACGAAAAAGCATGGGGGGCCTGCAAGTATTGGTCGATAGCACGAGTATCAAGATGCTATGCGAAGGCGAGTGGAAAACCCAAAACATGGTACCGAATATCGTCGGCAATGGCGCAAAGTCCATATCGGTATTGATGCTGAAAACCCTTAAAATACATGCCATTGAGGTGATGAGTAACGCCGTGGGCGATGCGCAAGTTTAGCCTGATTTGATGGAGCAGATACCGGCTACAAAAGGTTGCTACGCGGCGATTGCTCAACGCAACGCAACCGCCATCATTCCGGCACGGAAAAACGGGCAACCGTGGAAAGAAAATGCCACAGGTGCCAAGGCGAGAAATGAGACGTTGCACGCCACGCAGTATTTGGGGCGAACGCGGTAGAAAAACTGGAGTGGCTATCATCAGCGGCGCTTGGTTGAAACCAAGATGTGCTGTTTCAAACTGCTCGGTGAGCAAGTGATGTCCAGAGATTTTGATCGACAGGTTGCAGAGCTACAAGTACGCGTTGCGATCTTAATAAATCGCTGCACGCAACTGAGCACACCAGTGACGGTGCGCATGGCGTAAATCCGTATGGGTTTTGGAGTGGTTCGTTCTTAAATTTATTTTTGCAACAAAGCCTAGCCGCGATAACATCAAGAATTAAAACAGAATAATAAACTTACTATCCATAATTACCGCTACACATAAAAACAATTCACTTTTTACAACGCTTAAATTAAATATAAGGACAATTACACCCTGGTATTTTACTATCTGTAATTGTATCTTAATAAGGCACATCTATAGACTGTGCGGCACTTTATAATCGATAATCAACAAGCATAGTTTTATGCTCCAACATTAAAACAAACTCAACAAAGGTCCACCATGTCAATGAAATTGGCGTATATAGATGATAACCATATAAATAGTGAATCTCCTCTTCTAAAATCACCCGTTTTTCAACAATTTCTATATATGGCACTGCCAACTATTGTGGGCTTGGTCATTAATGGCATGTATATTGTTGTAAATGGCCTATTTATATCCCGTGGTATTGGCCATCATGCAATGGGCGCGGTATCTGCTGTTTTTCCTATACAAATGTTTTTACTTGCAATGAGTACCATGCAAGGGAGTGGCATGGCCTCAATTATCTCAAGGCATTTAGGGGCGAAACAGTACGAAGAAGCCTCCCGCGTTTTTTCTGCATCATTCTTACTTGCAATTGCTAGCGCAATTATTATTTCTGCCTTATTGATGATCTTTAGGCCCACCATTTATGCATTATTGGCGGTACCCGATGAATTTATTCAAGAGGCCGATAGTTATCTTGTGCCGGTACTTATGTTCTCTATCGTTGGGTTTATTAGTAATCAAATCACCGAAAGCTTTCGTGCATCAGGTAATCCAAAAGCAATGATGCAAGTATTAGCCACTGGATCAATTCTAAATATTATTTTTGATGCCCTTTTTATTTTTGTTTTTAAGTGGGGCGTTGCTGGCGCAGCTTGGGCCACGGCCTGCGCCATGAGTTTAGCTTTAGTGATGGCATTACAACTGCAAAACAAAGGTGAAAACGCAGCAAAATTTAAGCCACAATATTTTGTTTCTAAATTAAAAATTTATTTAGATATCATCAGCTTTGGCATGCCTGTTTTACTTTCGCATGGTGGCTTTTCAATTATCATGGCCGTATCGGTTTACTCCATATCTGTGGTGGTCCCAGAGCAATCGAGCACCCTGATTAGCGCACATGGTATTTTAATGCGTTGTTATATGTTTTTATTCTTACCCATTATTGGCATGATGATTGCACTACAAACATTATCTGCATTTAACTATGGTGCACAGCAATTTAAGCGCGTACAACAGGCTTATATTTCTGCCCTTATTTGTAGCACCATATGGAGCGTAATCGTTACGGCGCTGCTTTGCTTTAATCCCGAATGGCTATTACAACTTTTTACGCAAAGCCCAGAAATTATTTCTGAAGGAAAAAAGATTGCAGCGATTTGCTTTCTTGGTTTTCTAGCTTCAGGGGTATGCATGATGTCTAGTGGTTTATTTCAAGGCATGGGCAAAGCACTACCTGCCATGCTGCTTGATGCGGCTAGAACCTATATTCTACTTATTCCCCTTATTTTTATACTCCCCCTCTACTTTCACAGCACAGGAATCTGGTTATCTTTCCCAATTGCCGATTTGATTGGTGGAACAATAGCCCTCACATTTTCAAGCCGTTACTTAATGAAACTAAAAAAAGTAATAAAAACGAGAGCGCACTGATTTATTGTAATCAACGCTATCGTCCTATCGGGCATCCCACATCAATACGAGATGCCCGCTAAAGAAATTAATTAAAAAGGCAGGGCAATGATTGCCCTGCCTTTTTAATTAATTCAATACCGATTAAGCGCCGTTTAAAAACACCTCATCAGCAATAGCATGCGTTGTAAAATTAGGAAAATCACGAATAGAAGCATGCACCTCAGGATCTCCCGTCACCATTCTAATCAATTGATTAGTGCCTTTTACAAAGTAATACGTTGAAGGGCCTTTGCCTGGCTTAGTAAAAGTCCAAGCTTCTGTTTCCCTGCCCAACAAAGTCTGACTTCCTGCATAGCTGGCTTGGTATTGCAATAAAACATCCTGCCTTAATAAGACTTCGTGGCAAGTTTCTAAATCATCATCGAGGACGACTGCTGCATATTCCGTCTCACCCTGTGCCGGTTCACGATAGTAAGCAATTTTTGATTTCTTCGTTTTCCCCTCACTGGCCGTCACAATTTCTGACATCCATAGGCGATGGCCCGTTTTTTCCTCTGACCATGGGTTAAATAAACCATCAATCCGGCAACGATTTTGCTCATAATCAAACCAACAAATACCCGAGGAGATCTGGTCATCTCTTTGCATAGGCTGCCAGTAAGAAATATAGCTACTGCTCCATTGCTCAGGTAAGCGTGGCGGTACAATTTTCTCTGAAATCATCTTAATATTCCTTACGCAATAAGGCCATGCCGAGTGCCTGCGCTAAGGCGACAGGTAAAGGGGGGAGCTGCTCGCGTCGCTCGGCAAAACTCTTTGCCAATTCGCTAGCGCTTAAATCCATTCTTTCTGCCGCAGTTTCAAACCAAGTACGGCTGATATGGGCATGCCCGCTAAATAATTGCATAAGCGGCATAACCTTTTCATTAAAATCCTCTAAAGCGCTATTTAATTCTGCATGCTCATAAAGTGCCTTTACCAGCATTTGCGCCGCAACCACCGCCATAGTCGTGCCATGACCAATAGAAAAATGCCCTGTTTGCAAGGCATCACCAATCAGCACTAAATTGCCTTCATACGCTTTGGCATGGCTAAGCGTTACAAAATTTCGCCATTGCAAACCGGGCTGAGCTTCAACCGGCTGCTGATCAAGCTCAATATTAAAGATATTGGCAATAAATACTTTTGCTTCTGCGTCCGATAAAGACTCAATACCTGCAGCATGATACGTTTCCTCACTGCACTCAACCACAAAAGTGCTCATAGTGCTAGAATACTTATATGCATGTGCAATAAATACACCATGAACCGTTTGTTTAAAAATAAGATTCATCGAATCAAATATCTGTGGCGTGCCATACCACATATAACGATTCTTACCGAACTCAACATCAGGAGCTAAAGCTTCACTAAAATAATTGGATAAATTATTAATGCCATTCGCAATCACGATTAAATCGTAGGCATCCGTATCCAAGCCTTCTCCGTCAAATAATGGCGAAGAGTAGCTAATTGGAATCAGTAAATCACTGCAAAGTGCTCTTAATGCGCTCACTAAAGATCGTCTCTCTGCACCACACAAAGTAATGCCCGTGCTTGCTTTTGCGTATTCGCCTTGATGAACGACACAAAATTCATCCATATATTGCGCATCAATTTCTTGATCATTAGCTAAATAGCTTAATGGATTAGCGGGATGATGAGGGGCCCTTCCAGGTAAAACCACCCCCCAGCCGACAATTTCATCCATTGTATTTTTTTCTACAATTGCAATATTCCAGTCTTTTTTAATTTTCTTTAACTGACTGGCAAACATAAGGCCCGCTGGCCCTGCTCCAACGACTAAGATCTTCATTAGTTGACTCTCCCTAGTTTGTACCAAACATTTTGCTTCTGCTGAATATCTCTTAGCTCACGATAAGCCATCGAGGTAAAATAAAGCTTTTCAGCCATATCCGGAGGATAGCGGGCAGGGAATTTATTACTCATATAACGAGTATATTTTGAGCGCATAAAGAAAATAGGGTTAGACCGACTCAGCACTTCATAATTATTAATGGCCATCTCTTGCATTGCATCGGCCTCAATTTTCCTTAACTGAGTGAATTCAGGCAGAATTTTTTCAAAATCATCTTCATGCTTTTCGAATAATGCATTCAAGATATAAGCGTCTTCTAACGCCATATTCATTCCCTGCCCCAGAAAAGGCGCAGTGGCATGGGCTGAATCTCCCAGAATTAATGCATTTTGCTTATAATGAAAAACTGACGATTTTACATTAATCAAATCATTACTTGGCTTTTCTATAAACTGCGATAGCAGTTCTTTTCTAGTTTCTTCAGGCAGCATTGCATAGTACTTATCAAAAAAGCGCCCCATAATTGCGCTGTCTTTAGTATTTAAACTAATCTCCCCCTGATAAGGTAAACAAACTGCAAAGCTAATACTGCCATCAGGAATGGTAGCTGCACGCCCAGCAAATATACCGCCAGAATCCATTCCAAAAAAATAGATTAAATCTTTTCTTAAATTAAGCGGGCTGGCATCTGCGATAACGAGTGTTTTATATCCATGCTTGAAAAATGATTGCTGATATTCAAATCTGCGGATATTATTTTGCATAGCTTGCCGCACAGCAGAGCGTGCTCCATCTGCACCAATCAATAGATCGCCCTTATGCTCAACAATCAGCCCATTATTATCTTTTGTGGTGATTGTTTTATCATCTAAATTAACTTCTAAGCATCGTTGACCATAGTGATAATGAACATTATTAATAACTGCATATTTATTTAATAATTTCTGGAAATCCGCCCTGCTTAATGAAAGAGGCGAAAGAGAATCAATGGCGGGCAATTCTCTGGTTTTAAATTTTCCAGCAATACAAAAAGACATGCCAGTGATAGGAATCCCACATAAATCTAACTCTTCTTTAGGAATACCTGCATTTAAAACCGCTTGAATCCCACGCACCGTCATACTCACGCCTATCGCCCGCGAGCTAACTTGATCTATATAATCTGAATACGCCAAAAAAGGATCGCCACGTTTTTCAAAAACATGCACATCATGCCCACGTTTAGCTAAATAAATGGCGGCCAAACCACCTGCTAAGCCACCTCCCACAATAATTATTTTCTTCATTTATCAGCCTTCCCGTGAAAGTTTTCCAGTTGCAAGATCCATCATTTGTTTATCATAAAACTCGAGTAATTCAATTTGTGCTATTGCAGGTTGAATCCCTTTTATTTCTCTCGCGTATTCTGCAAGCGCTCGGCATTGCATTGCGAGTGCCTCACAACCGGCCTGATGATCTGCAATCAAGCTAAATTGAATCGCCTGTGGCACAGGGGGGCCAGCATTGCGGCCAGGAACACCTGAAGGTATTGACATAATTTGTACCGATAAAGGCCTTAATATCCCTGCCATAATATCGATTGCCGCATTCATTATTCTTGAGCGGCGCAAACTACCTAAAGGCTTTTGTCCAAAATGTTGAATCATCATATGAAAGGTCAGCTCATGGCAGCCTTTATATAAAACCATAAGCTGCCTAGCCTCAGGGTTTAATACTGTATTGCAGCCTGGTGTTGGGTCTAAGGCAGGGTTTTTTAAAACTGAGATTGCAGGCTCAAATGGCACTTCACTTGTGAGCAATGTGCGGGATATTTCTCTTAATCGATTAAAATGGCTTTGGGCATAATAGGGTGAATCTGCTGCGGCCCCTTCGCCCTGCTCTGTAACAAAATCAATAGCGAATAATGCTGTTTCTCGATTATTTACTTCTAATTGATAGGCTGGGAATTTTCTATTTGTAAGCTCATTTAAAAACAAATGATGCTCACCGCTTGATTTAGCTACTTCGCGACTAAATAGATCAGGGATATTGGCAAATGCCCTGCGAATTAAAGCATAAAAATCAGCTATCGATTTTCCTGTCGATGGAAAATAATGCGGCCATTCAAACCGAACAAACCTTGCTAGTACATGCTCTGAAAACGGTTCAAAAGAAAACTCAGTATCAAGGCCAAATTCTTCAGCTGCTTTTAAACCAAACAAGGGCGTACCTGGGAAAAATGGCTCGCCTAAAGACATTAATAGATTATTCACAATCAAATAATGAATCATTTCTTCATGGGCAATTTCTAAAATTGTGCCACGCCAACCAGAATGCTGTCTTCGATCTACCCCACCGCAAACTAAGGCTAATTGCTCTACGTTCCATTTTTTGCTAGCCACTAATTGCTCACCAGCAGCATAGCTTGGCAATGAATATGCGGCATACAGGTATTGCAGCATGATGGATAATTCTAAATTCACCGCTTGCTTTAATACCTTAACTAATTCTTCTTTACTGCTAATTTCACCATTTTTTGCATTTTTGACTAGGGCTGTTGTTTTTTGATCGCTTAAGGCCGATTCTTCAACATTTCTTAAGTATTTAAGAAAAAGTATCGATTTAGCATAAGACATTTCTCTGGTACTTGGCATGTAATAACTTTTATCTCGATTCAATGGATCACACATTTGCCACATTAATCGCGCATAGGTTTCACATTTGCACTGCTCGGCCATGCTAAATACCTTATCGGCCATAAAGGGATAAATCAGCTCGTAGTAACTCATGACCTGTTCATACAGAAAAGTGTAATCCACCAAATGATCAGGGGTATCTAAGAGCGCCCAATCATCAGAGAGCACACGAACCAATATCTTTCCCCTGTGGTCGCCAACAAAAACCTCACTCACTCCCGATTTTCGGCTCGTAATCGTCAGTGAGGCTAGGCCCTGTTCATTGCTAGAGACCATTAATTGAGCCGTGCTAACAATCGCTTTGTTCTCAATGAAAACATGGATATCTTTTTTAGCTTTTGGCTTGCCACGATAATAGCTAAATATTTTTATATCTTTAGAGAAAAAAGTATTTTTTTTTCTGTCGGGTGCTTCTAAGGAAATAACATTTTGCTCTGCTTGAATCAGCCAATCAGATTCTAACCATTGATTGCCAACACCATGCAATATTAAAGAATCATCTGTGGCGTTTATTAATAATGGTACATCAAAAACTCCAGCCGTTTTCCAGAATGGAAGATATACCGACTCAGGTATTTTGGCCAATAACGCCCCACTTTTAGTTCTTAGCTCTAATGTGCCTAGAGAATACTTTGGCCCTAGAGCATGAGTGAGCTGCTGCCCAGTACATTGGGCTTCACGGCTAGTAAATGGAATACTGCAAGCCATACTGATACTTGCCCACTCATCTTGGATCTTAATCGCCACAGGGCCAAAACCCTGATTATTATCGGGATATAAAACCCTAGCATTGCTAAACGTGGCCATGTCTTGCTTTAACCATAAACCAATACTGCCACTTAAATCATAAAATACCGGCATATCTGGCTGTTGCGGAGTAGACATATTAAAAACGCTGTACTGAATGCTCAGCCCTAATACATCTTCTCTTTTTAACTCTTGCTGCAAGTATTCAATAAACTCAGATTTAAGATCTAATTGATTGAAAATAAAATGTTCAGCATCTTTGGCTACGGAAAATTGAAATACCCTAGTCTTACCAAACTCTGGCCCTAAGAAGTGAGCCTGCTTTTGCTGAATATGATTCTCACCATAGCAGCGAACCGAATGCACACAATCAATCGCTGAAGAAAATAAATAGGGAGCATTAGCTGCAGCTGCCGCTTCTTTAATACAGAGCTGCCCAGCATATATTTGCGAAGTATCGTCTCGGCTTGGATCAATATCTATCCACCTTGCCCGATTAAATGTTGTGCGCAAATATTCATTGTAATGCCCCCATAGCTCCAGCTTGCAACCGAGCAATGAATCGTTTTCCACTAGCATACCTGGCTGTATTTGCAGCGCTGTAATCTGTGTATTTTCCCAGGAGAAATGATTATTTCCTAAGAAATTATGCCCAGCAGCTTGATTAAAAACACCTTCGTCATCAGGCAAGCCCTGCAAATTAAACCTTGGTGGCAATTGCCTTAGATACTGATGAAACTCACTTGGGTGTTTTTTTAAATCAAACAATGCGCCATCTTGATACACACGGTTATTTGCTATATCTAAAGTACCGGCAATGTTTCTATTCCCCGTTGGCACATTAAGTCGTGCAGCACCTTTAAAGTGAATGCGTGGAAAATTCAAAATACTCATTAAATATACATACCAGTTAAGATTTATAAGGATGCTTTGTGGGTGTTTACTCAAAAATTAATTTACCTCTCTCCTCTACTGCTATTTTTTCTAATTGTTTTAATAGATGCTCTGCCGCATTTCTGCCGGCAATAATACCTCCCTCCATCCAGCCGCAATGTGAAGTGTATGCATCTGAAGCAGCGATAATTGTGCCATTATTTTTAGATAAAATAGGAGGGTGCTCGGGGGAGGTTTCTAAAGCGAACTCTACGCCATTCGGCCAATATTTAAATTTATGACTCACTGGCCGAGGTATTTCTTTAATTGAAATATTTAAGGCTATACTGATTAAGTTCATGACTGTATTTATATATTCAGTTTCGCCTTTTTTTGTTTCTTCTTGCCAAAATTCAGCGTAAGCACTGTCGGTATAAAAGAAGATATATTTATCGCTTTTAAAATATAATTTTCTTAATGGATTATCAACAATGGTTACTTTATTTTCTAAATTGTAATCTTGCCACCAAGGGTGATCAAAAAATATAAATCCTTTGAATAAAGGAATAGATCCATAAGTATAATCACTCCAGCTACTTGGGAAATCTATATTGAGCGATGACATTGCTGTTGGTGGAAGTGCCAGTATGGTGTATGTACTTTTATGCCATATCTCTTGCTGCTCAGAGCCAGAGAACTCAAGCAAAGTACTATTTGATTTTGTTTGCAGCTTGACTAATTTATGTTCAAAATTGAATTCAACACCTAATACAGCCGCTCTTTCATATAGGCTTTTAACTAGTACTGAAAAACCATCGACTAAATTAAACCATTCATAAGATGAATTATCCGAAAAGCACTGAATTTCCGGGTGTTTTTCAATAATATCATAGGCAATTTTTGGTGAAATTTGTGGCAAAAATAGGGAATCATAGCCTAAGCCATTAATAATGGCATGAGATTTTTCACTCCCTATATGGTTACATAAAAATTGGAAAAATGATTCATTATAGCTACTGAAAATTTTTGGCTTTAATTGATCCAATACTTCTTTCAAGCCCATATGTTGTGGATGTGGGTGTGCAATTTTTGTAAAAGGAAAAACCTCTATATTCTCTGCTAACTCACTAACAAGCTTTGAAACATTTGGATGCAAAGCGGGTGAAAACCGCCCTGCCCCTAAGTCTATGCTGAAATCATCTACTTTAATTGAATGCGCCCGACCACCTGTTTTTTCGCCATTCTCAAAAATATGAATCGTATAGCCTTTAGTTATTTTTGAGCCAGCTAATTTTAATGCGCAGCTTAGCCCTGTTATCCCAGCGCCTACTATAGAGATTACTTTTTTGTTTAACACAGTCAAATACCTCAATATAAATCTAAAGGAATATTTATCTTTTAGCACTTAATTAAAACACTCAGAGCTAAGCTACAAAAAATATTTATATGAATTAAAATAACGCCATTGATAACAAGTTGTAATGATCTAGATCATTCGTGTTTCGGCAAAAAAATTGCAATAACATCAGGTGCAGCAGCACCACTTAGCGGCAAAATTGTGCCAGCTATATTTACCCAATTAAGGAGAGTTATTTCATTTAACTTTGCATCGTTGTGTAAATAGATGAGGTCAGGACAAAACTTCAGGTTTATTGGTTTAGAATTAAATAATAATGTGTGAATGTAGTTCAACTATGCAGAGATTGTAAACACAAGGAGAGATATTGTTGTAAATAAGTAGCAAACTTAACACAAGATTAACACAATATTAACACAAGAAATTGAAAACATTATGTAAGTATACGACTTGTAAGTTGTACAAACTGCTCAAAAAATAAGCCTATTGATAAATAAGCGAGCAGCCTTTACTAAGTTCTTGAGCTATATGTGGCGCCATTCCCAGTGTTTTGAGAAAGCAAAGTGACTTGCCTGAATATTTTCATTTAACCCACAGTTTTTTTAAAGCAAGCTGAAAAATGTCTACTCATTTATCAGCAGTACACCTCCCCCGCCCCTCCTTGCACCCAATTGCTTACAAACACCATATAAAATATCGGCAACATACCCATGCAATTCGTAAGTAAAATTTATAAAATTAAAAATAACCTCGTGTAATGAGCAAGCATGTGCTCTTTAATAAAATGACAAATACGTAACACCCATTCATCAGCTACGAAAATTTGTGAATATCATCCAAGTCATTTTTTTTGTTTACTTGTCCATTGTTAATTATCAAAAATAGGTAGTCGTAGTAATTATAATCATGTACTGCTTCAGCTTATCTTCAATTTTCATACAATGAATGCATTAAAATATCGCAAAAGCATAAACCACAACCCATTGTTTACAAGTTACTTTACTGTAAAACCATACCAAATATATTTTAATAAGCTCAAAAAAATTGAGAAGTAATATTATTTAATTTAACAAAAAAAGTCTAAACCGCTTAGGCAATGATTGATAAAATATTTGTTTTTCTTTAATACAGCTAAATTCAAAAAAGAATAACAATTTTGTTTTTCATCAAAAACAACGTAGTCACAAAAGTCCAGACTACGCATATCTTCTGCTGCGACTCATGCTTAAGACCCACAAAATTAGCTTACATTTCGGCGAGAATTCCGTAATGGCAGCGACTCTATTTCTTACAATCTCGAGCTAGAATCCGGCACGAGTAGCGTTTATCTCACTACGCACCGAGGTGCTTTATCATGACGCAATCGTCCCATAAGCTAAGACTAACCGCGCTCACTGCGATGGTGGTCGGATCAATGATTGGTGGAGGTATTTTCTCCTTGCCACAGAATATGGCGCAAAGTGCCGGTGCGGGTGCCACGTTAATTGGTTGGGCGATCACGGCGGTGGGGATGCTGATGCTGGCTTTTGTGTTTCAGACCCTCGCCAATCAAAAACCAGAATTAGATTCCGGTGTTTATGCCTATGCCAAAGCAGGCTTTGGTAATTACATGGGCTTTTCTTCCGCTTGGGGCTATTGGATTAGCGCCTTTCTAGGCAATGTTAGTTATTTTGTTTTGCTATTTGGCACCTTAGGTTATTTCTTTCCCATGTTTGGCGATGGCAATACGGTTCCCGCCATTATTGGTGCTTCTATCTTGCTTTGGGCGGTGCACTTTTTAATATTACGCGGCGTTAAAGAAGCAGCGTTTATTAATCAGGTCACCACCGTAGCTAAGATTGTGCCCTTGGTGATGTTTATCATTCTGGCCGCCGTAGCTTTCAAACTAGATGTATTCACCGCCGATTTTTGGGGTAAGGGCAATATTAAGCTAGGCAGCATAGTAGATCAGGTGCGCAATATGATGCTGGTCACCGTTTGGGTGTTTATCGGTATCGAGGGCGCTAGCGTGTATTCCGCCCGAGCTGAAAAGCGTGCCGATGTGGGACGCGCCACCGTGATTGGTTTTCTCAGCACATTATTATTACTGGTGCTTGTGAATGTCTTATCCCTTGGGGTAATGAGCCAACCTGAGCTAGCAGGCTTAAAGAACCCTTCTATGGCCTATGTGCTTGAGCATATTGTTGGCCACTGGGGCGCAATCTTTATCGCGATTGGGCTCGCAATTTCGCTACTGGGTGCCTTGCTTTCATGGACATTGCTCTGTGCCGAGATTTTGTTCTCCGCCTCACGTGATCAGACCATGCCTCGTTTTTTGCACAAAGAAAACGCCAATGGCGTGCCAGCCAATGCACTTTGGTTATCTAACGGCGGCGTGCAAGTTTTCCTCATCATTACTCTATTTGCAGCTAGCACCTATACCAGCCTACTGCTACTCGCTACCTCAATGATTTTAGTACCTTACTTTTTATCTACCGCTGACGGGGTGATGGTGGCTTACAAAGGGGATGGCTACGCAGAGCATGGTGGCAATCGCAATAAAGATCTGCTGATTGCAATAGTGGCCACGCTGTACAGCGTATGGCTGATCTATGCCGCTGGGGTGCAATTCTTACTGCTCTCTGCCCTACTTTATGCGCCAGGCGCCATTCTTTATACCAAGGCGCGTAAAGAATGCGGCCAGATTGTTTTTACCACTATTGAGAAATTTATTTTTGCAGCCGCTGTAATCGGGGCCATTGCTGCAAGTTACGGCCTTTACACCGGTTTTCTAAAGCTTTAATAGGAGCTATGTAATGAGTACCGAAAATCTACAACTAGGCGTTCACTCTGAAGTAGGCATGCTAAGACGGGTGATGGTTTGCTCGCCGGGGCTGGCCCATATGCGGCTCACCCCCAATAACTGCGATTCTTTATTGTTTGATGATGTACTGTGGGTAAGCCAGGCCAAACGCGACCATTTTGATTTTGTTTCCAAAATGCGTGAACGCGACGTGGATGTGATTGAAATGCACAATCTGCTCACCACCACGGTCGCCAATCCCGAAGCTAAAAAATGGATACTGGATCGTAAAATCACGGCTGATTTAGTGGGCATTGGTTTGCTGGAAGAAGTGCGTAGCTGGCTAGAGTCTCTAGAACCACGCCATCTAGCGGAGTTTCTAATGGGCGGTGTAGTTGCCCCCGATTTGCCAGTAGACACGCCATCAGAAGTGCTCAGCATCTTCCGTGAAAACTTTGGCAATGCCAGCTTTATCTTGCCACCGCTACCTAATACCCAATTTACCCGCGATACCACCTGCTGGATTTACGGCGGTGTCACGCTCAACCCTATGTATTGGCCAGCACGACGACAAGAAACACTATTAGTCACTGCTATTTATAAGTTCCACCCCGATTTTGCCGCCGCCGATGTCAAAGTTTGGTGGGGAGACCCCGATGTCGATCATGGCAGCGCCACGCTAGAAGGCGGCGATGTGATGCCGATTGGCAATGGCGTAGTCTTGATTGGTATGGGCGAGCGCACCTCGCATCAAGCTATTGGCCAAGTCGCCATGTCCTTATTTAAAGCTGGAGCCGTCGAACGAGTGATCGTAGCCGCCCTGCCAAAATCCCGCTCTGCCATGCATTTGGACACCGTATTCAGCTTTTGCGACCGCGATTTAGTCACCATCTTCCCTGAAGTGGTCAAACAAATTGTCGCCTTCAGCCTGCGCCCAGACGAAAGCAAGCCCAACGGCATCGACCTACGCCGCGAAAGCAAACCCTTCCTAGATGTTGTCGCCGAAGCACTCAAATTACCCGCCCTGCGCGTAGTGCAAACCGGTGGTAATTCATTCGAAGCAGAGCGCGAACAATGGGACGACGGCAACAACGTCGTCGCCCTACAGCCCGGCGTGGTTTTAGCTTACGACCGCAATATCCACACCAACACCCTGCTACGTAAAGCAGGCGTAGAAGTCATCACCATCAGCTCCGCCGAACTAGGCCGTGGCCGAGGCGGTGGCCACTGCATGACCTGCCCAATTATCCGGGATCCGGTTGATTACTGATTGTTGGGCGTGATTAGAAAACCCAAATCTTGAACCACGGAGGGTACAGAGAACAAGGAATTTCACGGAGAAAACCTTCTGTGAATTTCAAACTCCGCAGTGTGAATTTATAGCGCGGCTCGTAGCACGGGGCTAAAGAGTCCCCTGAAAACACGCCGAGCGAGGAACAAGCGGGGTGGGGCAGTCGTCAATTCGTGTTTGAGCGAAGCGAGTTGAATTGACGCCACCTCGATTGTCCGCAGCGAGGGGCCTTCGTGTTTTAGGGGTGGCCTTCTTTGGCTTCGTTTCTTGGCCACACAAGAAAGGAAGGTCCAGCGGGACGCCCGCACCAAAATCAACGTGCCGAAGGCACATAAAAAAGGGTTCTACATCACCTCAGTAACTAACTAAAACGCTACCCCCACCCGGCATCCCCCCGATGCCGCTTGGTTAATTTTGTATTTCTTTCGTTTTCTGGAGAAAATCATGTCCTTCAATATGCATAATCGTAATCTGCTTAGCCTGATGCACCACACCCCGCGTGAGCTACGTTATCTGCTGGATTTATCTCGGGATCTGAAACGCGCTAAATACACCGGTACCGAGCAGCAGCATCTAAAACGCAAAAACATCGCGCTCATTTTTGAAAAAACCTCAACCCGCACCCGCTGCTCCTTTGAAGTGGCCGCCTACGATCAAGGGGCTAACGTCACTTATATTGACCCAAGCTCTTCCCAGATTGGCCACAAAGAAAGCATGAAAGACACCGCCCGCGTACTTGGCAGGCTGTACGACGCCATTGAATATCGTGGCTACAGCCAAGAAATTGTGGAAGAGCTGGCCGCCTTTGCAGATGTGCCAGTCTTTAATGGCCTCACCGACGAATATCACCCAACCCAAATGCTGGCTGATGTCCTCACCATGCGTGAACACAGTGACAAGCCACTGCACGATATTAGCTACGCCTACCTAGGCGACGCCCGCAATAATATGGGGAATTCTCTGCTGCTGATTGGTGCAAAACTAGGCATGGATGTACGCGTTGCCGCTCCTAAAGCACTGTGGCCACACGAAGACTTTATTGCGCAATGCCGCCATTTTGCACAAGAATCCGGCGCAAAAATCACGCTGACTGAAGACCCACTAGAAGCGGTAAAAGGCGTCGATTTTATCCATACCGATGTCTGGGTATCGATGGGTGAGCCAGTTGAAGCGTGGGCAGAGCGGATCAAGCAATTGCTGCCCTACCAAGTTAATAGCGCCATGATAAAAGCATCCGGCAATCCACGTACCAAATTTATGCACTGCCTGCCCGCTTTTCACAATAGCGACACCAAAATGGGCAAACAAATCGCCGAACAATACCCCTTCCTCGCCAACGGCGTAGAAGTCACCGAAGAAGTGTTCGAATCCCCGGCCAACATCGCCTTCGAGCAAGCAGAAAACCGCATGCACACGATCAAAGCCATTCTGGTTTCAACCTTGGGGGATATCTGATTCTGCCTGACGCGGGCATAGCAGTAACAACCACTCAAAAACCAAGGTGCCAAAGGCACAAAAGTTGCGGCGTAAACCGCAATAAAGGATTCATTATGCGTATCGTCATCGCCCTAGGCGGTAATGCTCTGCTTCGTCGTGGCGAAGCCATGAGTGCAGATAATCAACGTGAAAACGTCATCATCGCCGTCAAACAAATAGCCCGCATTGCCCCAAAAAATGAGCTCGTCATCGCCCATGGCAATGGCCCACAAGTGGGTTTGTTGGCGCTACAAAACGCCGCTTATAGCCAAGTTAACCCTTACCCGCTCGATGTACTGGGCGCAGAAACCGAGGGCATGATTGGCTATATGATCGAACAAGAGTTGGGTAACTTACTGCCCGTAAAAACCCCGCTTGCCACGATTTTGACCCAAGTAGAAGTCGACGCGGCCGATCCTGCTTTTAATAACCCAACCAAGCCCATCGGCCCGGTTTATAGCAAAGAAGACGCCGATAAACTTGCCACCGAAAAAGGCTGGTCGATTGCCCCTGATGGCGACAAATTCCGCCGCGTGGTGGCCAGCCCTAGGCCCAAACGTATTTTTGAAATTCGCCCAGTAAAATGGCTGCTAGAGCACGGCACTATCGTGATTTGTGCGGGCGGCGGCGGGATTCCGACTTGCTACGATAAGGCAGGGAAATTGCACGGCATTGAGGCCGTGATTGATAAAGACCTCTGCTCCGCCCTACTGGCCGAAGAGCTAAGCGCGGATATGCTGGTGATTGCCACCGATGTCAGCGCCACCTATATCGACTATGGCAAACCTACACAAAAAGCTATCGCCAGCGCCCATCCCGATGAATTAGAACGCCTCGATTTTGCCGCTGGCTCGATGGGCCCCAAAGTGCAAGCAGCCTGCGAATTTGCCCGCAACACCGGCAAAGTAGCAGTGATTGGTTCGCTTAATGATATTGAAGCGATTGTGCAAGGCAAGGCAGGTACACGCGTTTCAACACAGGCACTAGGGCTGAGCTATCGTTTAGACTAATGCTTTTCCTGCAAGCGTACACAAGCTATGCCCAAGTGCTATGAGGGCATAGCTGGGTAGGTACGAGCAAGCTCCCCAATGCCTCATCCGATTTTTGAAACTCTTGCCTAATCCAATCCAAAAACACTAAGCGCCGCTCATCTTGAGCAAACGGCTCTGCGGACAAAACAAAATAACGAGAGCCATCCGGCACAAAGCCAAATGGAGCCACTAGGCGGCCATTTATTAGCTCTTCTTCTATCATATAGGCCGAAGCAATCGCGACGCCTAAGCCTGCGGTCGCCGCCTGCAAGCTTAAATAAAAATGCTCAAAATATGAATTTTGGCGGCTCGTGACCGCCTGCTGCGCCTCCCCCCCCCAACGGGCCCAAGCATTTGCTCGGGTACGCGTATGCAAAAGACTGCTCTGTTCAAGGTTTATGCACCCATCTTGCAACTGCTCTGGCACACACACCGGCCCTACTTTTTCCTGCCCTATTTCTTCTGAATAGCAATCTTTCCCCCAGTTGAAATCATTGCGCCTGATCGCTAGATCAATATGCCCGCCTTGAAAATCAACCACGCCTCCTGCTGTAAATAAATGCAACTGAATCGCCGGATAGCGGCTATGAAAATCGCTTAAGCGAGGAATAAGCCAGCGCATGGCAATTGTTGGCTCACACGAGACAACCAAGGGCCTGTCGTAAGGGTTTCCCTTGAGTTTTTGCAATGTAAGCGCCAATTGCGCCAGCATATCTTGGCACGTGTTTTTTAGTAGCTCGCCCTCTCTGGTCAGAAAAATAGCCCGATTCCGGCGCTCAAATAGCAACACATCCAAGCTTGCTTCTAGCTGCTTAATCTGGCGGCTAACTGCTCCCTGCGTAACAAACAGTTCTTCTGAAGCGCGAATCAGGCTGAGATGCCGTGCTGCAGCCTCAAATACCCGTAAAGCATTGAGTGAAGGAATTCGAATACTCATCGTTGACTTTTTCTCATTGATTTTATTGAGCATAAATCGATTTTACTGAACGAGCAAGATAGACAAAATAGCAACAAGCCATGCAATAACTGACGCATAACTTCCATCACTAAATCAAAAAATGAAAAATAGGCTTTTAAATGCTGCAAATACCTTACCGTAATAACAAGCAAGCGTCTTCAGATCTAGCGCAAGTTCATCAGCAAATGACTCAAAAAAACTTCTGTTTTATTCCTGCAGAGCAGGTCAGATCATTATTGCAACAACAGCAAGCTAGTGCACTGCAAGACTGGAAAGCCTTTCAAAATAGCTGGTCTGATCTGGCTATTGACACCTATATGGCCGACCAAGGCAGCTATCGTAAACGTAAGCACGCGACACTGAGCGCCCCTGCAGCCAGCCGCCTATGGCAAAAAGAAGCTCATCAGCCGCATTACCAAAGCTTAACTTACAACAATTTAAATGGCGGAATTGCTCGTCACTACGCACCGATTAGCGATGCGGTAATGCAAAGCCATAGCATGAATAACTTGCTTACCTTGGCTTGCAATATTTTTGGTCAACTGATGCCAGAGCATGCTTGGCATATTGAAGCGCACCAATTTCGCATTGAAGCCAATACAGAGCAAGCAGGCCTGCCCACACCAGAAGGCGTACATAGAGATGGCGTTAATTTTGTGATGATGCTGATGGTACAGCGCTCCAATATGGTGAATGGCGCAACCACTATTTATGACCTCAACAAAAACCGCTTAGATCAGTTTGTTTTAACTAATCCGTTGGATATGGCTCTCGTCAATGATGAGCAAGTTTTCCATGGCGTAACGCCCATCATGCAGCTCGATAGTGATCGGCTGGCTTCTCGTGATGTGCTTGTCATTACCTTCCGCCGCAAAACGTAATCCCCAACGACTGCGGATTGATTTAAAGGATAAATCCAATGAACGAAATTTTTGCCGTCGCACTCATCACCATTCTAGCCGTTATCAGCCCAGGCGCTGATTTTGCAATGGTGACCCGCAATAGCTATCTCTACGGCCGCAAAGCCGGTTTATTGGCCGCACTAGGCATTGCCTTGGGCGTGCAAATCCATGTGATGTACACCATGTTGGGTGTAGGGCTAATCATTTCACAATCGCCAGCGCTGTTTACCGTGATCAAAATAGCGGGTGCGATTTACTTGATTTATATCGGCTACAAAACCTTTACCAGCAAAAGCAAACTCGATATAGATTTAAGCGCGGATGCAGGTTTAAGCCCTTTTTCTGCACTAAGAAACGGCTTTCTAACCAATGTACTCAACCCTAAAACCACGCTTTTTGTAGTAAGCACCTACACCCAAGTTGTTAACCCAAGCACTCCACTGACCCAGCAAATTGGCTATGGCTTATTTATGTCTTTAGCGCACGGAGTTTGGTTTTCACTCGTAGCGCTGTTTTTCTCTCACCAAACTTTAAGATCCGCCATGATTAATGGGCAAAGTGTGCTCAATAAAATCATTGGTAGCGCCCTGCTTGGGCTGGGTATATCGCTTGCCTTTGCACCACTCACACATTAAGCCAAAGGATGCGCTCTGCTGTGGTGGAGTGCGTCTTCCGGCTTTACGCATTCACACTTTTATCCCCAAAGGCTAAACAAATGAAAATTGCATGCATCGATATGGAAGGCGTATTGATTCCAGAAATGTGGCCACATATTGCCCAATATACTGGAATTCAATCACTGGCTATTACCACGCGCGAAGAGCCTGATTATGTGCAGTTGGTTTCAAAACGCATCTGCATTTTGAATGAAAACCACCTAGGCCTTGCCGATATTGAACATATGATTGCCAAACTTGCACCCTTGCCTGGCGCGATTGATTTTATCAATCAACTACAAAAACACTACCGCGTTGTACTGGTTTCTGATGCTTTTCAAGAAATGCTCACGCCGCTGTGGAAGATGCTGGGCCAGCCAGAGCTACGCTGCCATCGCTTTGTTTGCAAACCGAACGGCCAAATTCGCTTCGCCCGCTATAGCCGCGCTCATGGTAAGCATGAAGTGATCGAAGAATTTGCTGCGATGAGCGCTCGCACCTTGGCCGTAGGCGATGCCTTTAATGATCTCAGCATGCTGCGCAAAGCCACCCAGAGCTATTTATTTTGCCCTTCCGCAGAAACAAGACAAGCCGCGCCTGACATACGTGTAGCACTCAGTTATCAAGAGATTTTGAATGGCATCATCCTTGAGCATGATGCTGTATTAAGCTCAGTAAATTAAAAAGAGCTCGGCGTATTGGCGCTAATCACTTCGGCAGCGCCATCGCCGATATTACGAAAACGATGCGGCAAATTGCTTGGAAAATAATAACCATCCCCCGCCTGCAAATGATGCACCTGCCCTGCGATAGTCAGCTCCATATGCCCACTCACCAACACACCGCACTCCTGCCCCTTGTGCTGCAGCATTTCACTACCGGTATCCGCCCCAGGCTGGTATTGCTCCCGCAATAAACCGATATGCCTATCCTGAAACCCAGACCCAACCAAATGCATTTGCAAAGCGGCATTGCCCAAATTGGGTTGCTGCCCAGCGGGGAAGATATAGCTGGGCGCAATACTATCTTGCTCAAAGGTAAAGAACTCCGCCAAAGACATCGGAAAACCTTCCAGTAGTTTTTTTAATGAGCTAATCGAAGGGCTAACCCGATTTTGCTCAATTAATGAAACGGTGGCATTGGTTACGCCAGCCCTTTTCGCCAACTCCCGCTGCGATAAGCCAAAGCGCTGCCGCACCCGTTTTAGCCTTGCGCCAACGTCCATAGCCAGCTCCGTTCAAAATAATCAACACCCACTTAAACTATGCCATGCAAGAAGAATAAGCCAGCGAGCAAGTGCTGCTTTTTTTCGCCACAGGAATTTACTTAGCCAAAGCACAAAGCCACACCTTGTCAAATATATTTAACAGGCTAGTCTTAATATATAAGGTGGCCAAAATCCACTGGCGTGCATCGTTTTAATCAGCACCGCATTCGCTAATCCGCCTCATATCAGCAGAGATGCATCATGGCTCAGCCCATTATTGGAATCACTTGCTGCCGCTGGCGCTTAAAAGAAGATGGCCATTTCTTTCATTTAGTTGGGGAGAAATATATTCAGGCCGCTACGGCTGCAGGCGGCTTACCGCTGCTTATCCCTGCACTAGGTGAAGCCAGTCAGCTTGAGCAAATATTAAGCACCATCGATGGCCTGCTGCTCACCGGTAGCCAATCAAATATCGAGCCACGTCACTACCAAGGCCAAGTGCTAGCCGATGATTTTAATGATCCACAAAGAGACGCCACCACCCTGCCCTTGATTAGAGAGGCGGTTAAGTTGGGAGTACCGGTTTTGGGTATTTGCCGAGGCGCGCAAGAAGTGAACGTAGCATTTGGCGGCACACTAGAGCAGGCCGTGCATCAGCAAGCGGGGAAGCTTGATCATCGTGAGCAGGGTAGCAGTCTTGATGAAATGTACGGCCCAGCGCATGCAATTGAGCTAGTACCCGGCGGGCTGCTACACCAGTTATATGGCCAGACTAGCGCCAGAGTTAATTCTTTACATCATCAAGGGGTTGCCACATTAGGAGCCGGCTTACAGATAGAAGCCCTTGCCCCCGATGGGCTGATCGAAGCCTTTAGCGTGAGCCATGCCGCCAGCTTTGCGCTGGCGGTGCAATGGCATCCAGAGTGGAAATTTCAAGACAATTCACTCTCTATGGTCATGCTGGCAGGATTTGCGGCGGCGTGTACACAGCGTCAACTTAGCGCTAGAAAAAGGTGAGCCTATGCGCAAATACATGCCCCTATTTAAGCGCCTCCAGCCAGCCAGCACCACCATTTGGCCGCTGTGTTCTGGCCAAGTGCGCATGCAGAGCACCCGATACCCCTCCCAGCCACTGCCGGTAAACATGATCGGCAACTTGGTGCAGCACGGCTACTTTTTCATCCAAGCGATGCAAAATCTGCGCCTCGCTCTGCACCGAGCTTTGTGCTTGCCACTGCTGCAACACCTGTCTGTCTTCGGCACACCACTGCCGAATACTCTGCGCGGTGACTTCCAGATGCGATTGCAGCCCCAAATGCGGGCCAAGGGCAAAGCCTTTATTCATGCAGTAATACCCAAACAACATCCGCTTGGCACCACGCGGCACTTCAAAGGTATCAAAGTGCCAGTGAAACAAATCCAGCTCACGCTTATCGCCCAGCCAGTGGCGCGCCTCATCAAACTTGGTCACCAGCACCTTGCCCCAACCGATTTGCGGGACGCTATTACGACGTACCTCGCCCCCCAAGCTTTTGGATAGCAATTGCCCGCCAAAACAATGGCCAAGAATGGGGCGCTCCAGCCGTAAAGCATCTTTCAGTAGCGCTTCTTCCCGCTTAATCCAAGCGAGGCCATCGTTAACACCGGCATTAGAGCCCAGAATCACCACGCCACTAAATTCGGCGGCACAACGAGGAGGAGTATCCCCCGCATCAATGGCAAATACGCGATAAGGCACGCCGTGTTTATCTAAAAAGGATTGTAAATAGCCCGGCCCTTGAGTGGCCTCATGACGACAGATTGCAATGGGTTTCACCAGCACACTCCTAGGAGTAATCGACACGTTAATCCTATGCAATCAAAAAGAAAGAAATTGTAAAAACACAGCAGGCCCGTATTAAATTTATATAAAGATGCAGGCCAGTCCGTCTTAACAACCCCCAAAGGGAGGCACCATGAGCTTAATTAGCGACTGGCTGCGAGAACGCCGAATCACTGAAGTGGAATGTGTTACCCCCGATTTCACCGGTATTGCCCGCGGTAAAATTGTGCCCAAAGAAAAATTCAGCGAAGACGAAGGCATGCGCCTGCCTATTACCGTGCTGGTGCAAACCGTCACCGGCGAATACGCCCAAAACATCACACCGGTCACCGATCCGGACATGATTCTGATTCCCGACCCCAACACCATACGCATCGTTCCATGGGCCAAAGACCCCGTGGCTCAGGTGATTCACGATTGTTTTTACTTTGACGGCAGCCCCGTTGAGCTATCGCCACGCTATGTACTACGCCGCGTATTAAAACTCTATGAAGAGCGCGGCTGGAAGCCAGTCGTTGCACCAGAAATGGAATTTTATCTAGTCGATATCAACCGCGACCCAGATCTGCCACTGCAGCCGCCACTTGGGCGCACCGGTCGGCCAGAAACAGGCCGCAAGGCGTATTCGATTGACGCGGTCAATGAATACGACGATTTGTTTGAAGATGTTTACGATTACTGCGATGCGCAGGGCCTGCAGATCGACACACTGATCCACGAAGTGGGGGCTTGCCAGATGGAAATCAACTTTTTGCACGGCGATGCCTTAGAGCTGGCCGATCAAGTATTTCTATTTAAACGCACCGTAAGGGAAGCGGCGATCCGCCACAATATGTACGCCACTTTTATGGCCAAACCCATGGAAAACGAGCCAGGCTCAGCCATGCATATCCATATGAGTGTGGTGGATGCAATCAGCGGCCAGAATGTGTTCTCGAACATCGACGGCACGCCCAGCGACGTGTTTTATCAATCGGTAGCGGGCATGCAAAAATACTTCCCGCAGGTGATCGCGCTATTTGCCCCCTTTGTAAACAGCTACCGCCGCCTAACCCGCTACTACGCCGCGCCCATCAATGTGCAATGGGGCTTTGATAACCGCAGCTGCGGCATACGCGTGCCACACTCCGACCCCGCCGCCCGCCGCATAGAAAACCGCCTGCCCGGCGTGGACTGCAATCCCTATCTGGCCCTCGCCGCCACGCTGGCTTGTGCTTATTTGGGCATAGAAGAACAGCTAAAACCCACTGAGCCCCTCACCGGCGACGCCTACACCCTACCCTTCGCCTTCCCCCGTGGGCTAGACGCCGCCACGCAAATCCTCAGCGATTGCGCCCCGATATCCAAGCTACTGGGAGAGCGATTTATCAAAGCCTATTGCGCGGTAAAAGAAGCCGAATACGTGGAATACGCCAAAGTCATCAGCCCATGGGAAAGGAAACATTTACTGCTGCATGTGTGATGTTGCAAAACCCAAACCTTGAACCACGGAGAGCACAGAGAACACGGAGTTTCACGGAGGAAACCCTTTTAAAATCGGGGCAGATCTTAGGTTTTAAGTAGTTTCAGCGTCAGTAACCTAAATTTTTATCGCTATTCACCGCACGGGGCTTAAATTCCCCCTTGAAGCACGCCGAAGCGAGGAACAAGCGGGCGGGGTTTCGGCGAGGACTGTTTGAGCGAAGCGAGTTCCGCAGCAGCCGCTCGATTGTCCGCAGATGAGGGGCCTTCGTGTTTCGTGGGGTCGCCTTCTTTTGGTTCTTTTCTTGGCGAAGCAAGAAAAGAACGCCCCCGCGGGGGCACCCGCACCTAAATCAACGTGCCGAAGGCACTAATAATGCCTTTAGTTTTTGATTTTATTTGCAAACAACACACCACATTCAAATTATCGCGTGGGCACAGGCCCACCCAGAAACAAGGAGACACTCGATGAATCCAAATCTCATCAACCAAGACCACTCCAACCTTGGCCGCAGTACCAGCGAATACCAAGCACTAGATGCCGCCCATCATATTCATCCCTTTTCTGACACGGCGGCACTGAATACCCACGGCTCACGAGTGATTGTTCGTGGCGAGGGGCTTTACTTATATGACTCGGACGGCCACAAGATTTTTGATGCCATGAGCGGCCTATGGTGCGTCAATATTGGCTACGGAAGACGTGAGCTGGCGGATGCGGCTTACCAGCAAATGCTAGAACTCCCTTTCTACAATACTTTTTTTAAAACCACCCACCCGCCGGTGGTTGAGTTATCCAGCCTACTGGCGCAAATCTCCCCCGATGGCTTTAATCACGTTTTTTATACCAACTCAGGATCAGAAGGAAACGACACCATTATTCGCATGGTTCGCCATTACTGGGCCACGCTGGGCCAACCTAAGAAAAAAACCATCATCTCGCGCATCAACGGCTACCACGGCTCAACCATAGGCGGGGCCAGCTTAGGTGGCATGCACTATATGCACGAGCAGGGCGATTTACCCATCCCCGGTATTGCCCATATTGAGCAGCCTTGGTGGTTCGCCAATGGCGGCAAGCTTAGCCCCAAAGAATACGGGCTTAAAGCCGCCAGAGCGCTAGAAGACAAAATTCTAGAGCTAGGCGTTGAAAACGTCGCCGCCTTTATTGGCGAACCGGTGCAGGGCGCGGGCGGCATTATTATCCCCCCCTCCACTTACTGGCCGGAAATCCAGCGCATTTGCGATCATTATGGAATTTTACTGATTGCTGATGAAGTGATCTGCGGTTTTGGCCGCACCGGCTCATGGTTTGGCAGCGAGCACTACGGCATTCGCCCACATCTCATGACCATCGCCAAAGGCTTAAGCTCTGGCTATATCCCAATTGGTGGCGTGCTAATACACGATAAAGTAGCCAACGTACTGATTGCAGGTGGAGATTTTAACCACGGCTTTACCTACTCCGGCCACCCCGTGGCATGCGCGGTTGCCGTCGCCAATATTCATATTCTGCAAAATGAAAAGATTATCGAGCGCATGAACCAAGACGTCGCCCCCTACGCCGCCCAGCTCTGGCACGACGCTTTCGATGCACACCCGCTAGTAGACGATGTACGTAGCTTGGGCTTTTTGTTTGCAGTGACCTTGGTGGAAGACAAAGCCAGCCGCAAGCGCTTTAGCAACGGCAGCGAAATGGCACTACGCTGCCGCGATATTTGCCTAAAGAATAAACTGATCATGCGCGCCACCGGCGACAGCATGATCGCCGCCCCGCCCCTCATTATGAGCCGCGCACAAGCCGCCGAATTTGTAGCGCTAGCACTAAAATGCGTGGATGAATATGCGAGAGAAATTGGCAGATAAAAACAACAAAAGGTCTGTAGACGTAGAAAAAAATAAACACTCTGAAAGAACACTTAAAACAGCTCAGATGAAGAGTTTAATCTGTTTTTCCTGCTCTTTTTTAGCCCTCTCTGTGTTCTCCATATCTGCAGACTTTTTTATATCAACTCAGCAAAGCGGTCAAAAAATGATGTGTGCAGCATTTCCTATTTAACGCGGAATTTATCCTCTATGAATACGCCGCCATTTCTGTGACAATTGGAGGCACTACAACCCAAAAAAATGAGTATCGAATGAATTGGATTGAAATACTACAAGCCCAAGCCATCAGCTACGCTCCAAAATTATTTTCCGCCCTGCTCACGCTCTTTATCGGCTGGAAATTAATTGGCATTGCCACGCAATTGCTAGAAAAAATGCTGACTCGCAGTCATGTTGAACCCACTTTGCGCCACTTCTTAGGCAACCTTGCCAATGTGGCATTGAAAGCGCTACTACTGATTAGTGCCGCCTCAATGATAGGTATTGAAACCACATCATTTATCGCTATTTTAGGTGCGGCCAGTTTAGCCATTGGTTTGGCATTACAAGGTAGCCTCGCCAATTTTGCGGGTGGTGTATTAATCTTAATGTTTAAGCCATTTAAAGCGGGCGACTATATCGAGGCACAAGGCCAAGCAGGTACGGTAGAAGGGATTCAAATCTTTACTACGCGTTTGCGTACTGCCGATAATAAATTAATTGTGGTGCCTAATGGCCCATTAGCCAATGGCAACCTCACAAACTATTCGGCAATGCCCACCCGCCGCGTTGATTTTGTCTTTGGTATTGGCTACGACGATGATATCGATCACGCACGTAAAGTGATTTTATCGGTGCTGAATAAAGACCACCGCATCCACCAAGACCCTGCTCCAATGGTGGTGGTTTCTTCACTGGCCGAAAGCTCAGTTAATTTTACGGTACGCGTTTGGGCCAATAGCGAACATTACTGGCCTATCTTTTTTGATACCACTGAAAACATCAAAAAAGCGTTTGATGCGGCAAAAATTTCGATTCCTTTCCCGCAGCGTACGGTGCACCATATTCAACATCCGGCGAATACGAGCACCAAGTCATTGCCAACATCCCAGCTTGAGCATGCTCAATAAAGAGCGCTATGATCAGGTTTTGGCTGATTCTCAGCCATACCTGACGTAGGCCTACCATGCCCCACCTTAATCTTGAATACAGCAAAAATCTTTCATTTGACGCTCAAGCGGCCCTATTGCAATTAAATACCGCGCTGATTGAATCTGGGCAGTTTATTGAAAATGAAATCCAAAGCCGTGCAACTGGCTTTGATGATTTTCTGATTGGGAATGTGGGCGAGGGCCGCGCTTTTATTCATATTAAGCTGCGTATATTGAGCGGGCGCTCGGCAGAGGTTAAAAAATCTTTAGCTGCAACGCTCGCCCAAGCCATTCATATTGATCACCCTGCACAATTAAATATTCAAATCCGTACAGAGATTATCGATATTGACCGTGATTCCTATACCAAAATAAATATCGGCGAATAAACTTAGCTGACGCTCAATTTAAACTGCGCAATCAACCCTTTCATTCGACTGGCCAACTCATTTAGACGCGCTGTTGTATCAACAGCGCGCTGAGTTGCCAGCACATTATCACCTGACATCGAAACAATCCGCTTAATCCCATTAGAAATCAGCGAACTCCCTTTGTCTTGCTGGTCCATCGCTGCAGCGATATCCACCACCGAGTCAATCACATCATTCGAGCCAGAACTAGTGCGCTGCACAACCAACGCCACCGCTTTGGCCAGCTCATTACCGGTTTTAACACGGCTTACCCCTGTATCCATACTAAGAATTGCAGATTGCGTACCCGCAAGGATTTTCTCAATAACCTTAGAAATTTCCTGCGTGGCTTGGGTGGTTCGGTGCGCCAAAACGCGGACTTCATCCGCAACCACAGCAAAGCCTCGGCCCTGCTCGCCCGCTCTGGCTGCCTCAATCGCAGCGTTTAAAGCTAATAAATTGGTTTGATCGGCAATTTCTTTAATCACATTGACTATCGAGTCAATTTGATCTGACTGTGAGCCCAGCTCGCGAATAATATTTGATGTTTCTAGCACTGAGCGCTCTACCGCATCCATGCCAATCAGTACATCTTCTATCATTCTTGCTCCATCTGTAGAGAGTCCTGCAGACTCCTCAGACAAAGCCTGCGCGCGTTGAGCACTACTATTCACCTGTGCAATACTCTGCACCATTTGGCTGATCGATTCTGCAATGGTTTCTGCAGATTCATTCTGATTTTCTGATGCACTTTTAATTAAACCAGATTGCCCAGCTAACTCGTTGCCAAGACTCATGACCTCGGCGGCACTATCATTGACCTGCGAAATCATTTTTGCTAAGTGATTTTGCATCTCACTTAAAGAAAACAATAACTGCCCCATTTCGTCTTTACGGCTAATTTTAATCGTGTTTCTTAAATCGCCGCGCTCAATATCCCTAGCAATTGAAATAGCATAATTCATCACGCCGGTAATTTGCTTGGATATAACGCTCGAGATACTCATCATCACTAAAATCACACAGCCAAGAAAAACCGACATAATTATTTTATATTTTTCAAATATCTCATTAGAGTAATTAGTTTGTGTGGTGGATTGCGCTTCAATCAGATCAGATAATTCTGCCATTGATTTTTCGAGCACTTCAAATTGTTTTTGAAACTCGGGAAGCGCAATATCCGCTTGGGCAGGCGTTTCTTTAATTACTTTAAAAATAGCATGCGCGGCATTGATATATGTAACAACCATTGGTTTTACTTCTGAAATTTTATTTTTAAGTCTATGGTCAACAATATTTTTTTCATTAAGCTCAAATAATTCTATAAAGTGTGCACCATGCTCTTTTGAATCTTTTTCAGCAGAATCAATCTCTGCCACATTTTGGTTTTTTAAAGCCAATAACGCAGACAAGACATCCCCACGTATTGCATCGTGCATCATGTCGGCCTCCATTTGATTGCGCGTTCCATTCAGGCTACCTAGTAAGCTAGATACACTATTTTGCGATGCATTGTGCCCCATCAGCCCAATAAATCCCATCAACAATACAGCGATCACGCCTGAAAAACTCATCAGAAACAATCTATGCTTCAGCGACATATAATTACCCCAAAAAAAACATACTGATTTAACTAGAAGATAGGCTATTTCAAGTTAATTGGTAGATAATTTTTCTTACTAATAAAACATAAAATTTACTGACAAAAAAACCCCGCACTTTACGCAGGGTTTTTCAATTAAATAAGAAAATACTAATTTATTTTATATCACTAAAATGTAAGAAATTTAATAAATTTAAAACAATAAATTTGGCGTGCATTTCTTACTCTTCTGCCTTTTTCATTACTCGACCAAGTGGATTAGGCTGATTACGTTTTTTAGCCAGCTCAATCTGTTTTTGTCTTTCACGTGCGCCATTGCGGGTTTTTTCGCTGAGCGAATTCCAGCAATGTGGGCAGCTAATCCCCGCCACATAATGTGCCGATTGGCGCTCTTCCACAGATACTGGCTGACGGCAAGCGTGGCATAGATCGAAATCGCCTTCGCTTAAATCGTGGCGAACAGTGACGCGGTTATCAAACACAAAGCAGTCGCCATTCCACTTGGTTTCTTCCTGCTTTACTGTTTCTAGGTATTTAAGAATGCCGCCTTTAAGGTGGAAGACTTCTTCAAAACCTTCGCCCAACATATAGCTGGATGCTTTTTCGCAGCGAATACCACCGGTGCAAAACATGGCGACTTTCTTGTGTTTGGCGGGGTCGAAATGCTGCTTAATATAATCTGGGAATTCGCGGAAACTGGCCGTTTTAGGATCAATTGCGCCTTCAAACGTGCCAATTGCCACTTCATAATCATTGCGCGTATCGATCAGCAACACTTCAGGGTCGCTAATCAGCGCATTCCAATCCTCTGGCTCTACATAAGTGCCCACGGCCAGATTCGGGTCAACGCCTGGCACGCCCAAGGTGACGATTTCTTTCTTTAATTTAACTTTACTGCGGTAAAACGGCTGCTCATCGCAATACGATTCTTTGTGGTCCACATCAATAAAGCGTGCATCGCTTTTTAGCCACGCCAATAAGCCATCAATCCCCGCGCGGGAGCCTGCTACCGTGCCATTAATGCCTTCTTGTGCCAGCAGCAAAGTGCCCTTCACATTGTTATCCAGCATGGATTGCAATAGCGGCTCTTTAAGCGCTTCAAAATCGGCCAGCGTTACAAATTTATACAGCGCAGCCACCACAATCGGCTGAGTTTGCTCTTGCTTCATTTTTTAATCTCCAGGTGGTCATCCGCGTAAAGGATGGACCGTCAATTTGAGGGCGGAGTTTACCCGATGCAGCGCTTGATCTCACCCTCTAAAACACTTTTTACTTGCCAAGCGGCGGCTAAGGAAGCGCAAGCAAAACACGCAATCAAGGCAATCTGGCCTTGCTATAAGCCATGTGCAAGAGCTAACTTTATAGAATGATAGGTAAGCTACGATAGATAGCTTGGCGTCTGTAATCTGGGAGGATAAAAATGGCTATGCCAAGCATGAAAAAAATCTTTGTCTCTAGAGCATTATTTTTTGTGCTGCTCATGTTGCTACTTTATGTGTGTATCTATATTTTTAACCAAGCAGGCGAGCAGCTTTTTACTGCCCAGCAGCAGCAAAATTCAGCGATGCTATTTAGTCAACAATTAGGTAGAGACCCTCAGCTCATCAATAAAAGTAAAACAGATACTTTTATTCAAGAAACGGGCTTTAACGCGCAAGAAATAAACCTAATCCATGCATTCAATAAATCAGACATTCAAGAGTTATCTCTTTTATCTGATCAATTAATGAAAAGCGCTCAAAATAGACCTAGCATTACTCAATTAAATAGTAAAAAACAAAATTTATTTTATATTGTTAGCCTAGCTACGCTACTTATTTGTATTTTTTCATTAATACTGATTTCCCAGACCTATATGGGAATTATCAATAGAATTGGCTGTGGCCCTGGCGAAGCGCGGCGTTTGGTCTTAGATGTAGTGGCGGGGGATTTACGTGGCCAGCTTTCAGCCACACATGAAAATAGCTTGCTCTTTGCCCTGCACAGCATGGTTGAAAAGCTCAATGAAGTACTGATAGAGATCTCGGCAACATCGCACTTGCTAGCTAAAACAGCACATTTAATTAATTCATCGGCCAAAGGCTTAACGTATAACGCCATGGAGCAAGCCACCAGCATCGAAGAAACCAGCGCCTATTTAGAACAACTAACCGCTACCGTGGCGCAAAACAATGAAAATACCCGCATTACCGAAGATATCTCCGCGCATTCATCCATGAATGCCATTGCAGGCGGCGAAGCAGTTAAAAAAACCGTATTGGCCATGCGCGAAATTGCCAAAAAAATCAGCATTATTGACGATATCGCCTACCAAACGAATCTATTAGCCCTTAACGCCGCTATCGAAGCAGCCCGCGCGGGAGAGCAAGGCAAAGGCTTTGCCGTGGTCGCCGCCGAAGTCAGAAAACTAGCCGAGCGCAGCCAAACCGCCGCGCAAGAAATCAGCATTCTAGCCAGCAATAGCGTAGAGCAAGCCGAACACGCAGGCGCATTACTCAATGAGATTGTGCCATCCATTAGAAAAACCGCCGATCTAGTTCAAGAAATCTCCGCCGCATCACGCGAGCAATTTATTGGCATTGAGCAAATTAACCTATCCGCCACCAAATTAAATAACGTCACCCAAGCCACCGCAATGGCCGCAGAAGATTTATCCAATACATCCGATGAATTATCCATGCACGCGCAAAAGCTGGAAGACGTGATTGGTTTTTTCCAGATGAAATCTTAAACCGCGCAGGGTGCCATTTTAACTGCCGCCCTATCCATCAGCGGCACCGCCAAAATGGCCAAAATAGCACAGGCAAACCACACGCTATGCCCGCCAAAATGGCTGTATATCTGGCTGCCAAATACCGGTGAAATCAGCATACTGACACTCCAGCACACCCCGTAAAGCCCAAAATAATGGCCGCTTTTACGCCCCTCGGCGCGCTGCATCACCAGCACGCTCATTGTGGGCATAAACAAGATTTCACCTATGGTCCAAATCGCGGTAGAAAGGCAAACATAGGCAAAGCCCCATTCCACCCCAAAAGGCAGCATGCCCAGCCCAACCGCCAGCAAGATAGCGCCAAGCGCAAGCTGGCCGCGCTCGCCCCAGTGCTCTGTAGCGCGGGTTAATGGAATCTGTAAAGCCACCACTAGCAGCCCATTAATCGTAAATTGCCAGCCCAAAGCCCCTGCGCCCAGCTGATAAAAATCCAGCAGATAGTTGCCCAGCATGCTGTTAACCGTTTCGTAAGCCAGCCCCAGCATTACCCCCACCAGCAAAAAAACCATAAAGGGCCCATCCGAATAAGGCGAGACCAGCCCCTGCTCTGGCCCGGCTGGCGCACTGCCAGCCAGCGGCACCGCTCCAGCGCCGCAAAGCCCAACGTAGCCAGAAAGCCGCCGCCAAATTAACCGCCACCCGATTCAAAGCCTGCGCCCGTGGCCGCTCTGCCAAGCTGCAGTTTTCCATAATCAGGCGCTGGTTAAGAGGCCGCCCCCCACCATCGCACACCCCCGATAAAAATAACAACAGTGCCAACAGCCAAGCCGACTCAAGTAATGTAAGGCTAAGCAAGAGCACGCCACTGGCAAACATCAGCCGCACAGCCAGTTTGCCTGTTGGCATATGATCGCTCAGCACACCAATAGCGTAAGACCCCAGCAATAAACCCGCCCCGCTGCACGCCAGCAACCAGCCGATGGTATCAATCGAAAACCCCAACACCTCCCGCAGATACAAAGCCATAAACAGCTTTACCATCACGCCAAGGCGATTAACAAACAACGCCCCCGCCAAGCCCCAAGCCATTTGCGGCAAATCAGATAAGCGATTTTTAAACGAATTCAATGAAGCAAGCAGCATACGGCAGGCCCTCTAGGGTAGACCTACATACTACGTGCATGCTTACGACATATAAATATACAATTCAGGCAATACAAAGGAATACAGTGCCATCTTTAAGATTAGAGCCCGCACCGCCTTCCACCAAAAATCGCAGAGAACGCCATGCCGCAAAATATATTTCACGAAAGCATCCCCCCAGCCACGGGCGAGCGTTTTGAGCCTTTGCACAGCCAGCCCGGCCTGCTAATAGAGCGCATCATCAGCTCCCCCCGCATCGCCCACACCGAATACATCCAGCCCCAAGATGAATGGGTACTGCTGCTACAAGGCCAAGCTGCGCTAGATGTGGCGGGCAAAACCGTAGCACTACAAAGCGGCGACTACCTGTTTATCCCCGCCCACACCCCACACACCGTGCTGGAAGTGAGTGATGGGGCGGTTTGGTTGGCGGTGCATATTGGGGGTGGGGTGGCGTAAATATCCAGCCAGCAGACTGGCTACTGAGACTAGGTTTTTAGTGCCTTCGGCACGTTGATTTTGGTGCGGGTAGCCCCCGCTGGGGCCTTCCTTTCTTGAACGGCCAAGAAACGAAGCCAAAGAAGGCCGCCCCGACCAGCACGAAATCCCCTCACTGCGGACAATCGAGGTGGCGTCAATTCAACTCGCTTCGCTCAAACACGAATTGACGACTACCCCACCCCGCTTGTTCCTCGCTCGGCGTGCTTCAAGGGGACTTTAAAGCCCCATGCAAAGAGCGCGTTTATCGCTTTCCAAGCTGTTTGCTAATTCCAAACCTTAATTTCAATTTTTAGGAATTAAGGCAGTCAAATACTTCTTAAAAGAAATAAAAGCATCAACTATATGTTTGGAACAAATACGCTCAGTGCTTTGCTTAAGCCCATACGACAAAAAATAGTATTTCCGCTGCACACAAAGAAAAAATATCCATGCTGCACTCGTAGCACAGGGCTTGAGAATCCCCTTGAAGCACGCCGAAGCGAGGAACAAGCGGGCGGGGTTTCGGCGAGGATGTTTGAGCGAAGCGAGTCCCGCAGCCGCCGCTCGATTGTCCGCAGATGAGGGGCCTTCGTGCTTCGTGGGGCGGCCTTCTTTGCTTACTTTCTTGGCCGTTCAAGAAAGTGAGTCCGCTGCGGGGGATTCCCGCACCAAAATTGATGTGCCGAAGGCACTAAAAGTGAAGCAGTCCAAAAAGATCTCTTCAATCACTCCGAAACGCTTTCTACTGCAAGGAACGGCACGAATACACTAACGACTTATCTCCGGTAGTTTATGAAAAGCAACATTCTGATCGGCCCGAAATTGTCTAGAAAACTCTCAGCGTCTCAGCGATTCAAGATATTGATGGGCTCAGCTATGTAATTGATGTCTTGTAGGATAAAATGCCAGAAAGATTACAATAAAGGACAGATAAATGGAAGCAACTGCAGAAGTTGAAGTTCAAAAAGATGAGTTTGTGCAGTGGTTCTCAACTAGGCCAAAGTGGGTTCAAACAGCGGCGACCCGGCTTGCTGCCAGTCGAAAATTCCCCTCGGAAGAAGAGATAGAGCAGTTGGCCGACCTATGTGTAGCAGAGGCTAATGGCGAAGCTGGCACGATTTTCGAAACAGTCACATACGGGATGCTGGGCTCCGCCGCCGGTTCGGCTTCATTCAAGCTCACGAAGCTAGATAAAGTCGTTGGAGTAAACGCAATACGGCACAACGCGAGCCTCGATTTCGGCAATTCAGACTTGTCAGTGGTATTCGGAATGAATGGGACCGGCAAGTCCGGATTCGCGAGACTTTTGAAACATACCTGCGGCACACGCCACAAATCAGACCTCCTCCCCGACGTTTTCAGTTCGACATATACCATCCCTTCCTGCGAGGTGGTGATTTCCACTGCCACTGGGAACGAATTGCTCCAATGGCAAGCAGATGCCAAAGGACTCCCACGGCTCAGGTCGGTTCATGTGTTCGATACCGCCGTAGCGGACTCCTACGTCGACGCCAAGAACGAAGCCTCCTACGAAACACGCCAGATGCGTTTCCTCACGTCGATGATCAAAATCTGTGACGCTGTTGCAGCGCTTTTAAGCGACAGGAAAAATGCACATCCTAAGAAACTTCCGCTCATTCCGCTAGAGTATTCCGACACTGCGGCAGCCACCTTCATCACCCAGCTCAAGGACACCACGACCTCGATTGTGCTCAACGATGCGAGCAGATGGATGCTCACCGACGACGAACTGCGCCTAGAAACCGAAACGTCGCTGAAAAAGCATGACGTTGCCGAAAGAATCAAACGGCTTGACTTGGATAAACGGTAATCCCCCCGTTTTTAAGCACACATAAAAGTAGAGGCTAGGCATGTAATGCCAGTTTTTGCTTCGGGATGATGCCGCCCAATCCGCATATGCGGGCGCTCGTTATTGTAAGTCCAAAGCCATTGCGTTGCAGTTTCTTGCACTTCGGCAAGGCTTTCAAAGTCATCGCAGGCCAGCCATTCATAACGTAAGGTGCGATTATAACGCTCAATATATGCGTTTTGCTGCGGATTGCCAGCCTGAATATAAGCCAATTCAATCGATTGTTGTTCTGCCCAATTCTTTAGCAGATGGCTAATATATTCAGGGCCATTATCGGACCTAATTCGCTTAGGCTTGCCGCGCCATTCAATGATTTGATTCAGGCTGCGAATTACGCGCTCTGCAGGTAAAGATAAATCGATTTCAATACCTGATTCTTCCTGATTAAAATAATCAATTACGTTAAATAAGAGAATGCTGCGGCCATCGGCTCATTGGGGCGTGCTTAGAATCTATCGCCCCTGTTTCATTTGCTGGCACCGCTAATGGCGCTGGTGTTTCGCGATCGATGCGTTTTTTAGGCTTAATCCGCAGATTTAATTCTAAATCGCAATAAATTCGGTAGACCTGTTTATGATTCCAACCCTTTTTCCTGACGTTGCGAAAATGCAAAAAGCAGAGGCCAAAGCCCCAGTTACGATGTGTTTCCGTGAGCTGGACCAATGAATCAGCGATTTGGGCATTTTCTGCATCCAGCTTACGAATATAGCGATAGCAAGTTGTGCTAATCGCAAAACTAGCGCACGCCGCACGAATGGACACGGACTTGGTTTCAACGGCAAGCCATCTCGCGACGCTGAGATGTTTCAGATGATTTCTGACATGGCCTCCTTGATGATGTCAGCCTGCATTTGAGCTTAGATGAACATCTTTTTAAGGCGCTTTTTTTCATCCTACAGCTCTTTCATCCGCGTCATCATCGATACATCCATACCACCAAATTTAGCGCGCCACTCGTAGAAAGAAACAGAACTCATGCCGTGCTCGCGGCACAGATCAGGAACGGTCGAGCGGGCTTCGGCTTGCTTTAAATCGCCATAATTTGGCGTTATCAATTGCTTATGGCTTTCATGTAGAACTACTCAAAGACTGCGAAAAAAATTCTACTTAAAAATGAGCTGATTTTGTGGGTGGATCACCTCAAAATAGTGTTACTGCCCATATAAACTTACAAAAACTGACGAAAAACAAAGGATTTTTCTAGTAAAACACTGTTAAACACAGTACATTTGTTGGTTAAATAATTTAGATTTACTTTGGTGAAACTTTAACATGGTGAAAACACGCGCTAAGTCAGTGAAGCCCAAAAGCTATAGGAACGGCTAATGTGGCACGACAACGAAACCACTGTTGACTATGTTAACTTCCGCCTTGTAGCAAAGGCCTGTGCAGAGCTCATTCGAGACACTGGAGGCGAACCAATCTCGATTGGTATCTCGGGAGGTTGGGGTGCAGGGAAGTCGTCGCTAGTACGGATGGTCGCGTCCGAGTTGTCGCTCAAGCAAGCAGCCGGTGAGAAAGTCGCGGAGGCGGAAAATTCAAAGTTCGTGGTAGTAACTTTCAATCCATGGCTTTACCAAGGCTTTGAAGATGCTCGCACGGCGTTGCTACAGACGGTTGGAGATGCAGTACTTGAGGCAGCTGCCCAGAACGCTGGACTTCTAGACAAGGCAAAATCCCTCGTCAAACGAATAAATTTTCTGCGACTAGCGCAACTTGGCGGTGAAGTTGCAGCAACACTGATCACAGGAGTTCCGGTCGGCCTAATTGGAAAAGTGTTTGAAGCTGGTGCTAATGCAGTGAAGAGTGAGTCGATTAATGATGGAATTACAGCAGCCAAAGATGCATCGAAAGCCACCACTGGCCTCTTGAATGAAGCCACTCCCGTTTCGCTACCAAAAGAAATCCAGTCCTTCCGCAGTGCGCTTGAAGAATTACTCATAGAGTTAGATATCACTTTGGTGGTTTTTGTTGATGACCTCGATAGATGCCTACCGAAGACAGCCATTTCAACGCTAGAGGCTATCCGACTGCTACTATTCTTGCGTCGAAGTGCATTTGTCATCGCGGCAGATGATGTATTCATCCGTGGTGCCGTTCGTGTGCATTTTGCTGGCACCGGCTTGGACGATGACGTCGCTACTAATTATTTTGACAAGTTGATTCAAGTTCCGCTGCGCGTACCGAGGCTTGGCTCCAATGAGACCAAGGCATACACAGCACTGCTATTTTTGGAGCGAGCGCATCGCAGCAATCAGCTAGACACCAAGAATTTCGAGGCTGCTAAAACCAATGTGGAAGCTCGGTTGCGGGAAACCTGGACAGGGAAATCTGTTGATCTCGCATTTCTAGAAACTCTGGTACCGAAGGGCGATACAGAATTGCTCAGCCTAATGGGTTTAGCCGAGAGGCTGGCACCACTGCTTTTTAGTGCAAGCACGGTTCAAGCCAACCCCCGGTTAATCAAACGATTCCTCAATACAGTGTTTCTGCGCAAGGCATTGGCCAAACCACAAAAAATCGATGTGGACGTTCAAGTGTTGGCTAAGTGGCACTTGCTTGAGCGGTGTGACGAGTCAGTTGCGAATGCTTTGGCAGAAAAGGTCTCCGCAGAAAGCGAAGGAAGGATTGGGATCCTTCACGACGCAGAGGTGGCAGCAAAGAATCAGGAAGAGAAGCTTTCATCACCCTTTGGCGACAAATCGTTTATTCGTGAGTGGCTACAGCTTGAGCCTCTACTTGGGAATATGGATATGCGACCCATTCTGCATCTCAGTCGCGATAGCACCGTAAGGGATTTTGGGGCAGATGATCTGAACGCAACAGGAAAGGCATTGCGTGATGCGCTAGTGGCTGCTCGAAATTCGAATGAAGCGTTGAAACAGCAGATTCGAGATGCTGGTGACTTCCAATCTGGTCTTGCCATGGCTCGTGCATGGGAACTCCGGCGGTCTAGCCGCACTTGGAAGAAGGCTGAAGAAGTATTGATGCTGGTAGAGGTCTCTCGCGTTCATTCAAGTGCTGGGGCTCGTGCGGCTGCGCTTGTGAGCCAGGCTCCTGTCATTCAGCTCGCACCAGGATTGGTATCGGCATTGATAGATTGCGATTGGATGAAAGGAGTTCTATCAAAGTGGGAGCTGGATGACCAGATGCCGCCGCCCGTCAAGCGTGCAATTGAAAACGCGAGGAAGAAGAAATAAATGGGTACGTCGACTTCAAGTATGGGAGCCGGATCGGGCGTTTCTTTTGACCCTCCATGGCTAAGTGGTGCTGAAGGCGGCATTGATTCTAGTCACGCCGACAAGCCCATATCGCATAGCGTTGTTCCTGGCGAAGCTGATACACATGGATCAGAGGGCAACCAAACCACCCCACCGCCTGAAACTGGCCCGACTGTTGCGCCGCCGGGTCGTTATCAGGAGGCGCGTAGAGCTCTGACGGGGTTCGTGCGCTCAGGTAGTGGTTCGGATCTGAAGCGAGGTCTTTCGAGTTTCGTTAAAAAGGGAATGGGTGGCTCAGCAAAAGCTGCGAATCGCATGCGCACGAGTGCTGTGGCAGCCTCCTCTTTGGGAGGCTTTCTAGCCGCTGCTCGTGACGGCACAGATCCAGGCATCAACGCTTGGGTTGATTCAGTAAAGCAACGAGGTCTATCAGCTGGGGATGCAGCACTCGAAGTTGTACAAAAGCTGGTACCAACAGGGGGAAGCATTGATGAGGAATCTGCTAAGCACGCAATGAATCAGGCGATTGCTCATCTTTATGAGGTTGACCCCAATGCAGATATCTTTGATCTTGCCGACGATCAAATTGCCAATGTGATGTCATACACAGTAGCGTTCGATGTCTACAACCGTGTTCAACTTGAGCTTGGTAGAGTTTTTGAAAAGCTGAAATACGCTCCCCGAGTCATACAAGAACGCCTAGCACAGGTACTCGACTACATAATGGTGGTTGTTAATCGCTCATTCGAAAATGTCCGTGCAGGTAGTGAGCCGCGCTCGATGCGTGAAATTGCGACCTCAGCGTTACAAGATGCACTTACGGTATTTACAGAATCATGAAAATTCTTTGCTCAAGTATTAATGCTCTGCCCGAGATCTTACCAATTGGCACTAGGGCATTTACCTTTTTAGAAGCATCATCGCGAACCGACGTCGGGCGTATCGCCTGTGGATGGCAACGTGAACTTGAAAAAGCTGGCTATTCTCCATCGATTTCGACGTGGGATTTCATGCTCTTTTGTTTTGCCGTTTATGCGGCGGATGTGGCCGTTCTTCGAAAAGGTAGCGCCGATGGCTGGACTCGTCAAATTGAGCTCGATATTACGCTCAATGATCCCGGTCCATGGGAGGCAAACAGAACTATTGCCGAAGAAATGCTTCGAGTGCTCTCCGGAGATTTCTGGAAACTTCGGTTTCTACCAAACGGTCCCACACCACCAAGAGGGCAGCGTCGGTTATGTGACCGCGATTGTGTTGCTTTACTTTCGGGTGGATTAGATAGCCTGATTGGCGGAATAGATGCCACAACGCAGGGCCGCAGACCAATTTTTGTATCGCAGCGAGCTTTTGAAGATTCCGATCGACAGATTACATATGCCAATGCATTAGGTGGGGGCGATTGGCACCAACAGTGGAGTCACAAAGTAGTTTTCAGCGGTAAAAAAGAGCCGTCAACTAGGGCGCGATCAATGGCATTCTATGGCCTTGCCGTACTGGCGTCTTCACTACTGACGGTCAAACGGCCTGATATTTTGGTACCAGAAAACGGATTTATAAGTATCAACCCACCGTTGCTTCCGGGGCGGATGGCAAGCCTCAGCACAAGAACAACACATCCACAGTTCATGGCTCTGCTTCAGAAATTGTTTGATGCCGTTGGTGTTGACGCCCAATTGTCTATGCCATATCGGTTCAAAACGAAGGGAGAAATGTTAGCTGAGTGTGCAGATCAAGCTTTGTTAGCGAGTTATGCCTGCAACACGACGAGTTGTGGCCGCTTTCGCACCTACAACCGAATGCACTGTGGTCGATGCGTGCCTTGTATGGTACGCAAGGCTGCTATTCAACGCTGGGGCTACTCTGACACGACAAGGTACAAATTCTCGTCACTCTCTACGGCAGGAAAGACGAGTGCGGATGACCCGATGGCGGTGGCTTGTGCTGTGCTTACTGTTGAACAACGAGGGATTGATTCCTTCCTAGGAGCCACGTTGACTTTTGCATCTGCCGCTGACCGTCCACACTACCGTCACGTTGCTGAGCAGGGCTTGGCTGAGCTGGCTGCATTGCTTCGAAGAGATTGTGTGCTGTGATGGATTTTCACTGCCACCTGGACCTCTATCCAGACGCGAAGCAAATCTACACTGAAGCTCTGAAGCGAACAGAGTTTGTGTGGCTGGTGACGACGAGTCCAAAGGCATACGCTGCAACCTCAAGAGTTCTGCCAGCCACCCAGAAGATTTTCATTTCCCCAGGGCTTCACCCTGAGATCGCGGATAAAAAGCACAGCGAACTGGAGATGTTATTATCGCAAATGAATGCCTGCACGGGCGTCGGCGAAGTTGGTTTAGATAATTCTGCACGATATAGCCAGCATTTTGAGCTCCAAACGCACATATTTAAATCCGTTGTAGAGAATGCCGCTCGACTTGGCGGACGAGTTCTCAGCATCCATTCGCGAGCGGCAGCTAGCAGGGTTCTAGATATTCTAGATGCGAATCCCGGCTTTGGCACAGCAGTACTCCATTGGTTTACTGACTCGCCTTCATTGCTTCGACGTGCTGCAAGATCCGGATGCTGGTTCAGTGTTGGTCCCGCAATGATGGAGTCTGCAAATGGTCGAAAGCTGGCGGCACTAATGCCGCTTGATCGAGTTGTTTCGGAGAGTGATGGACCATTTGCTAAGATGCGAGGCATCAATGTGATGCCATGGGAAGCTTTATCGGTGGCTTTAAGACTCGCAGAAACTTGGTGCATATCAAAAGAAGAAACATCAGTAGTGCTGAATTCAAATGGACTACGTTTGATTACGCTTTTGACCGATCAGTACTCCTGTGAAAAATAAATAATAATAGTTATCTATTAAATATTAAATTATAAAAGGTGATTATTTTGAGTCGAGGATTTTTTAAATCAATAAAAAACAACGACATCTACAAAGAGTCAGACAAAGAATGGAAAGTAGAACTCCAAACTTATCATAAATACTGGTACGATTTAGTTGTCAACCCGAAAGAGGTGGCTGAATATTTTGATACAAGAAAACTAATAGTTGATTATCTAAAAGAAGTTAAGAAGTCTGTTGAGGAGAATTTAGAAAAGCGTTTTGTATATTTCATCTGTTCTAGAATTAAAGTTAGGTTTAATGTAAAAAAAAGACCAAGTTATAATCCAATTACAAAAAAAACAAAAATTCATATACTAATTGGAAAGGAGGAACGACCTGATACTATACGGTGCAAGTTTTTTAATGTCACTTTAAATAAATTTAGCAATCCAAAAATTGACCTGACGGATAAATACATCACTCTAACTGACGAGAGTGGTAACAGTACCACATCCTCAATTCATGATTTTTTGGATAAATCTAATATTGATTTAGGAATTAGCAGTAATGTTGAGTATGTCGGCTATACCGAGAATCCACACACAAGACCAACAAATGGTTCACACACTGGTTTAAGTGACATTTTTTGCAAGGTGTCAAATGAAAATAATGACATATTAATATATTTCAATTTATTTAAAGTAACAACCAAAGCGGTCAACAATGAATCATTGCTAGACTTTATCGTCCCAAATGCAATGACCGACGAGATCGGGGTTGAACTGGAAGGTAATATAATAGAGAAAAGTTTTATCTTCTATTTTGATTCTATTAACCAAAATAGAAACAAAGATAGCGAGCTTTCAGAACTTAAAAACAATCTAATTAAGATCAACAACAACAACAAAATAAAGTCAATTTTTTTTTACTATGAATTTAAAAACCTAAATGATTATGGATGTTTTTCCTCTTCAAAAGTTAAGTCTAGTCATTCTCATCGATTTGAAGTTAGCGTTAAAAATGGAAGTGTTGAAATTATCCGGGACACAGAACAATTAGCTCATAAAAATCATTACTCATGTAATACTTGCGGCACAGATCAGCTAAGACCAAATCGGCGTCAGCCTACTTTAAAACAGCCATAATCTGGCGGTCGAAATAACGTACTGCTTTCATGTAGAGCTCCTCAAAGGCTGCGAGAAAATTCTACTTAAAAATGAGCGTATTTTGCAGGGGAATTACCATAGGAATCGACAATTGTGTCTCATTACGTGAACATTCCAAGTACAAATTCGGAATGATTAACACTCATATGTAACAGTTGAACCAAAACACCTAACCGAAGAAGCAATTATGAGCGACTTGCTAAAAAAACATAGGGTAATTGGCATTAGACATACACTCAAAGAAATTAAAAATGCAGGTCTCATTTCAGATGGCATTAATTATCCATCGGACGCCGTCGCAGAGTTACAGCGCGTTGCAAACAAGGCAAATGGGGCTAAACGCCATAGAGCGGCACGAAAAGATGCTGCAGTACCATCACTTATTCAAACAATTCAAAGCCTGTTTGATCTCCCCGAAGGTAGTGTTCAACTGGTCTACCCCTCTGGTCGAAGGGCTGGAGCAAACGCATCTATAGGCTCTTTCCGACGAAATTGGGAAAATTACAAAAATTCTTGAGTTGCTAGGCACAGAGTACCTAATAACCGTTTCATCCAAGCGGACCAGCAGCATAATGCCGCATTCACAACTGAGTATTCATGGTGTTCGTCTGAAATCCGATTTCTGTAAAAACACCAATAATGATTAGCATTTAACTGAAATATACGATTTGTGAGGTAAGTAGGGTGAGTAACAACAAGGATACAGATTATCCAGCCACTGCCGTATCAACGTGGAGCGGCTATGTCTACCAAGGGAAAATTGCTCTTTATCATTCTCTCAAACTAATCAATCAAGGTGACAAGGATTTCGAGCTCCAATTAGATAGCACTGACGATTTTGCCATATACAAGAATGGCGCGGTGACTAGCGCCCATCAAGTGAAAGCCAAAATTAGCGAGTATCGTAGTGGGTACACTGAAGCCCTAGAGAAAGCTGCTGCTATCGAGTTTGACCGAACAAAGGGCATTTTGCGCTACTTTCATGTATCCGTTCAACTTAACAATGCTGACGATTACACCGGAAAAAATGGAGAACTCGTTCGGTTCTATGCCTACGGCACTAATAAATACTGCGGCTTGGGCGAAATCGAAGGCCTGACAAAAGATGTCATCAGGCAGATCTGCACTAGTCATACTATTACGATGAGCGAAGACCTGTTGAATTATAACTATTGTCTTTTATCTGAGAAGATAAGCGCAAAGGCAGTAGAAATACACCGTCTTGTGCAGGACGACCGTGAACAAGCCAACAAAGCTGCTTACGAAAATAGGATTACGGCACAAAGCTTATTAGATGAAATTTTGACCAAAAATCCATATAACAGTACTGAGTATTATGCTGTTGATTTGAAGGCTAAGCTGTGCAGTCAAGTTGAAGACCGGCTTGATCAAGCTTTACCCGGCATGAGTGATGCAACTTACGCCAGAGCACGCAGGCTCTTTGATCATATTCGCAATACAAATATCAACGAACTAAAAACACTCTGTCAGCTAATAAAACCCTCGGAGCGGTTTTCAAGTATACAAAAAGCAGATATCCGGCGTTATTCCGGACTGATTGAGGCGATGAAGGTTGAGCCGTTACTTAAACAATTTCCCCACTACCTAGATAGCAACAAGCTATTTTACCTGCCAACTGCCCTTGATCTACCCTTCCTTGAGGACCACGAAGGGTGCACTTCAGACTTGCTGGGAGAAATAGAAAGCAACGGAGATCTACTCAAACTTTTATTCGAGTATAGCCACCTCATTGCTTGCAGATCTACGAAGTCTTTCGTTATCAACACAAAATACACCCATCACGACGACCTGACAGATCAGGAAGTTAAAGAACGCATTGACAGCAATATCACCAAATCATTTTGCTTAAGCATAATGACCAAAGAAGATGCAGAGGCTCGGCTGAATGATAAATAATATTATTGATGAGGCGCTCATCGCTCATGACTTCACAAAAGAGCATCAGACTGCTCTCACGAGCTTCTACATCCGTGAGTCCGGTTCGGCGATCAGGTTTGCGATACTGCATAAGCTGGACGAGCTATCCAGCCCCGCGGAACTGAACACAGCTATTAACCAGTCGGCACCCGACTCTTTTCTCAGCCACCCAACGTTCAAGAAGAACTGCGACCTGATCTGCATTCATCATCTGAGCAAGCTGGCAGAATTCAAAGACCATGAGGAGCAAATCTTCGCGATCGAAGAGGATCCTCACTTCTTCAAAAAATATATTCTGTACTACAGTGATACCGAAGAAAGCGCAATCAAGGACTATTCCTTTGATAGGCTCGTGGACACAATCTCGGACAAGAGTCAGTTCAGCAAATACAAGAGCGATCCGTTGGCGGCCACTCAGTATAGTGTCGCGGCTAAAATCTTCATCAAGCTTCCGTTTCTTGAACTCCCATTCACCCGTGAGGAGCTCGTCTCTTTGCGCCTGCAGGCAGCCGAAGCGGTGGCTGAAGCGGGCCTCGACACAACCTACAAAATCATCCAGAAACTCACTGTAAATAACGCAGACGAATTGATCAAGGAACTAATTAGCAATGAACTGGAAAATAACTCGGATTGAAATCTCTAGCTTCAAAGCTTTCAAGAACATCAGCTTGGATCTCGGCACTTCATCGCTATTGACCCTCGATGGGCCGAATGGGTATGGGAAGACCAGTATCTTTGATGCAATCGAGCTGTTACTTACAGGTCAGATCAAGAGGATTAACAATCTCTTCTCGACACTGATGACCAAAAACAAAAGTAATTATGATGACAATTTATTCTGGAACGTTCGCTCCGGCAAAAAAGATCTTTCAATAAAAATTGAATTCTTGGACGGCGATCGTAGACTCGTTCTAGCTAGGCATGCACCTGTGAAAGCGTTCGAGACAAAAGCGAACAACCGAGCGGACAAATTCAAGCATTTTGCCCTCTATGAGCTGCCCGATTTCGACTCGAAAGAACATACCGCCGCCAATTTACGCAAGGATGAATTCCTCGATCAAGTCTTCGGCAAAAACTTCAGGGAGAACTTCTCGTTCCTGAATTATCTAGAACAAGGCCAGAACCAGCTTCTTCACACACGGGTGGACGAGCGTAAAGACGCACTAGGGAATTTATTCAACATCAGTGACATCGCCGCAGAGATTGAAAACTGCCGGTCGATCTCATCAAAATTTACCAAATTCATTGGTGACGAAAAGCGCAAATCAGCAGAAGAGGCGCTCAATATCGAGTGCACTGCCCTGCGTGGAATGGTTCAGGCCGACCTGGGTAGCGTTGAATATAAGAAATTGTCGACTACTGTGTCCGAACCAGGATGGGATAAGGAGGATCCCTTCCCCACCTACGCCCAAGAGGTTAAGACCACGTACCTGGAGTCCATCCATAAACTAAATACCCTGCTATCTCAGAAAGCAGCCATTCGCATCAGACTCGAAAACGATGCAATCGAAGCTGATATCAAGCTGAATGCGGAGTCGCTGAGCAGTCTGGCCCAACTAGGAACCGACTTGAACAAACTGGAGGATCTGGACAAAACTAAAGGAGAGCTCGACCAGCTATCCAAAGCCACTACCATCATCAAAAAGGGGGCTTCAGTCATAACAGCGGAGCAAGCTCGCATGCTACCGGGTTGGGCAACTGATCGGCTAAAGTGGTTTAAGACGCAGATTACAACGCGCGATGATCTCCAGACGAAGAACACCGCCAACGATAGCGCCGCTGCCGAATTGGCGCGTTTGAAGCAACAGATCCTTGATGAGCACGCCAAGCTGTACCCGAACGACAAACTCTGCCCGTTGTGCGGTACTGACTGGGAAGCTCATGCATTGATGCTTAAAGCTGTTGAGGACAGAGCCCAGAAGATCTCTGAAACCTTGGGCAAGGATGGCAAAGCACTCGTCGCCTTGAGTACCTCAATGACTGCCGAGCTTGCCTCCATTGAGAAGTATATCCAGGGGCGCGAGGTGCTACTGAAGCCTATCTACAACGATGCACTGCACAAAGCGCTGACGAAAGCCAAGACCCGACTACCCGCAATCGAGCAACTAGCCGAACGACTCAGGGCTGAAGGTATCCAGATCACATTCAGGTTCAATGCCGACGAAATGGTGGTAACTTCACGCCTAGACGATCTACGCAATTTGATGCGTACCAAGAAAACGGTCGAGACCGTATTGCCACAGGAAGACTGGCGTCAAACCATCGATGCTGTATTCAAGGACTTGCAGGATTTTTATATTTTCGACCCTCAAGATCTGAAAAATAAAGAACTTTACATCACGATCAAAGCTAACGAAGCCCAGAGCAGCAAGCTTCAGAAGTGCCTAGAAGATCTTCGCAAGATTCAACTTGAGAACGATGCCGCTAACAAAGCCAAAGATAAGGTCAACAAGCTGCGGGTGACGTTGGAGAAAGCGGAGCAAAACTACGCTGATCAAACCATATCGGAAATTGAGCTCATTTTCCACATCTACAGTGGGCGGCTCATCCAGAACTACCAGCGCGGCCTCGGGCTTTTCATTGAGAGCCGAGATGGTAAGCAACTAAGGTTCCTGACGGCCGAAAATTCCGACCATGACGCGGTAATGTCCAGAGCCTGTAACTAAAATTGTGTAAATGCCTTTGGCCGATTAACCTCTTCCCGAGGATATTTCATGTCAGGCATCACAATGGACCGTCAAAAATTACAGGCTCTGGCCGCCG
>JBDKJX010000008.1:0-82511 GCA_039796405.1 Pseudomonadota bacterium
GCTTGGGTCGATTGGTCATATCCCACCTGCGGAAGCAGAAGCAAATTATTATCGTAATCAAAGCGAGCAGGCCATGTTGGTCTGACTCAAACCAAACAGCCTCCGCGAAACCCGGTGCGATTCAATGCGCCAGCGTGGACTTAAACGTATATCCATCGCCCTTTGACTTATTAATTTCTTCAATACAATCTTGCAAAAAATTCGAAAGAGATAACTGTAAAGTCTTCAAACGATCCGAGGGTGCAAAGATTGTTCGAGTCCCGCCACTTTTCTTCAGAATTGTAAAACTTGAGTACTTTGAGGACGGCTGCAACTTATACAATACATAGGTAAGAAAACTAGCTTTAACCCCAAGAAGTAACGCAAGTTCAGGTTTTGTAGTTATCGCTCGAAGTGCATCTATTTTTCTCATTATGTCGCATCATACTAGTGGCGGGAGGCGGCTTATGGGCACTCTTACGCACTTGCGGAAAGATCGTCAAAAGGCGACTATCGTTCATAGGGCAATCCTTACGGATAATATTTTCACTGACCGCGATACGCGATCCAAAATCTGCCCATAAGCCGGAACGGAGCTTACCATGCGGAAGCCCCCCCTAACAAGAACCTGACTACCAACCCATTTTTTCACATCTTCCCGTAAGGAGAGCGTATCTAGGATTACGATCGACATTCGTATTCGCAAAACTCTACTTAAGAACTACCTATAGCTCACTGATGTAATACTAAAAAAAACATACGTCCCACTAAATAAATAACTCAATATCTTCCCTACCCCAAATACCCCGCCACCACATAAATAATCAATCCCACAAAGCCACCCACCAAAGTCCCGCTCACGCGAATAAATTGCAGATCGGTGCCGATATTTAGCTCAATGCGCTCCACCATATATTGCTCGTCCCATGTTTTAACTTGGTCGGAGATAAAGATGCCGATTGTTTCGCGGTATTCTTCAATCACCGGCGGTGCGGCGTTTTCTATCTGGGCGTTAATCCACTGTTGTATTTCCACATTTTCCTGCAGCTTTTTACCCAGTGTTGCGGCCAAAGTAACGATATTGGCACGAATAGTGGAATCCACTCGGTGCAAATCGCTATGCAGCCAAGTGAGTAATTGCCTCCACAGCGTTTCAATATATTCACCTAGCGCAGGATGAGAAAGTAATTCATTTTTAATCACGTCTCCCCTTTGCTTAAACTCTGCATCGTGTTTTAGCCTTTCAATAAACTGCGCTATATAGCCATCAAATTGCAAGCGCAAATGATGCTGCGGGTTTTCCTGCATGGCGCGCAATTCTTTTTGCACCGCCGCCAGCATTTTTTCAGAGAGGTATTTGCTAGCAACTTTATCCAGCGCCATATATTTTAAAAATGAAATTTCATGCGCAGCCACTTCTGCTAGTGTCTCCTGCGTTTCAATTCGGCCTAGGATTTTATCCAGCTCATGCAACACCTCATTTAATACATGATGATGGCGGCCATTCTGGGTTAAAGATTCTAAAACATGACCGCTGAATTTGCTGATATCAATACGCTGTAATTCTGCGAGCATATTGCTTTTTAAAAATACCAATAAGCGCCCGTCATGGAGCGTATTTAGGCTATAGGAAAGCATTCTCACTAATAGATTAGCCGCGTGGCGCACGTTTTCTTTTTGATTTAACCAAGCGGCTATTTTTAAGGCAGGATTAAATTCGCGGAGTTTGCCAACGATGCGCTCGGGCGATAAAAAATTACTCTGAATAAAACTACCAAGGCTATCGGCAATACGCATTTTATTTCTGGGTACAATAGCCGTATGCGGAATCGGCAAGCCAAGCGGCCTACGAAACAATGCCACCACCGCAAACCAATCCGCCAGCGCGCCCACCATCGCGGCCTCAGCAAATGCGCAAAGATAAGCCAGCGACGGATAGCGCGATTTGTATATCGTGGCAATCACAAATACCACTGCAAAAAACAGCAATAAAGCCAGTGGCAGTAATTTGGCCTGTTTTAATTTTTGGCGTTTAAGCGCAATTTCTGCGCTTTCTATCGCCTGATAGAGATCGTTATTAGAGGTCATTTACACAGTAAAAAAAGATGAGGAAGGTTTTAAACGCACCAGCAGGTGAGCAGCAACTATTTTGCCTGCCAGCATACGCGCTATAATCTGCAAAAAACATCCGCTACAAAATACACCAAAATGATGCGAACAATTCAATTGAATACCAAGCGCATCGTAAATTGCTTTCAACGGCTTATTTGATGTTTTTTTGTGGGTAAACACCATTTTGTTTAACATCAGTAATAGGTTTATATCATGCAAATCTGGGTCGATGCCGATGCCTGCCCCAAGGTGATTAAAGAGATTTTATTTCGCGCTGCGGTGCGCTGCGAAGTGATCTGCACTTTTGTTGCCAACCAGTATATTCAAACACCCGCCTCACCCTTTTTAAAATCGCTGGTGGTGGAACAAGGCTTTGATGTGGCGGATCGCCGCATTGTGGAGCGATGCACAGCGGGTGATTTGATTATCACCTCGGATATTCCTTTGGCCTCTGATGTGATTGCCAAAGGGGGCTTAGTATTGGATTCACGCGGTGAGCGTTTAAGTAAAGAGAATATCGGCGAGCGCCTGAATATGCGTGACTTTATGGATACCCTGCGTGCCAGCGGTATCGATACCGGCGGCCCAAGCGCCATGAGCACTGCAGACAGGCAAAATTTTGCGCGGGTACTGGATAGTTTGCTCAATAAAGCAAAGCGCCAGCCCTAGGGCAAAGTAGAGAGGGGCAAGCTCCCCCTGCTTTAACTTAAGTACCTTTACTCACCACATTTTTAACCCGGGCAAGCGCCAAAGCCGTCATAAACTGCGTTAAGAAATCATCCCCCACCACCCACTTATCCCCCACCTGTTTCAAATCGATTGTTGCTTTAAACTGCATCTCAGCCGAGACGCCCAAAGCAGCCAGATACGAATCGGTGTAATCAATCAAAATAGGGCACCTTAGCTGCTCTTTTGCAGATGAGGTACATTTTCCATCCGGCAAAACGCCCCATAAGTCATCAAGCCGCGATTTTTTATTTTTCAAACCCATAGCCCATTTATCATTCATTACAGCATCAATAGACTTCAAGCCATCCCGCACCGCCTGATCTAAGACGTCACGACTCAAAGGCCCGCTCAGCGCTGGGTCAAGCGCATTCGGCCCAAAACGAACATTCAGATAATCAAGGGGCTTGAACTTAAGGCTAAATAATTCGGCGTTATCTTTGTCTGGCTCTATCAAATAAGCAATGACTATTTTTTCCCCTTTACTCTTAAAAACAACACGACAGGCACGAGATTTGCTCAGACTATCGTATCCAATCTCTTTGGCGGGATGAATATCAGACCTTTGCTGCTCCTTATCTACAGAGGGGCGGTAAATATTATTCTTGGCCTCCATTTGATACAGTGTCATAGAGACATTGGTGCCCACGTTCTTCGAATTACACAGTGGTGTCGTTGCAAGTAGCGGCTCAGTGGCAGGTAGCTGCATAAATCCAATTACACTCGCGATACAAAGAACCAATACGGCGCAGCACCACCAAACAAATTTTTTATTCAATGCCTTATTTTGCTCCTGACACAGCAGAAACATCGAGGTCGTGCGATCAAAATCCAGCGCTTGTAGCGCATAAATAAAAGATTCTGTTAACAGACTTGTTTCAACTTGCCCACTAAACAAATAGGTTTTTCTTTGCTCCGCCTCTTGCTGCGGAATGTAATGGCTGGCGATGAGGTAATCGAGTAGGCCATTGATGGATGCATCGTCATACTCCGGCAATGCGCCGGTATCAAAGCGGGCTTGCAGATTTTGATACTGTGCATGAGCCAAAAAACCAAGTACTTGCAGCTGCTGAAGATATTGCCAGCTTAGCAAAGGGTGCAAAGAACGATTTATGCGCTCAGGGTTAATTGGGCGCATTCGCAATAATGTATCTGCATCAAAAACATGCTCTACCAGTAAGGTATCAATCGCATTTTGCACTTGTGATGCGCTGGAATAACCCTCTGCAATCAACCAGTCCAGCACTTCCCGCAGCAAATAATTCTCATGGGAAAGCGTGCCTGCCTGCTCTAAATGTGGCTTAGCCAGAGCCGCGTTTTCATTATTCAAAAATTGATGCTTTATCAAAAGATCTAACATAAATTGCTGAATTTTTTTGCCGATCAGTACCGGATTAAGGCTTAAGAACTTCTCAAGATAGAGGGCATTTTCTGGCGTGGTTTCATCCAGTAGCACCTCAAGCGCGAGCTTAATTTGGGCTTCATCCGTATCTCCATGCCGAACCAACCAATCCAAGGCGTCTCTGAGTGAGCTATTTTCAAACTGCACACTCAAATCACCCTGCGCGCTCCCAAGACGCGCCCAGACAAAATCAATACGGTTATCAAACAAAAACATTTCGTATTCAAGCAAAACAAATATCGAAGCACAGGCAGAACACTTGCCGCGTAAGGAAGAACTAAGCAAAATTTAATCCAAAATAATTAAAAGTAATTTTTCTTGCAGATTTCGCAAGCCGAAATTATTGCACTTAACAGCCTTAGCCACACTGCCTATAACTACTTACAAAAGCTTTTCTAACTAATCAAGCGATAGCCCACGCCGGTTTCGGTGACGATATGCTGAGGCAAGGCGGGGTCTACTTCTAACTTTTGCCGCAAATGCCCCATATATACGCGTAAATATTGGCTGCTTTCTGAGTGCGATGGCCCCCATACGGCTTTGAGCAATTCACGGTGTGTGAGCACTTTGCCTTGAAATCTAAGCAAGGTGGTTAACAACCTATACTCGATAGGCGTCAGGTGAACAGGGGAATTGCTTTTATAAACCTGACGATTAACCAGATCAATTCTGACCTGACCAAATTCCTGTACCTGCTGCACATTCTGCCCGCGGGCATGGCGGCGTAGCAGCACGCGGATACGCGCTAGACATTCAGGCACGCCAAAGGGCTTGGTCAAGAAATCATCCGCGCCCGCATCCAGCGCTCGCACTTTTTCTGCCTCTTGCGTTCTGGCCGACAGCACCAGTATCGGCAGCTCGCACCATTCACGCAGCTGGGTAATCACTTCCACGCCATCCATATCGGGCAGGCCCAAATCTAAAATCACTAGATCCGGCTTACGAGTGGCCACTTCGATCAGGCCTTTTTTACCCGTTTCCGCATCAAATACCTGCATGCCTGCATCGATCAGTGACTCCGACAAAAAATGCCGAATCGGTTTTTCATCTTCAATAATAACAACGGTAATAGGAATATCTGGCATAGGAGACCCTGCTGCTGATGCTTATTGTTGTTTTTAATTTTGCTTGTTATGAGTACACCGGGTAGCAAAAAACCTTGCCCACCGTGCATGATCCATATGCAAAATAACCGCTACTCCCGCAAAGCCGGAGGTGTGCCCATCGGTAGCGTGAATTCAAACGCTGCGCCGTGCGGGTCTAGATTTCTAGCGCTAATCTGGCCACCATGCGCCAACACAATACTGCGGCAAATAGCGAGGCCAAGGCCCACCCCAGGCGCGCCGGATTCCACAGTGCCACGGGTAAATTTATCAAACAAACGCTCGGCTGCGCCTTCCGGTAAGCCTGGGCCATTATCACTGACGCAGATCCGCAGCATCGCGCCGTCTTTTTTGGCAGAGATCGTCATGGTACTGCCAGCTGGCGTATATTTGGCCGCGTTTTCCAGTAAATTAACCAGCACACGCTCCATCAGTACGGCGTCGTATTCCAGCATGGGTAAATTGCTTGGCAGTTCTACTTTAATCTGATGCGCTGCAAGGCTCGCCCCGGCCACCCTCACCGCCCCGCCGACCGATTCTTCCAATAGCTGCCATTCTTTATTTGGCTTTACGCCGGACTGCAGCTTAGCCATATCTAAGAGATTGCTGACCATATGATTCATTCGCATCGCTTCTTTTTGCAGGCTTTGCGAAATATGCCGCAAGTGTGGCGGAAGCTCATCTTTATCTAGCAAGCTGGCAAGACCAACTAAAGTGGTCAGCGGCGTGCGTAAATCGTGCGAGACAGCCGACAGCACACCGTTACGCAGGCGCTCTGATTCCATCACCACAATAGCGTCCTGCGCCACTTCAACGTAATGCACCCGCTCCAGCGCTAACGCAATTTGGCTGGCGGCGGTTTCTAGCAGCCTTTGCTGCTCAGGTAAAAACACATGTTTGCTGTCACCAGGTAAAAGCGCCAATACGCCACGGGTGCGCATCGGCGCTTTCAGCGGAATATAGAGGAGTGGTGCGGCAGGCAGGGTGTGGGTTCCCAGCCCTGCTGGCTGCTGATAGTCGTACACCCATTGGGCGATGCCTAAATCGGCATTGGCATGCTCGTGCGACACGCGTACTTTTTCTTCGCTATCAGGAATAAACAGCAGCGTTTTCGATTGAAATAAGCCATCAAGATGACGCACGCTGGTTTCTACAATTTGCGTAGCGGTCAGTGCGCCAGATAGCTCTCTACCCAACTCGTATAAAGCCCGAGTACGCCGCTCGCGATAAGTGGCCACTGTGGCTTCAAAACGTAAGCGGGATGTCAGGTGGCTAATGATTAATGCCACGGCCAGCATCACGGCAAATGTCAGCAGATACTGAGTATCTGACACGGTAAACGACATGCGGGGCGCAACAAAAAAGAAATCAAACGAAGCCACCGACAATAGCGAAGCCATTACCCCCGCGCCTCGTCCATAACGCACCGAGACCAGCACCACCGCCAGCAAATACAGCATCACCACATTAGCCAGATCAAAAAACTGCAGCAGGCCCGCCGCTAGCAGCGTAGTGATCGCCGATGCGCCCAAGGCGGCAAAATAACCATGGCGCTGTCGCTTAGGTGTCACGTCATCAAACAACAGGCTATTGGGGGATGAATCCGCAGTAGCTGGCTCGCTGATATCGTGCGCCACCACATAGACATCCACATCACTGGCTTTTTCCACCAGCCGCTCAGATAAGGGGCGACGTAATAAACGCGATAGATTTTTGCGCTGCGATTTACCCACCACAATTTTGGACACATTGCGGCTGTGGGCAAAGGCCAGCAGGGTATCCACCAGATCTACTCCTGCCAGCACGCTGGTTTCTGCGCCTAATTCTTGGGCCAGCTTTAGGGCTTTTAGCACTTGCTTACGCGTCGCCTCGCCTTGGCGCTGCAGCTCTGGCGTTTCTACATATGCCACCAAGCAATCGGCGTGCAAGCTGGCAGCAAGGCGGCAGGCATTACGGATTAGCTTCTCACCCCCTGAGTAAGGCCCTATGCTAATGAGTAAACGTTCATGCGCCTGCCAAACCGGCTGAATAGATTGATCGGCACGGTACGCACGCATCTGGGCATCCACCCGATCGGCTGTGCGGCGCAAAGCAAGCTCGCGCAGCGCCAGTAAATTACCTTTGCGGAAGAAGTTTTGGCTGGCACGGGTAGCTTGCTCGGGGCGATAAACCTTGCCTTCCGCCAAGCGCAGCAACAGCTCGTCTGGCGGCAAATCAACCAGCGTGACTTCATTGGCCGCATCAAACACATGGTCTGGCAGCGTTTCGCGCACCACAATGCCCGTAATCTGCCCGACTACATCGTTTAAGCGCTCTAAATGCTGCACATTAAGCGAGGTGTAAACATCAATCCCCGCCGCCAACAACTCTTCTACATCTTGCCAGCGTTTTGGATGACGGGAGCCAGGCACATTAGAATGCGCCAGCTCATCAATTAAAATCAGCGTGGGTTTTAAAGCCAGCGCGGTGTCTAAATCAAACTCCGGCAGCCATTGGCCGCGATATTCAATTTTTGCAGCAGGCAATACTTCCAGCCCCTGTAGCTGGGCGGCGGTTTCGCTGCGGCCATGCGTTTCAACCACCCCCACCAGCACCTTTACCCCAAGGCGCTGCTGCACATGGCCTGCCGCCAGCATAGAAAAAGTTTTGCCCACACCGGCGCAAGCGCCAAAGAAAATCTTTAAACGCCCGCGTACCGCCTGCTGGTCTTCACGTTTAATTTTATCGAGCAGGGAATCAGGATCGGGGCGGGTATCGGTCATTGCTTCAACAGAGGTGAATATGTAAGGTGGGCGAGCATTGCCCACACGGGCGATCCATCAAAGTTCGCTAGGGTTATATATATGTATGTGTTTTTCTGAGTACTTACTTAGCCAGTGGATATTGTTGATCCAGCGCTAAATTTAGTTTCAACACATTCACTCTTGGCTCACCAAACACCGCAAACTGACGGCCTTCGGTGTTTTCTTCCAGCAGTTTACCTACTTTCTCTGCTGATAGCTTACGCGCAACCGACACGCGTTCCAACTGATAGCTAGCTGCTGCGATGCTGATATGTGGATCAAGACCACTTCCCGATGCCGTCACCAGATCAACGGGGATACTACCCGCCTGATCAGGATGTGCTTGTTTAAGCCCTTCCGCACGCGCTTTTACAGTATCCAGCAGTGCTGGGTTGGTTGGGCCTAAATTAGCGCCACTAGAGCCATTGCCGTTATAAGCCATCGGGCTGGTTGCGGATGGGCGGCCCCAGAAATACTGCGGCTCGCTAAAATTCTGGCCAATCAAGCTAGAGCCAACCGTCTTACCTTGATCTGAAATCAAACTACCATTGGCCTGATCGGGCATGATGGTTTGGGCAATACCGGTCACCATAAGTGGGTAAGCCAAGCCGGTTACAGCAGAAAGTAGAGCAAAAATGACGAGAGCGGGTCTTAGTTGGGCATTCATTATTATTCCTTGTGATCATCTTACTGATCAATTCAAAATTAAATTACGCAGCGGCCATCGCTCACCACTTCAGAAATCACTGCGCCACAGCACTGTTTTGCAATAGCGGCACAGCGTTTTACAACGCACAGCAGACAAATCTTCAGCCGCTATGGGATGGAAAGCACCACAGCGGTAACATCCCACCTCTCCCTCCCCCTTGCATGCAGCATGTTTGGCTAAATATTCACGGAGGGTGGGAGAGCGCCGCCAGCACCAGCGGGCGCAACGCCACACCCCGTAGGGCAAGAGCAGCATGACAACAATGAGTAGTGCATTCCCAATCATGTCCATACGCCAGTCCTATCGCTTTAAACTGCAGTTTTTTTAAACTAGGCCCATTGCACCTAATGCCATATCAATGAGTTTAATTCCGGCAAAAGGCACTAATAAACCACCCAATCCGTAAATCAATAAATTACTGCGTAGTAATTGTGCGGCAGCCTGAGCACGATATTTCACGCCCTTTAATGCTAAAGGAATCAAAAACATAATAATAAGCGCATTAAAAATCACCGCCGACATCACGGCTGAATGAGGACTATTTAATCCCATTACATTCAGGGCACCCAATTGCGGATACGTCGATACAAACGCCGCGGGGATAATGGCAAAGTATTTCGCCACATCGTTAGCAATACTAAAGGTGGTTAATGAGCCGCGTGTCATCAGCATTTGCTTGCCGATTTCTACAATCTCAGTCAATTTGGTTGGATTAGAATCCAAATCCACCATATTGCCGGCTTCTTTAGCCGCTTGCGTACCGGTATTCATGGCCACCGCCACATCGGCTTGCGCCAGTGCAGGCGCATCATTGGTACCGTCACCTGTCATCGCTACCAATTTACCTTCGGCTTGATACTGGCGAATCATGGCAAGTTTGGCTTCTGGTGTCGCTTCGGCCAAGAAATCATCCACGCCCGCTTCGGCCGCAATCGCCGCCGCAGTCAGCGGGTTGTCACCCGTGATCATGATGGTTTTAATCCCCATCTGACGCAGCTCGGCAAAGCGCTCTTTAATGCCACCTTTTACGATGTCTTTTAGCTCGATCACGCCCATAACCTTAGGGCCATCACTGACTAATAAAGGTGTAGAGCCACGGCGAGCAATTTCATCTGCGATCTTGCCAACTGCTTCTGGGAATGCACCGCCCATGGTGGCAACGTGTTTTTTAATGGCGTCGATCGCACCCTTGCGGATTAAACGCTCATCGTAATTCACGCCACTCATACGGGTTTGCGCGGTGAAGGGCACAAACTCTACAGCGTGGCTTAATAATTGGCGCTCACGCAGATTAAATTTCTGCTTAGCCAGCACCACGATACTGCGCCCTTCTGGGGTTTCATCAGCCAGCGAAGCTAATTGCGCAGCATCCGCCAGCTCTTCCATTGTCACGCCTGGGGCGGGCACAAAGGCAGAGGCTTGACGATTACCCAGTGTGATCGTGCCGGTTTTATCCAGCATCAGTACATCCACGTCACCCGCGGCTTCTACTGCACGGCCCGATGTGGCGATCACATTGGCCTGCATCATGCGGCTCATCCCTGCCACACCAATGGCCGACAACAAAGCGCCAATCGTGGTTGGAATCAAACACACCAACAATGCAATCAGCGCCGTAATCGTAATCGGGGAGCCGCTATGCCCCGCCGCTACGCTAAATAACGAGAATGGCAGCAGCGTGATGGTCACCACCATAAACACAATGGTCAGCGCCACCAATAAAATCGTTAGCGCAATTTCATTGGGTGTTTTCTGACGCTTAGCGCCCTCTACCATGGCAATCATGCGGTCCAGAAAAGCCTCACCTGGATTCACGCTAACCCGCACCACCACCCAATCAGAAAGCACGCGTGTGCCACCAGTTACCGCAGTAAAGTCACCGCCCGATTCGCGAATCACCGGCGCAGATTCACCCGTAATGGCTGACTCATCCACCGATGCCACGCCTTCAATCACTTCACCGTCTGCAGGCACCACATCACCGGCTTCAACCAAGATGTAATCCCCTTTACGCAGGCTGGCACTATCGGCTATCGATTTGCCATATTTACGACCAGGGCCGGACAATTTCTTAGCAATGACATTTTTCTTGGTGTTTCTTAAAGAAGCGGCCTGTGCCTTGCTACGCCCCTCTGCCAAGCTTTCAGCAAAGTTTGCAAACAACACGGTAAACCACAGCCAGGCCGACACCCCGGCAATAAAGCCTGTAGCCGCTTCACCTTGGCCAGCCAGCGCCTGAATCAGCAGCAGCGTGCTTAAAATACTGCCTACATAAACCACAAACATCACGGGGTTTTTGAGCTGGGTTTTAGGTGCTAGCTTTTTAAACGAATCAATTACCGCTGGCCCAATCAGCTGCGGGTCGAGTAAAGAAAGTTTTTTGCTTGCCGTAGGTACAGTGTGCGCAGCCACTGCGGCGGCAGCGATTGGTGCTACAGCGGGCTTTGTACGTTTTAGGTCTATTGTATTCATCGCTTTTTACCCAAAAGAGTTGCAATGGTTTGATTGCAAATTTACTAGGTGGGCAAAACCACAGGCCTTGCCCACCCCAAGCTGTTATTTAACAGGTGCAATCATTTGCAAGTGTTCAACCACAGGGCCCAGTGCCAGTGCAGGTACGTAGTTCAATGCCCCCACCAGCAACACGGTTCCAACCAAAAGCACTACAAATAAAGGCCCGTGTGTTGGCAACGTTCCACCTGTAACGGCAAGGCGTTTTTTAGCGGCTAAAGAACCCGCCATCGCCAATACCGGAACAATAATTAGGAAGCGGCCAAACCACATGGCGATACCCAGCATCACGTTATAAAACGGGGTGTTAGCCGATAAACCCGCGAAAGCACTACCGTTATTGTTCGCGGCCGAGGTAAAGGCATACAGCACTTCGCTTAAACCATGCGCACCCGGATTCAGAATCCCCACTTTGCCATCCGTTACCATCAGCGCAATCGCTGTACCCGTTAGCACCAAAATTGGCGTAACTAGAATCGTCAGCGCGCTCATCTTCATCTCAAAGATTTCAATTTTTTTGCCTAAGTATTCAGGCGTGCGGCCCACCATCAAGCCGGCAATAAACACCGCTAAGATGGCGAATACCAACATGCCATACAGGCCCGAGCCCACGCCACCAAACACCACTTCTCCCAGCTGCATCAATGCCGTGGGCACCATTCCACCCAGAGGAGTCAGTGAATCATGCATGGCATTGACCGCCCCGCAAGAAGCCGAGGTGGTCACAGCAATAAAGAGCGACGTTGCCGTAATTCCAAAACGAGCTTCTTTGCCTTCCATATTGCCGCCGGCTTGCGTCAGACTGGCCATCTGATCAACACCTAGATCAGCCAAACCGGTCGTGCCTTTTTGCTCGGCATACACCAACACGGCGTACATGGCGACAAAAATCAGCGCCATCGAAGCGATAATGGCCCAGCCTTGGCGACGATCCCCCACCATGCGTCCAAACACAAAACACAGCGCCGCAGGGATAATGAAAATGGCCAACATTTGTAAGAAATTAGTAAACGGCGTTGGGTTCTCAAAAGGATGCGCCGAGTTCGCATTAAAGAAACCACCCCCGTTGGTGCCGAGTAATTTAATCGCTTCTTGCGATGCTACGGGGCCCATCGCCAAGGTCTGGGTATGGCTTACCACGTCTTCTAAAACTGGTGCGCCCTTAACGTCTTTAATGATTTCACCTTGAGCGTCGTGCTTAGGCTGCTGGAAAATGCTGGCCTGTAAGGTTTGCACTTCTTTATATGCAGATAAATTCTGAATCATGCCCTGCCCCACAAACACCAGTGACAGCACAAAAGAAAGCGGCAACAAAATATATAAAGTGGCGCGGGTCATATCCACCCAGAAATGACCCACCGTACTGGCGCTATGCCGTGCAAAACCACGAATTAGCGCAATGACCACCGCAATACCCGTTGCAGCAGATAAAAAGTTCTGTACCGTCAAACCCAGCATTTGTGTCAGGTAAGACATGGTGGTCTCACCACCGTAACCTTGCCAGTTCGTGTTTGTAACAAAGGAAATTGCTGTATTTAAGGCTGAATCTGGACTAATCGGCCCCAAAGCCTGTGGGTTAAATGGCAAACCACCTTGCACGCGTTGCAGCGTATACAAGGCCGCACCGCCAACAAAATTAAACAGCAGCAGGCTAAAAGCGTAGGACTTCCAAGTTGTTTCTTGGCTGGGCTGAATCCCAGCCAAGCGATAAATACCGTGTTCAATCGGCCTTAAAATACGCAAAGGGCCATTGATTTCTCCGCGCATTACTTGGGTAATCACCGCCGCAAGCGGCCAAGAGAGCAGCAACAAGACAAGTAAAAACAGCCCCAACTGGAACATTGCATCGCTAGTCATTTAAAAGCGCTCCGGCTTAAACAAGGCATAAAAAAGGTAAACAAGCAGTGCCGCAGCAACGCCCAAGATAAGCAGCATCATGCTTCACCACCTAAGCGGCTACATACCACCGCCAGCAAGGCAGGGCACGCTGCAAATACACATAAAGCGCCAAAATAGATCAGATCCATTGGGTAGCCATAAAAGAAGTTGACCCATGCACTGTATGGAAAGCGGCGTAAAGACTTTGGTAAAAACGAGCGGATGGGTATAAAGAAAGTATAAAAATTGAGCACAGCCCGCCAATCAAGCAAAACGAACGTAGGCTTTATGATGTTGTAAAATATCTATTACATTTAATTTGAGCATATTTCGCTTACAATCAACAATTGATTATTTTGTAATTCATTTGCACAACAGTTGGGCGTATAATATTTGACCAAAAAAAACATTCCTTATAGGCTGACTTTTTTCCCTTTTATATCAATCAATTATATGCAAATTTGCGCATAAGCAATGATCAACTCCGCAATTTAAAAAAATGCAAGCGCTCTAACACCTTATTCATTTAATATTTTATTGCGGACTATAATCTACCATTCCATCAATAAAAAAGGATTAAGATGAAAACTAAACTACTTGTACTCTGTCTGCTTGCTATCGGGGCTGCACACGCAAAAGATATCAATAATAACTACACGCAAACCAAGCAATACTATTCGCAATTAATCAGCGCCCCCACACCCAATACAGCAGAGCTGGGGCTTTTGATGAATATGCTGCCTAAAGGCGCTGATTTACATCACCATTATTCTGGTGCCATTTATGCCGAGACCTATCTGGAATGGGTAGGCAGACAAAAATTTTGCATTTATAGCGAAGACAATGCCGCACTCAACGCTCAAAAATTTCATATCAACACCAGCCCTAGTGATGCAAGTAGCAAAATTTGTTTAAGCGCCGATGCCACTCGCCAAAACAATGCTTTTTATCGCGAGCTACTACAAAAATGGTCTGATAAAGATTTCAGCAATCATAGCCATGAACAACCCGCCCCCGATCAAAACTTCTTTAATACCTTTTTCTATTTTATGCCGGTTGCTAGCTATGCCATGCATGAAGGTTTTCAATCTTTAAAAGAGCGTGCACAGGCAGAAAACGTACAATACTTAGAAACGATGGTCGATTTAGCCCCAAGCATCAGCAATAAAGAATTAGACCAAGAAATAAATCAGCTAGTGCAAAGCTCAAAAAATGCTGAAGCTATTTTCACCCGCTACGCCGATTTTATGGCGCAAGACACCACCAGCCAGCAACAAATTAGCGCCTATATAAAGATCATGGAAGACGCCGCCAAAGGCATTGATAGCAGCGATTTTAAATTACGCGTACAAGCCTATGTATTGCGCAATCTATCGCCATCATTGGTCTTTAGCCAAATGTATTCCGCTTTTGCCGCAGATAAAGCCAGTGATCTCATTGTGGCAGTGAATATTGTAGGGCCAGAAAATGAACACGTTGCGATGCGTGATTATGATTTGCATATGCAAATGTTTAAATTCTTTAAAAAACGCTATCCAGATAGTAAGCTAGCCCTGCACGCGGGTGAATTAGCGCTTGGCATGGTACCACCAGAAGGATTAAAAAATCATATTAATGACGCAGTACAGATCGCTGGCGCAAATCGTATTGGCCACGGCATTGACATTACCCACGAAAAAAATGCTGATCTACTTTTAAAGAAACTAAAAGAAAAAGACATTGCGGTAGAAGTTAACCTAACAAGTAATGAGTTTATTCTTGGCGTAAAAAACGAAGCGCACCCCATTCAAGTTTACCGCCGCCACGGTGTACCATTTGTCATCTCTAGTGATGATCCAGGCGTATCGCGTAATAATCTCAGCGGCGAATACCTGCTCTACGCCAGCCGCTACAAACCATCCTACGACGAGCTAAAAAACACGGCCATGAATAGCATCCGCTATTCATTTTTAGGCCAAGCAGAGAAAAAATCTGAAATGCAGACGCTTAAACAACGCTTTGATGAGTTTGAAGCAAAAGTTGCAAAGATGATTAAGTAATAAATCCTCAGCGCTACTGTAATAAAATACAGTAGCTTTTTTTCAAAACGGGACTAGCTGGTAATATTTAAACCTGCTCTAACCTGCTAGCAATAGGTAAGGCCCCTAAAACTCAACCACAGGCCAACATGCAAGCAACATTAAGGACTACGATTTCTTTTACTTCGATGTAACAGATCTCAGTGCGGCTGCGGAGTGCGAGAAAATTCCACTTAAAAGTGAGCGGGTTTTGTGGTGAGATCACTGGGGGGCTACCGAGTATCTAAACAGAGGGTTGAATCATTTAATGCTTAGTTGAAATCCACTTTAATAACTCTGCCTGCAAGACTTCAATACTAATTGGTTTGGATAAAAAACCATTCATACCCGAATCAAGGCAGCGCTGTACATCTTCTTTAAATGCATTTGCTGTGAGCGCTAAAATAATAACATTACATTTATCACTGCTAAGGGCTCTAATTGTGCGGGTGGCATCAAAGCCATCCATGTTAGGCATTTGGCAATCCATCAGCACCAAATCATACGTATTTTTCTCAACCGCTTGTACTGCTGCTTTACCGTCGTCCACCACATCAACACGGCAACCAATTCTTTCTAACATCAACAAAGCAATTTTCTGATTTAATAAATTATCTTCCGCTAATAAAACATAAGACTTTTCAACAAAATACTGCATGCCAATAGCCGGCAGTGATGGTATTTCCTCTTCTGTGACTTGCAAAGAAAAAGCCACTTGCAAACATTCAAATAATTGCGCGGTACGAATGGGCTTATTCAGCAGCGCAATAAAACCCCTACCACGCGCCTGCTCTGCTCGCCCAAGTAAACCTATACCACCACTGAGCAAGATCAAGGGCAGCTCGGCATACGCAGGAGCTGAACGTAGGGTAGTCAGTAATTGAAAGTCGTCTTGCTCAACCAATTGAGCATCTAAAAATACTAAGCAAATATCTTGACGCTGTTGCAGCACTTGCAAAAACGCATCGCCACTAGTAAACGCCTTAACAAAAAAACCCAAGGCTTGTAATTGCACCGATAAAAGCTCGCAATTTGCGGGCAACTCGGCAAGCAGCAAGACAGATTGCCCTATTAACTCGGCAGGCAACACAAAAGGGATTTGGGTTTGATTTGCTTTACTCACAATAATTTCAAACCAAAAAACAGAGCCCTCACCTTCCTTACTACGCACATCAATCTGCCCGCCCATCGCCTCAGCTAAGCGCCGACAAATCGACAGCCCCAACCCCGTACCACCAAAACGACGGGTGGTTGAAGCATCTGCTTGCGCAAAAGGCTTAAACAACTGAGCTTTAACTGCGGGCGCAATTCCAATACCCTTATCCACGACATCAATACGCAAACGATACTGATTGCTACTAATCAGCACTGTGTTGACCCGAATTAAAATAGGGCCTTTACTGCTAAACTTAATTGCATTATTCAGCAAGTTTAATAGGATTTGCCTTAAGCGGCTAGAATCTCCATTAATGCACCACGGCACATTTGGATCAATTAACAAAACTATTTCTATTTTTTTCTCTAGCGCCTTACTCATTACTAAATCTAATGATTCTTCAATTGTTCTGCGTAAATCAAAATCAAGCAATTCAAGCTCTAATTTACCAGCTTCAATTTTAGAAAAATCAAGCAGATCATTAATCTGCGAAAGCAAAGCATCACCACCGGTATTAATGGCTGCTACAAAGTCTTTTTGCTGTGCATCAAGCGTAGTATCCCGCAATAGGGCAGAGAACCCTAAAATCGCATTTAAGGGGGTTCTAATTTCATGGCTCATATTGGCCAGAAAATCACTTTTGGTTTGATTGGCACGATCGGCAGCCATTTTAGCATTTTGTAATGATAAGGCTATTTTTTTAGCCGACTCCTCGCCTTTTTTACGATCAGAAATATCATCCAGCAAGCCCTGCAGCATGACTTCATCAATCGGGTTAAGTACCAAGCTTAGCCACTTGCTATCTTTTTCATCTAAGAATGAAACAAACAAATCTTCATTTACCCCTCTATTTTCTTTTAGTGATAAATCAATCAGCTCGCAGCAGCGTGGCGCCGCTTCACCCAAATAATATTGCAGCATTTCCACACGATTTGAAGTTAAAGGCTCTACCCCCAATAAACGCATAAAGGATAAATTATAGGAATATAAACGGCCAAATTTATCCACTACAAAAATGCCCGTTTCGGCATTTTCAAAGATGGTTCGATATTTTTTTTCATCTATTTCACGTTGAATACGTAAATTTCGCTCATTATCTAAAATCAACACCAAGCGATTTAACAATGCATTAACATCGTCCACCAATCGGCCAATTTCATCTCGCCCATGCCCACTTGGCAATTGTAGCTTAGCGCCGAGTTCTGCCGAAAGATGATGTAAGTGATCAGAAATGTCTTTAATAGGCCGCGTAATCAGGCGCAATACAATCAATACTACGGCTAAGGCCACCAGCATGGCTTGCATAAGCAGTAGATAAACAATAAATTTCGAACGCTCAGCAGCGTTTCTCTGAATCACTTGCGGATCTAAATCTAAGGCTATTTGGCAGACAATTTCTTGGGAATTAAAAGGCGAACTAATTTGGCGAACAATACTACCTTGCACCAACTCATCGATCCCAATCTTTTCGCCTCCAGCTTGGGCAAGAATAGCGTGTTCGTTTTTAATAATAACGCGATTAATAAAATGATTTTTAAGCAAGCCACGTACAACTTCAGCGGCCAAATTGTTATCATTTAAAAAACAAGCAATTTTCACGGTATCTTCAACCGTGCTCAGGAGTTCATTAGTGCGGAGGCGATGCTCAGCACGCTCTTTTTCTGCCAATACAAAATAAGTTATCCCAGAAAAAATTGCACCTGTAAGCAAAGCAATGCAGAGCACCAGAGTGGCACTGCGAAAAACTAGGCTAGTATTTAAAAGTTTAAGCATCACTATCACTTGGTAAAATCAATATACACCAGCGACTCATTTAGACAGAATAACCTGATTATGCCACTTGTTCAGTTTTTGTCGTGTATCTGAGAGAACTGACATTAAGGGATAGAACTCGTATAGGTGCATCAAACAGCACCTTAGGATACATAGGCATACATGCAATGTATGGCTTTGTTTGAGCAAGAGTAACAACAATAAATAATAATCTAACTTTATTAAATACTTAAATCCAAAACCACTTTAACTTTAGAGTTAATTTTCTTTTTATCGCAATAGGCAATATAGCCAACATGATTAGCCACCAAGTATAAAATTGCATCTACATCATCAACGGGAGTAGGTGGTGCAACCTGGCCTGAAAACTTTAATCTTGCCCAGTAAGCATCGACATCAGCCAATTCTTTATTTAACAAAAACTTATAAAACTGCTCACGATCCGCTGGTGGAGAAATAATATCGAGTGGAACTGCATTTTTCCCAGAGGGGAACTTACGATAGCGCCCCATAAAAATATTAACTACTTCATTTTTGCTTAGCTTTTCTACGCCACTATTGGGATGGACAATCACCACCCAGTCCGCAGCAAAAGCGACGTGACTTAATAGTAAACAAAGAAAAAAGGCATATATTCGCATTACATTGCCTTAAAAAATATAATCTAACGCTAAGCTATAAATTGTGGCATTCCCATCCCAGCCAGGCTGTTTATTTGCCCACTGAAATGAATCTCTACTACGCACTTTATCTATTTGAAATTTTAAATCCATATTACGCATAATGTCATAGCGAACACCCATCGAATAAGTATGCTGGTCATCAATATAAACACTCTGTACATTTTTAATAAATGTATTCAATTCTGAAAAAATCGGCACATCAGGCAAGCCTGCATTTTTATTAATCCCTGAAGTGACAATTTCAGAATAAGCCATAAAAGGAGTGAATTTTCCTATACGATATCCAAAAATAATATAACCTGCATCATTATTTGGATAAGTAATCGTGCTGGCTAATAAACGGCGAAACATCAGCTGAATTTGTAATGGCCCATTATCATAAATAAGGCCTGCCGATAAAAAATCAATCTGTTTGCCTTTTATCATAGCCACATCGGCAAAGGCCGCTAAACTAGGATTAATGGCATTAATTTGAGTTGAGCGTAGAGCAGCCAATGGCGCATCAAAGCCCTGCGCTTCATTTTCTAAAGTGAGTTGAGCGTAACCGCCTCTAAATTGCCAATTTTGCCATTGGTAATCTAAATAGGCGCCCCATACTAATGAGCCTGCTAAATTAAGATTGTCGACATCACCACCAATGGGAAGTTTTTCTTTTGCCTCCCCAATAAATACTTTTGCGGTGGCAATACCTTCTCCCAAGGGGTGCCGAATGACTAAATCTGCACCATCAATAAAACTAATGGGCAACCCACCGTAATAATCAACGGGGGGGCGTACCCGCAAATAGGAATAGCCCACATGCTGTGAGTCGGCCTGCATATACACATCAAAACCAAGCCGCCCAACTCGAGCTTGCACCGATTCATTCGGCGAGTATTTAACAAAAGCCCAATTAATATCAGGGGTAAATGTATTGTTATAACGACGCAAACTGATCACTTGTGCCGTAGCTGAAACTGTTTCATTTACTTTAAGATCAAATTGAAGGCCTAGCCTTGAATCCACGCCAAGATCGAAGCGCTGGGTGTAGCCCACCCCTTTGCGTTGAGACAAATCACGTAAAAAATCGCCTTGATCGCTGCTGTTATACACACCACCCAGCGTTGCAAAACCACTCCACGAAAAAACGGGCTCTTCCGCAAACGCAGGCAGCGCTGTAGCGAGCTGTAAGAACCCGTATATCATCCATTGTGAAGTAATTTTTTGACTCATCTACGTGTAGCCTGTTGAACTTACAGCCTGCTCTAAAAAACGCACCTTGCAATAATATAAGGACTCTAAGCAAACACGGCCCATATTGACCTTGGCATACTCTTTAAACTCATTTTTCTATCATTGATACCTAAAAAGCGGTGCAGGCTAACTTTTAATACACCGCCAGTAAGTAAAAAAATAAACTTGACCTACATTTCCTTTCTAAAGTTCTTATATTCAGGCTGACGCCTACTTGAAGATAGCTAAGAAGCAAGGAACATCAAGGCTTTCCTTTGAAATGAGCGTTAATAGCGTTTTGCTTTTTTTCAGGCCTACCCCACAGCAAGTCTCATTGGGCGGATTGATGTGCAAAAAAAAACGACTCTAAGAGTCGTTTTTTTTAATCCACTGCAATCATGGTGCGATGAAAAAGCTTATGCAGTAAATGCCGCTACTGCACGCTCGAATCTTTGCATCGCCTCTTGAATATCCTCATCAGTAATCACTAAAGAGGGCGCAAACCGAATCACATTTGGGCCCGCCATTAAAATCATTAGGCTTTCTTTTACCGCTAAATTAAGCAGATCTTTCGCACGGCCAGCAAAGGCGGGGCTAAGCTCTGCTCCAATCAATAAACCCATACCGCGAACATCCACAAATACCGCATATCTTTCATTGATTTGATTTAGTGCCGCCACAAACAAGGCACGCTTGGCTTTTACCCCAGCCAAGACCACGGGTGTGTTCACCACATCTAGCAAGGCATTACCCACGGCACAAGCCAAAGGATTACCACCGTAAGTGGTGCCGTGCGTGCCTACCGCCAAATGTTTGGCAATGTCGTGAGTAGTGAGCATGCAGCCTAGCGGGAAGCCACCACCAATGCCTTTAGCGCTGGTAAGGATATCGGGTGTCACGCCGAACTCTTGATAGGCGTACAGGCTGCCGGTACGGCCTGCGCCGCTTTGTACTTCATCAAAGATCAAGAATGCATGGTGCTTGTCACACAAGGCACGCACACCGGCGATAAACGCCGCCGTGGCTGGCACAACGCCGCCTTCACCTTGAATTGGCTCAATAATCACACAAGCGGTATCATCATCGATCAGGGCTTCTAGCGCGGCTAAATTATTGTATTCAAAGTATTCAATACCCGCTGGTTTTGGGCCAAAGCCATCGGAATACTTAGGTTGTCCACCCACGCATACCGTAAAAAAAGTGCGCCCATGGAATGAATTTAGCGCGGAGAGCACTTTATGTTTTTTATCCCCAAAACGCTCAATCGCGGCGCGGCGGGCTAATTTTAGCGCCGCTTCATTGGCTTCTGCGCCAGAGTTACAAAAAAATACCCGCTCTGCAAAAGTAGCCGCCACCAATTTTTGCGCTAAATCGAGCGCGGGCTCATTAGTAAACGCATTTGATAAATGCCACAACTTGCTGCCCTGCTCATTTAAGGCAAAAACCAGCGCTGGATGGCAATGGCCTAGCGCATTAACGGCAATCCCGCCGGTTAAATCCACATATTCTCGGCCATCCTGATCCCAAACTCGGCTCCCTGCGCCGCGCACAGGCACAAAAGCGGCGGGGGCATAATTGGGGACCATATATTGGTCAAAATCGGCGCGGGTATGAGACATACAAGGATTCCTTTTTTCTAAATAAAAAGCGACGAGCTACAATCGTAACCCGCCGCTTCTGTTTTGTTCAAGATGGAGGCTGTTTTCGTCCACAAACATCACGAGAGTCAAAAATATACAAAGCGAGACACGCCGCATACGCTGATGTGTTCGTTACTTTTGTGTTTTTCGTGGACAAGTCAAATTTTTAAGCGGCTTTACCTGCCAGATACAACCAAGTTTCTACCACGGTATCAGGATTCAGCGAAATAGTTTCAATGCCTTCTTCCACCAGCCACTGAGCAAAATCTGTGTGATCGGATGGGCCTTGGCCACAAATACCGACGTACTTATTGGCTTTACGGCAGGCTTTTATCGCCATTGACAACATCGCTTTCACGGCATCATCACGCTCATCAAACGATACCGAAACAGGGCCGCCAGAATCGCGATCGATTCCTAAGGTCAGCTGCGTCATATCATTCGAGCCAATCGAGAACCCATCAAAGAACTGTAAAAATCGATCAGCCAACACGGCATTGGCAGGAATTTCGCACATCATAATCACGCGCAAACCATTAACACCACGTTTTAGGCCATTGCGCTCGAGCAAATCGATCACGCATTCAGCTTCTTTTAGGGTACGCACAAAGGGAATCATGACTTCCACATTGGTCAGCCCCATCACATCGCGTACTTTCTTAACCGCCCGGCATTCAAGCTCAAAGCAATCACGGAAGCTTTTATCCACATAACGCGCTGCACCACGGAAACCAATCATTGGGTTTTCTTCGTGCGGCTCATACTCGCTGCCACCAATCAAGTTTGCGTATTCATTTGACTTAAAGTCAGACAAACGCACAATCACTTTTTTCGGCCAGTAAGCTGCGGCGAGCGTGGAGATCCCTTCGGCGATTTTATCCACATAAAAATCAACCGCGCTGCGGTAGCCGGCAATGCGTTCCTCAACTTGTGCTTTTAGCTCAGGCTGCAAATGTGGGTAGGCCAACAGGGCTTTTGGATGCACACCAATCATGCGATTAATAATGAATTCTAAGCGGGCCAAACCTACGCCTTCATTTGGCAATTGGCAAAATTCAAATGCCAACTCAGGATTACCCACGTTCATCATGATTTTAACTGGCGATTCAGGCATGTGTCCGAGCGAGGTATCCATGCGCTCAAACTTCAAAATCCCTTCGTAAACATTGCCGGTGTCGCCTTCGGCGCAAGATACCGTGACCAAGTCACCGTCTTTTAAGACGCGTGTTGCATCGCCGCACCCCACCACCGCTGGAATACCCAATTCACGCGCGATAATCGCTGCGTGACAAGTACGGCCGCCACGGTTGGTCACGATAGCAGAAGCGCGCTTCATCACCGGCTCCCAATCTGGATCGGTCATATCTGACACCAGTACATCGCCTGCCTCAACCCTATCCATTTCGGATACATCACGGATCACGCGCACGCGGCCTTGGCCAATTTTTTGCCCGACAGAGCGGCCTTCAGCCAGCACCTTACCGGTTTCTAACATGCGGAACTTGGTGAGCTTCTCGGCATTGCTTTCTTGCGATTTCACCGTTTCTGGGCGCGCTTGCAAGATATACAATTTGCCATCAATCCCATCACGGCCCCACTCTACATCCATCGCGCGGCCATAATGCTCTTCAATAATTAAAGCGTAGCGCGCTAGCTCTTCTACTTCGGCATCACTAATCGAAAACTTACTACGCTCAGTGAGCGCAACATCAACTGTTTTAACGGATTTACCCGCCACCGCTTCCAAATCGAATTCCATCTTAATGGCTTTACCGCCTAGGTGGCGGCGCACAATCGCTGGGCGGCCTGCACGCAGCGTTGGCTTATGCACATAAAACTCATCCGGATTTACCGCGCCCTGCACCACGGTTTCACCTAAGCCATAAGACGCCGTTACAAACACGACTTGATCGAAACCGGTTTCAGTGTCGATCGTAAACAACACCCCTGCCGCGCCCAGATCAGAGCGCACCATGCGCTGAATACCCGCAGACAAGGCGACCAATTTATGATCAAAACCTTTGTGCACGCGGTAGGAAATCGCGCGGTCGTTATACAGCGATGCAAACACTTCTTTCATCGCTACTAAGACATTTTCAAAGCCACGAATATTTAAGAATGTTTCTTGCTGACCGGCAAAAGACGCATCAGGTAAGTCTTCGGCTGTAGCAGAAGAGCGCACAGCAACGGTCACATCGTCGCCAAGCAGTTTATAATGTTCTTTAATTTCGGCTTCCAGCTGCGCTGGGAACGGTGTTTCTAAAATCCAAGTGCGGATTTGCTTACCCACGATGGCGAGCTGGCGCACGTCATCCACATCTAAGCTGCTCATGGCTGCATCGATACGATCGGCTAAGCCTTGATGGGCTAGGAATTGTCGATATGCCGCTGCGGTAGTTGCGAAACCACCGGGAACAGACACACCTTTTTCTGTAAGCTGAGAGATCATCTCACCGAGCGAGGCGTTTTTACCGCCTACCTGTTCTACATCGTGCATACGCAGATGGGCGAAATCGATCACATAGCGTTCGGACATGGTGCGGGCCTCTTAAATGTTGCGTTGCGATAAACTGAGTGCATTTTAGGCTGAGAGCGCGAAGAGACAACTCAGGATAATCCATTACAGGAAAATCCATTACTTAGCGGCGCAGCCCTTGCTAGAACGGGGGCTAGCCAAGACAGAGCAAAATAAGGTAGTGACAGATTTTTTGTATTTTTGAGCAAAAAGCTTACTATTGTTGGAAAAAAAGCGCAAAACCGCGCTTAGAACACCCTTTCATAGACTGGCTAGCCGCAAATATACGGCATACCCACACACACAATTTTTGGAGATTTACGATGCGTCGCACGGCTTTCTTTGTCTCCGACAGAACTGGTATTACTGCCGAAATGCTTGGCCACTCGCTGCTTACCCAATTTGAAGACGTCACATTTCACCGAGTGACACTTCCTTACGTAGACACCCCTGAAAAAGCCATCGAAGTAGCCTTGGAAATTCGTAAGCATTCCGTCATCGATGGATGCAGGCCGCTAGTTTTCAGCACGGTAGTCGATCCAGTTATACGTAAGCTAACCCATGTGCCAGAAGCTTTAGTCATCGATTTCTTTGAAATGTTTATCGGCCCACTCGAAGCCGAGCTAGGCCAAGATTCATCGCATACGGTGGGTAAATCGCACGCAATTGTTAATTTTGAAGAGTATAAAAATCGAATTGACGCGGTTAATTTCACGCTTAACCACGACGATGGCGTGATGCCACGCGATCTTTCTGAAGCAGATTTAATCTTAGTGGGCGTCTCAAGATCAGGAAAAACACCTACATGTCTCTATTTAGCCCTGCAATTTGGAATAAAAGCCGCTAATTATCCGCTGACCCCAGAAGACTTTGGCAACCATACCATGCCCAAATTACTCCTCCCCTATCGTAATAAATTGTTTGGTTTAACCATTGAATCTGAGCGATTAACAGAAATCCGCGAAGAAAGAAAACCCGATAGCAAATATTCATCCATTGAAAATTGTCGCTTTGAAATCGCCGAAGCTGAAGCGCTGATGCGCCATGTGGGCGTGCCCTACCTCAATACCACCCGCATGTCGATTGAGGAATTGGCCACCACCATCATGCACCGCACAGGTTTGGTACGCCGCACCTACTAAAAAGTATGAATGGTTAATCCACTAAGAACACGAAATAAACCTAATAGACAATAAGACGGCTATTTACCGCAGGCGATGCATCGCCTATATGGAAACCAGTCATGTGATCGCTTCTATTTGTGTATTTCGTGTTTTCTGTAGCTAGCGTATTGTATTGCTTTAGCAAAGCAATACAATCAAGGGAGGGTTGTAAATTTGCTTGCGATATCCCCACGATTATTCATTCATTTGTGCTTACGCCATAACACAGCTTCCTTGCCGTTGCACTACACGGTAAACTCGAGCCCTCAACGATCAACGCACTTACTCGGCTTACTCGCATGACACATTCGGCCTCTGATTTAGACAGTATTTTTGAGTTTAAAAGCAGCAGCATCAAACTCCTGTCTTTTGTCCCCGCCACACTAGACCCCAGCCGATTAGAAGCCGCACTGTTTGAAAAGCTAGGTGGGCGTGAGCATTTCCTGGCTGGCGAGCAACTAATTATTGATTTTAGTAGCTTGCCCGAGCTGCCCTCTGCACTCGAAGTTGGCACTTTAGTTAGGCTTTTACAACAATTTAGCCTCTTGCCCATCGCCGTACATGGCGGCAACAGCGATCAAAAACTCGCTGCGGCATCTGCAGGTTTGGTTGTTTTGCAAGATGATTCACTCTCTACCCCCATCCCCACCGCCAATAAAGCTGCACCGCCGCCACCTGCGCTGGTGATTACGCGGCCAGTACGCACTGGGCAGCAAGTTTATGCCAAAGGCGGCGATTTAATCGTGTTGGCACTGGTGTCCGCAGGTGCAGAAGTGATTGCCGATGGCAACATTCACGTCTACGCACCTCTGCGTGGCCGTGCGCTAGCGGGTGCAAAGGGTGATAATCAGGCCAGAATTTTTACTACCTGCATGGAGGCCGAACTCGTGTCTATTGCAGGCATATACCGCTCTTTACAAGAAGATCTACCCGATTCGATACGCACCAAACCAGCACAAATCTACTTAGATCAAGAAAAGATCGTGATCGAAGCCTTAAACGAAACTAATTAAATATAAAGAAATCAGGGGATTTATAGTGGCAAAAATCATTGTTATCACATCAGGCAAGGGCGGCGTTGGCAAAACCACCACCAGCGCCAGCTTTGCCTCTGGCCTTGCTCTGCGCGGCTTCAAAACGGCCGTGATTGATTTTGATGTGGGCCTGCGCAACCTTGATCTAATCATGGGTTGCGAGCGTCGTGTGGTTTACGATTTCGTCAATGTCATCAAAGGTGAAGCCACGCTTAACCAAGCATTGATTAAAGATAAAAACTGCGACAACCTTTATATCTTGCCTGCATCACAAACCCGTGACAAAGACGAGCTATCTAAAGAAGGCGTGGAAAAAGTTCTAAAAGAACTAGAACAAAGCAACTTTGATTACATTATTTGCGATAGCCCAGCAGGCATTGAAACGGGTGCGTTTATGGCACTTTATTTTGCCGAAGAAGCCATCGTCGTGACCAACCCTGAAGTTTCATCCGTTAGAGACTCAGACCGCATCATCGGCATTTTAGATGCTAAATCTAAACGCGCCGAAGACGGTGGCACAGTAAAAACGCATCTACTGATTACCCGCTATAGTCCTAAGCGGGTTGATTCAGGCGAGATGTTATCGCTTGATGATGTTCAGCACTTATTACGCATTAAATTGATCGGCGTAATTCCAGAATCCGAAAGCGTGTTACAAGCGTCTAATTCGGGCAGCCCAGCGATTCATTTGGCGGGTAGCGATGTTTCTGAGGCTTACAAAGATGTGGTCGCCCGTTTCTTGGGTGAAGAGCGTCCATTACGTTTTATTGAAACACCCAAGGCACCGTTCTGGAAACGGCTATTCGGGGGTTAAGCATGTCTATTCTGAGCTATTTCTTCGGTGAAAAGAAAAAAACGGCGTCGGTTGCAAGAGAGCGTTTGCAAATTATTTTGGCGCACGAAAGAAACGGTAGAAATACCCCTGATTACCTGCCCCAATTGCAAAAAGAGCTGATTGCCGTCATCTCTAAATATGTAGCAATTAATCCAGAAGACATCATTGTTCAACTGGATCGCAAAGATGATTTTGAAGTTTTAGAAGTTAACATTGTGCTGCCTGAAAGTAAAAACGCTAAGGCAGCAGAATTACGCTAACGCAAGAGCGGCCAATAATTATCCGCGCGCTGAATATCCTTATCAGGACAAACACCCGCTGCGGGTACAATTATTGAAAGAAATTGCCTTATGTAAAGAACACAAAGAAGAGAGGCCACACCCTCTCTTCCTTATTTTGAGGCTCACCTATGTCTATAGTTATTAAAAATGCCGACGATATCGCCAAAATGCGTGTTGCAGGTAAGCTTGCCAGCGAAGTACTCGATTACATCACCCCCTTTGTCGTAGTCGGCGTCACCACGGCCGAAATCGACCGTCTTTGCCACGAATATATGCGTGACGTCCAAGGCACCATCCCTGCGCCGCTGAATTACTGCCCACCAGGTTACACGCCTTACCCTAAGGCCATTTGCACCTCAGTAAATCAAGTGGTGTGCCACGGCATTCCTGCGGATAAGCCACTTAAAAGTGGCGACTGCGTAAACCTAGATATCACCGTTATCAAAGATGGTTACCACGGTGACAATAGCCGTATGTACTTAGTTGGCGATGTCACGCCGCAAGCGCGCCGCTTGGCTAAAGTCACTTACAACGCGATGTGGATTGGGATTGATCAGGTAAAACCAGGTGCACACTTTGGTGATATCGGCGCAGCCATTCAAAAATACGCCGAAAGTGCTGGCTATTCTGTGGTGCGTGAATTCTGTGGCCACGGCATAGGCACTAAATTCCACGAAGATCCACAAGTGTTGCACTACGGCAAGGCAGGAACTGGCCCAGAAATCAAAGCCGGCATGATTTTCACCATTGAGCCAATGATTAATGCCGGTAAGCGCGACATTAAAGGCATGAGCGATGGCTGGACCATCGTCACCAAAGATCGCAGCTTATCCGCCCAGTGGGAACACACCATTTTGGTGACGGAAACAGGCTATGAGATTCTGACTCAATCAACCGGCACGCCCGCTCGCCCAGATAGCTACGCCATCTAAAACAAATTGAGGGTGGGCAAGTTATGATGCCCACGCACTCATGCCCTCACCGCGCAGACAGTCTAGGGCTGCGCCCACCCGGCATACGATCAATACTCAGGAAAAAACCGTGCTTCTTCTTACCTCACCTTGGCTAATCGGCCTCTTAGTGATTGTTTTTTCTATTGGCATTGCACTGTGTTTTGTTGGGCTGATGGTGTCTTTAATGACGGCACTGGGCAATAAAAACTGGTTTTGGGCGGCTGGAATGCTGGCCGTTTTTCCTGTCGCTGCAGTGTATTGCCTACGCCGCTGGCAGATTGCTGCATGGCCAGGCAAAATGCTGCTTTCCGGCATGGGGCTACTTATTCCACCCCTTACTTACTTTTTACTCATGGTTAAATAAACACTTGCCCGTGCCGCACCACGGGAATAAGCGACTTTACTGAGGAAACACGCCATGCTGCGGCAAAGGCACGCCACTCACCTGAGGTGCGCAATGATTATTGAACAACTGATTATGCTTTGACCTAGCAGGTCCCTCTTTATCGAATTCGCGCAGCACAGGAACACACTCGTATAGCTGTCTCCGTTGCCAATCTGACTCGCGTTCTCTTGCTGCCCGATCGGCACGGGCATCTTCTTCAAGCTTTGCCTTTTCTAAAGCCTCTGCAAACGCACTTTTTGCAAGTTTCGAGCGTAACGCTTTGCTCTCTTGTAATTCCCTTTCCTTTTTCTCAGGCAAAACATCCGCATTTTTTTCCACACGCAGATGCTTAAACATACGGCGGTCAATCACGAGATCTCCTTGCCGATCATTGCCTCGCTGCGGGCCTAATACCAGCGGAGTAACCAGCTCAAGCTCTGGCTGCGCGGCAAGCTCAGAGCCAAGCATATCGTGGGTTTGTGCCATCGCGCCAGTGCTTACCTGTTGATCTAATGTCTGCCTTGCAGGCGGCACTGCCACTTCAGCCGCAAAGCTTAGCTGACTAAAACCCAAAGCAAGCAAACTCGCCAAACAAGCACCGTAAATCTTCTTTTCAAACGAAATAAACAAACCCTAGCCCCTATATAAATACGGTGAATCACGCCATATTAGATAAGCCAGCCACCTCACCAAACTGCATACCTAGGTAAAACAAGCGATGGCCGTGCACATTACGTGTTTTTATTATGACACCCACGCCTCTCATCTAAAACGAGAATAATTACCTACAAGGCGACATTATTGCGATGTCATCAAACAAGATAGCAACAAAACAGCGGATAACTAATCCTAGCCACCTTACACTTTAGCCCTTGTTAGCCACAAATGAATACTGACAGCATTCATTCCGATTGATACACTGGCCTTACAAAAACATAGCAAAAGAGGTGGCCACATGTACAGCATCAGGCATAGTGAAAAACGAGATATAGAACACGTTCGCCAGCTGTACGCAGAGCCTAGTAATTATTCCGCCACCCTACAAGCGCCTTTTCCATCACTAGAACAATGGGGGGCGAGGCTCACCCCCACCAATAACACCTATAGTTTGGTTGCCGTACAAGGCACGGAGGTACTGGGGCAGCTGGGTTTGCACCTTGAAAGCAATCCGCGCCGCAAGCACGTGGCTGGCATCGGCATGGCGGTAAAAAACAGCAGCCGCAGGCAAGGTGTGGGTGATGCTTTATTACGGGCAGCAATAGATTTAGCCGAACAATGGCAGGCGATCAGCCGTATTGAATTATCGGTCTACACCGATAATCTGCCCGCCCTCGCCCTTTATGAAAAACATGGGTTTATCAAAGAAGGCCTGTGCAAGAACTACGCCTTCAGAAACGGCCAGTTTTCTGACGTATACATGATGGCAAGATGTAAGCAAATATAGCCATAGCCACGCCAACAAGGATGCCTCGATGAGCCAAACACCTTTTATACTTTATGCGGATTCTCTTTTTACCAGCCCTTACGCCATGTCGGTCTTTGTTGCGCTATTAGAGAAAGGCTTGCCTTTTGAAGTCAAAAATCTGGATCTAGGCGCGGGCGATCAACAGCAAAAGACCTATAGCCAGCGATCTCTGACTTGCCGTGTACCTACCCTCGTGGATGGTGATTTCTCTTTATCTGAATCTTCTGCGATTACGGAATACCTAGAAGAGCAATTCCCTGCACCGCAATATACTGCACTCTACCCCCAAGACGCCAAACAGCGCGCCAGGGCACGGCAGATCCAAGCATGGCTGCGCAGTGATTTGCTGCCGCTGCGCCAAGAGCGCTCCACCCATGTGGTGTTTTTTGCACCTAACGATCAGCCCCTTTCGGCCGATGCTCAAGCAGCAGCCGATAAACTCATCAAAACAGCTGATCTGCTCATTTCAGACAATCAGACTTCACTCTTTGCCAAATGGTGCATCGCCGACACCGATCTCGCCCTGATGCTGCAACGCCTAATCAAAAATGGCGATCCAATGCCAGAGAAACTAAAGCGCTTCGCCAACACCCAATGGGCAAGGGCCTCTGTGCAACTGTGGCTACAACAAGCTCGTTAGGCTTTATTTGCATGTAACTTTACGGCCCTACCTACAGTCATCCATTACACATTCCAAGCATTTTTATTTGCGCGCTCCGTAAAGACCTAGCTTGTTGTATTTAAGGCTACCTCTTTCGAGATAGACCCAAATACCCGCCAGTAAAAACGGCTACATCCCTATACTAGGGCTATGCTTTTTGTCTCCGGCCTTTCCGCTCAGCGCGTCGAATACACGCTATTTAGCAAGCTGTCATTTGCCCTAAATTCAGGGCAATGCTTGCACCTGCGCGGCGCAAATGGAGCGGGCAAAACCACACTACTCAAGCTGCTTACAGGATTAACCCGCCCGCAAAGCGGCGAAATCTATTGGCAACAGCAAGCACTGCCAAGCCTTGGTGACCAATACGCTGCTGCACTGCACTATTTAGGGCATAAAGACGGTTTAAAAGAGCTGCTCAGCCCTTACGCCAATTTACGCATGGCCGCAGAGCTGGCAGGCCAGCCTTTAAGCGATGCGGCAGCGCTACAAGCCCTCGCTAAAGTGGGCCTGAGCCGCCAGTGTGACCTGGCCGTGCGCTTTTTATCCCAAGGGCAAAAAAAGCGGGCGGCACTCGCTAAACTACTGGCTCTGCCCCGCCCACTCTGGTTGCTTGACGAGCCTTTTGTGGCGCTAGACACGCAAGCTCAAGATCAATTAGGCGGCTGGATCAGCCAGCAGCTCAGCAGCGGCGGGCTAGTGATTTTGACTTCGCACCAAACACTCCCCACGGCTATTTCACAAGTCATAGAGCTGGATCTTGCCCTTAGTCAAGGCGGCAAGAGTGAGTAGCGGACGCTTTTTCTTAGCCATCATCAAGCGAGATTTGCTACTAGCTTGGCAGCAGCGCGGTGACCTATTGGTTGGCGTTGTGTTCTTTGTTTTAGTAGCCTGTTTATTTCCACTTGCCATCGGACCCGAGCCAAAGCTGCTCGCCCGCATCGGCCCCGGCGTGTTATGGGTGGCGGTTATTTTAGCCAACCTACTCGCTCTACCCAGATTATTCGCCAGCGATTGGCAAGATGGTAGCCTTGAACAGCTGCTCTTGGCTGCGGCACCTACCAGCGTCATGGTGGCAGGCAAAGTTGTTGCCCACTGGCTCACCACCGGCATTCCGCTCACCCTCATTGCGCCGCTACTGGGTATTCAGTATGGCTTAGAAAGCGACACCCTCCTGATGCTGATGGCCAGCCTACTGCTTGGCACGCCCACACTGAGCGCATTAGGCAGCATCGGTGCGGCGCTCACTCTAGGCGTGCGTCAGGGAGAAATGCTTTTGGCGCTGTTGATTTTGCCGCTCTATGCACCCGTGCTTATTTTTGGCAGCGGCGCAGTGGCCGCAGTGGCTGGCGGTTTATCCGGCATGGCCGAATTATCCTTACTAACAGCCATTCTTTGCGGAACGCTATTTTTAGCGCCGTGGTTGGCGGCGATGGCGGTGAGACTGGCGGTTGACTAGGTTTGTTTAATGCTAAGAAAAACGGATGTTTTGTAGGGCGGGTGCAACCCGCCAATATTTAATATAGAAAAGACGAAAACGACGGATTTCACCCGTCCTACGCATGGCGGCCCACACAAAGAAACATTCAGGGAAACAATGAAACCAAGCCATAACGGCCCGCGCGGGCTGAATTTATTTTCTTTTGCCTCCCCCATGCAGTTTTACCCGCTGGCTGGGCGGCTCATCCCTCTATTTATGGCTTTAGCCGCCGTGCTCTGCGCAGCGGGGCTGTGGCTGGGCTTTGCCATTGCGCCGGGTGACGCACAGCAAGGTGAAGGCTATCGGATTATTTTTCTGCATGTACCCACCAGCTGGATGGCGATGTTTATTTATATCGTGATGGCGTTTTGGTCGGTGATGCATCTGGCTCTGCGCACCCGCTTATCCGCCATGATGGCGCAAGCCTTGGCACCGACGGGCGCTTTGATGGCATTTTTGTCGCTCTTAACGGGCGCATTGTGGGGTAAACCGATGTGGGGCACCTGGTGGGTGTGGGATGCACGGCTCACCTCCATGCTGCTGCTGTTTTTCCTGTATTTAGGCTTTATCGCCCTCACCCGCAGCATTGATGAGCCAGATCGCGCCGACAAGGCTGGCTCCGTGCTGGCCATCGTCGGGGTGTTTAATGTGCCGGTGATTTATTTCTCGGTTAAATGGTGGAGCACCCTGCACCAAGGCTCGTCGATCTCGATGGAGAACGGCAGCAGCATGGCCAGCACCATGTTGATTGCGATACTTTTAATGTCGCTGGCGGCGTGGATGTACAGCATCGCCACTTGCCTTGCCCGCGTGCGCACGCTGATTTTGCAACGTGAAGGACGCACGCGCTGGGTAAAAGAGCGCATCGCACAGGGAGAAAAATAATGTTCTCAACGATCTACTGGGCCAGCTTAAGCGATTTTATTCATATGGGCGGCTATGGCCTTTACGTATGGGGCTCTTTCATCGCCTGTGTTTTGGGGTTGGGAATGGAATGGCTATTGATCAAGCAGCAACGTAAGCAAGTGCTTCAACATTTACGGCGAATGGCTTTGGCTGAAGAAATTGAGGATGAGGTATATGAGCGTCCATCTCATGTGTAGCAGGGACGCCCATAGTGCCAACCAAAATCGAAAAGATCTTTTTAGTGCCTTCGGCAAGTTGATTTTGGTGCGGGCGTCCCGCTGCGCGGGGTTCCCTCTCTGCGGACAATCGACATGGCGTCGATTCAACTCGCTTCGCTCAAACACGAATCGACGACTACCCCATGCCGCTTGTTCCTCGCTCGGCTGGACTAAGGGGTTGCCCAAAAAACCCATGCGCAAATAGCGCGGCAATCGCCACCATTTATGCGAGCACTACAGCAAAACGATCAATGCATTTCATGGCTTTTTATCATTTAGCAGGAGAACCCCATGTCCCCCAGACGTAAACGTATTTTTTGGATTGTGGGAGCTTTAATCACGCTGGCTTTAGTCACTTTTTTTGTAGTGAATGCCTTTCGCCAAAACTTGGTGTTTTTCTACTCGCCAACGCAAATCATCAATGGTGAAGCGCCGCATGGTAGGGCGTTTAGGTTGGGCGGGATGGTGGTGGATAAAAGCCTGATCCGTGCAAGTGATGGCGTGAGCATTCGCTTTGTTGTCACCGACACCGATAAAAACATCCCAGTGCAATTTCGTGGACTGTTGCCAGATTTATTTAAAGAAGGCAAAGGCGTAGTGGCGGAAGGGAGCTGGGAAAACGGCATCTTCACCGCCACCGAAGTGCTCGCCAAACACGACGAAAACTACATGCCCCCCGAAGCACAGGATGCAGTAAACAAAGCGCATCAGAAAGCGGCAAATAAGAAGATTTAAAAGGTCTGTAGGCACAGAGCCAAGGGATGAACGCAGAGCACACGGAGAAAACCAAAACATAGAGGATGGGCGCAATTTATGCCCACGCGTCCGCCCTCTACTCTCTTTTTGCGATGCGTTTAAGCCATACAACGCCCATATTAACGGAGCTAAATCTTGAACCACAGAGAGCACAGAAGACACAGAGTTCCGCAGAGAAAACCTGATGCTTTTTGGATTTCTCTGTGGCGCTCTGTGATCTCGTTTTACTCTGTGGCTCAAGACTTAGCACCGTATCAAATTAAGCTGAAGCTATATAACCACTGGAAAAACAATGATTGGTGAACTCGGTACTTTCACGCTGATTCTGGCGCTACTGGTGGCGCTGGTGCAGGGCACGCTGGGGATTTGGGGCGGGGTTAAGCAGTGGCTGCCCGCTATGCGCATCGCTAGGCCAGCGGCGCTATTGCAATTAGCGCTCACCGCCACGGCCTTTGCGCTGCTGGCCACGGCTTTTTTGCAGGACGATTTTTCGATTCGCTATGTGGCGCGGCAATCCAACAGCCTGCTGCCAGTATGGTTTAAATTTGCCGCTGTTTGGGGCGGGCACGAAGGCTCACTGCTGCTGTGGGTGCTCATGCTCTCCGGCTGGGGCGCGGCGGTGGCGGTGTTTGCACGCAACCTGCCTCTCTCGGTGCAATCTTTGGTAAGCGGCGTGTTGGCTTGGGTAGGCAGTGGCTTATATCTGTTTATTTTGCTGACCTCCAGCCCCTTTATTCGCCAGCTTCCCGCGCCCAGCGACGGGGCAGATTTAAATCCGCTATTGCAAGATTTGGGGCTCATCCTTCACCCGCCGCTGCTTTATATGGGTTACGTGGGCTTTTCTGTGGCCTTCGCCTTTGCCGTGGCCGCGCTGATTTCTGGCCGGCTGGATGCCAGCTGGGCGCGCTGGAGCCGCCCCTGGACTGCCGCCGCATGGGTGTCGCTCACGCTGGGCATTATGCTGGGCAGTGCCTGGGCTTATTACGAATTGGGCTGGGGCGGCTGGTGGTTTTGGGATCCGGTTGAAAACGCCTCCTTTATGCCCTGGCTGGCAGGAACGGCGCTGATTCACTCGCTGGCCGTGGCCGAAAAACGCAATGCCTTTAAGCACTGGACGGTATTGCTGGCGATAGGCACTTTCTCGCTCTCTCTTTTAGGCACGTTTTTAGTGCGATCTGGCGTACTGACTTCGGTACACGCCTTTGCCACCGATCCGGCGCGCGGCTTATTTATTTTGATTTTCCTCTGCGTGGTGATCGGCGCATCGCTGGCGTTGTATGCCTGGCGCGCGCCCTTGCTGGAAGGCGGCGGCGCGTTTAACTGGTGCTCACGCGAGGCACTGCTGCTCGCCAACAATGTGATTTTAGTCGTCGCCTGTGCCACGGTTTTCCTTGGCACGCTTTACCCGCTGCTGATCGACGCACTCGGCCAGGGCAAGCTCTCTGTCGGCCCGCCTTATTTTAACAGCGTGTTTATTCCCCTGATGATGCCCGCCATGCTCCTCATGGGTTTAAGCGGCAGCGTGCGCTGGAAAAACCAGGATGGCCACGGCCTGTGGCTGGCTTATTACGTCCCTATGATTCTGGCGATTGTGGGCGGCGTTTTGCTGCCGCTGTGTTGGGGATCATGGAAATGGGGTGTGGCCGTCGCACTCGCCGTGGCACTTTGGGTGGCGATCACCTCGCTGCGTGACTGGAGCCGCCGCTTAATCAGCAACCGCCGTAATGGCAACACATGGTGGCAAGCGTTATGCAATGTGCCAGCGGCTTTTTCCGGCATGCATATTGCCCACTTTGGCATTGCGGTATTTGTAGCAGGCGTTACCGTGGTATCGAGTTACGAGCACGAAGACGACTTACGCATGGCCTTTGGCGACACGCACAATATTGCGGGCTATACCCTCAGCTTTGATTCGGTGAAATCAACCCGCGCCAGCAATTACGCCGCGCTCACAGGGCAGCTTACGCTCAGCCAAAACGGCAAGGCCATCAGCGTGATGCAGCCCGAAAAGCGCCAGTATATCTCCAGCCAAATGCCGATGACCGAAGCGGCAATTCACCATACGGCGATCAAAGATATCTATGTATCCCTCGGCGAGCCGCTGGGCGACAACCCATTTACCGGAGACTGGCTGGTGCGCGTGCATTACAAACCACTGGTTGGCTGGATCTGGTACGGCTGCATATTAATGACCCTGGGCGGAGCCATCGCCTTGTCCGACCGCCGCTATCGCCAGAAGCGTTTAGCTAAAAAGCACACAAGCGAATAAACCCTAAAACCTGTAGACACAGAGCTAAATGAGGACACAAAGAACACAGAGAAAGACAAAATTATCTTTGGGTTTCTCTGTGTGCTTCGTGTTCTTCCCTCTCTCTGTGTCTACAGACCTTTTATGCAGCTTAGGAAGTTTTAATGAAACGCTTTGCTCCTTTAATTATTTTTGCGGCACTGGCGCTGTTGCTCGCGGCGGGTTTGACGCTTAATCCGCGAGAAATTCCTTCCGTGCTGATCGGCAAACCTGCGCCGCAATTTAAGCTTGATCGCCTAGATGCCACAGGGCAGTTTTCACCTGCCAGCCTCAGGGGCCAGGCATGGCTGCTCAATGTATGGGCCTCATGGTGCAGCGCCTGCATTCAGGAACATCCGGTGCTCAATAGCATTGCATCAGAGCACAAAGTCACCATCGTTGGGCTAGCTTATAAAGATTTAGATAAGGATGCCAAAGAATGGCTGCAAAACCGTGGTAATCCTTACAACGTAGTCGTGGCGGATAGGGATGGCCGAGTGGGCATTGATTACGGCGTGTACGGCGTGCCTGAGACTTTTGTAATCGATAAAAACGGCAATATCGCTTACAAACACATCGGTGCAGTCACCCCCGACATCTTTAAAAACATCCTGCTGCCTGAGCTGCAAAAGGCACGACCATGAGAAATATATTTCCAAAATTTGAGGTCAAAAAGATCTGTAGACACAGAGCTAAAAGAGAACACGGAGAACACAGAGAAAAACACTCTTGGGTTAACTCGATTGTGTGCTCTGTGTTCTTCCCGTCCTCTGTGTCTACAGATCTTAGGGTTTTATTAAAACGAGCAGCCCTCATCCTGCTTCTCCTACCTGCGCTCAGCTTTGGCAAGGTGGCTGCGCCTGCCGCCAGCGATGTGGCAGCGAATGCGCGTTTGGTCGAGCTATCCGCCGAGCTGCGCTGTCTTGTTTGCCAAAATGAAAGCCTCGCCAGCTCGCGTGCGCCGCTGGCCGAAGACCTGCGCCGTGAAGTACGAGAGCGCATTGCCGCTGGCGACAGCAACCCGCAAATCATCAGCCACCTGACCGATCGCTACGGTGACTTTGTCACTTACCGCCCGCCATTCAAGGCCAGAACGCTGCTTTTATGGCTGTTACCACCGCTACTGCTCTTAATTGGTTTGTTTCTGTTGCTGCGGCAAATTCGCCGCCGAAAGGCCGCCCCCAGCGAAGTCGACCCAGCCCAGTTAGCGGCTTTACGAGCAGAGTTTGAGGGCACCAACAATGGCAAGGACACGCAATGAACACATCGCACTTTGGCTTATTTACCCTGATCTGCGCACTTATGGTCGTCATCACACTAGCCGCGCTGGTTTGGCCGCTACTCAAAGGCCGCTCGCAAGCCGGTGATATTCGCCGCGCGCGTTATGCCTTGCACGACACTATTTTGGCCGAGCTGGATGAAGACTTACTCTATGGCCGTTTAAGCGAAGCCGATCATGTCATCGCCCGCTTCGAGGCTGAAAGCCGTCTCGTCAACGAAGTCGGCAACGCCAGCCCAACGCTAAACGAGCGATCTGCGCGTGGCCTCGTCATCGGAATGCTACTTATCTTGCCTCTCGCCGCAGGTGGGCTGTATTTCAAGCTGGGCACGCCCACCGCGCTCGATCCAAGCACGCGTCAGCGCCCCAATATCGGCCCGAATGAAATCGCCGCCATGGTTAAAAAGCTCGAAGCACGGATGGTTTTAGAGCCGAATGATCAACAAGGCTGGCTGATGCTGGCACGCAGCTATCGATCGCAAGCCCGCTACGCGGAAGCGATCAGCGCTTACGAAAAGGCATGGCCCGCCATTGAAAAAGGCGCAGGAGAAATCGCCCGTTTTGCTGGCGTACTCGCCATCGAGCAAAAGAGCTTCAAAGGCCGTCCAACCGAACTACTCGTCAAATCGCTATCCGTAAACGCTAGCGAACCCGATGCCCTCATGCTAGCCGGCAGCGCCGCCGTCGAACGTGGCGACAAAGCAGCAGCCAAAGAATGGTGGAATAAACTACTGATCTTGCTGGAAGTGGGCTCTGAAGATGAGCAATGGCTAAAAGAAGAAATCCGCTTATTGGATAAGCCTAAGGATGCGGTGAAGTAGCTCTGTGTTGCATTACACCCCAAACCTTGAACCACAGAGGGCGCGGAGAACACGGAGTTTCACAGAGAAAAACGAAAATTGAGCTAAGGTCTTTTATCGCGCCATGTGCTTCTTTTGTAGGGCGAGTGCAACCCCATATTCGCTAACCACTTTGCTTTTCATATGCAAACAGCGAAAAAATCTATTGACCACGCTCTTTGCTCGGGGCTTTCTGAGTCCCCTTGAAACCGCGACACGAGGAACAAGCGGGCGGGATTTCTTTGATGCCTGTTTGAGCGAAGCGAGTTCCGCAGCCGCCGCTCGATTGTCCGCAGATGAGGGGCCTTCGTGTTTCGTGGGGCGGCCTTCTTTTGGTTCTTTTCTTGGCCGTTCAAGAAAAGAACGCCCCCAGCGGTGGCTACCGCTCCAAAATCAACGTGCCGTAGGCACTAATAAAAGGGGCTTTTGACTGTGGTTAGCGCGTATGAGGTGCAACCCGCGTGCAATGCTAAAAATACACTGGTTGCACGCGCCCAACGACGTCTCAAGATTTGCAAACATGTGGCAACCCCATAAAAACACCTAACATGCAGCGTATAGGCTTAGCAGCTTTATCGCATAACCCAACATCCTTTTTCGTCTAAATGTTGGGTTATGCTGGTTTATCCGCCCAAAATCGGCGAAAAAACCAGCTAACCCAACCTACAAATTCATCACATCCAGCTGGATAGGCTTTTATAGATAGGATAGGAATGAAGCCCTGCCTATTTTTAGCACTCCAAGCCATAAAGGCGGATGTCCCCTCCCCACACGCCCTCCTTGCAAACTACCCCTCACCCGCCCCCAAATGATATTTCTTCACTTTGTCATACAGCGTTTTACGCGGCAGGCCGAGGGATAGGCTGGCGGCGGTGATTTGGCCTCCGGCGCGCAGCAGTGCATCTTCAATCAGATTTTTTTCAAAGCGCTCCACCAGCGAGGGTAAATCAAGCGCAGCTTCGCTGGCAGGCAGATCGTCCAGCAGTGCTAATACAAAGCGATCGGCCACGTTGCGCAGCTCGCGCACATTGCCTGGCCAGCTTTGCAGCATCAGCTCCCGCATCCGGGCAGGGGCCACGATCGGTGCGGGGCGGAGGTAGCGCAGTGCGGCTTGCAGTACAAAATGCTCAAACAATAGCGGGATATCTTCGCGCCGCTCCCGCAGGGGCTGCAGATTCAGCGTGGCTACATTTAAGCGGTAGTAAAGATCCAGCCGAAACTGCTGCTGATCACTCAACAGCTTTAAATCGCTTTTGCTAGCAGCGATCACCCGACAATTCACGGGGATGCTGACATTGCCGCCAAGCCGCTCCAGCTGCCGCTCTTGCAAGACCCGCAGTAATTTAACCTGCAGCGTCAGCGGCATACTTTCTAGCTCGTCCAGAAACAGCGTGCCGCCATTGGCGTATTCAATTTTGCCGATCCGCAGCTTGCTTGCGCCGGTGAATGCGCCTGCTTCATGGCCGAAGATTTCGCTTTCAAACAATTGCTCGGGTAGCGCGCCGCAGTTGAGCGCCACAAAGGGATGCGCTGCGCGATGGCTGTGCTCGTGCAGGCAACGCGGCACCAGCTCTTTACCCGTGCCGGTTTCGCCCATAATCAGCACATCGGCATCGGTATCGGCAATATTCATAATGCGGCGGCGCAATTGCTCTATGCCTGCACCACGCCCCAGCAAGCGCCCTTCTATCCCGGATCTGCGCTCTAATTCACGCCGTAGTTGGCGGTTTTCCAGCACCAATATGCGTTTTTCTTCTGCGCGCCGCACCACTTCGATCAGCTGCTCGGATGAAAAAGGCTTTTCGATAAAATCATAAGCGCCATCCCGCATCGCCTGCACCGCCATCGCCACATCGCCGTGGCCGGTAATCAGCACCACGGGCAACTCGGCGTCCCGCTGCACACTTTTAGCCAGCAGCTGCAAACCGTCCAAGCCCGGCAAGCACACATCACACACCACCACGCCAGCAAAATCGGTTTGCAAGAGCGGCAAGGCCGATTCGGCGTCAGCGAAGGTCTCTACCTCAAAGCCAGCCAGCTCCAGCGTTTGGCTGCCTGCGTGGCGGATCATCGCTTCATCGTCGATCAATAGCACTTTCATTACGGCTCCTGTGACGCTGGCAGCCTGTCGGGCTTAAGCGATCGTAACGAGGGAAAGACCGGTTTGAGACAGATTTCCCGGATTTTTGAGGCGGGTTGGTGGTGATTAAACCCAAGTCCGGCTATTCAACAAAAAAATGCGCGAAATATGGCCAAATCCGGATTTCCCGCAGTAGATCAGTCTTAAGCCCGGCAGGCTGCTAGTAACTCCAGCTCAAAACAAGCCCCGCCTTCTGGGCGATTGCTCGCTAATAAATTGCCATCAAAATCACGCACAATCGATAGCGAAATCGCCAGCCCCAAACCCAAACCCTCGGCGTCGCCCTTGGTGGTAAAAAAGGGATCAAACACGCTGGGTAATTGCTCTGCGGCAATCCCGTGACCATTATCAAGGACGCTTATTTTTACTTTGTCTTGCGTCTGCTGCACCGCCAGCGTGATTTGGGCATCCGCTTGGTTTTTTACCGCATCCAAGGCATTTCTGAGTAAATTAATCAGCACCTGCTCCAGCCGCACCGCATTGCACAGCACCCAAAGCTGATCGGGCTGCTCGATATTTAACGCCACTCTTTGCTGACGCAAGCGTTGCTCCAGCAACAGCAGCGCATTGGCAATGGATTGCTTCAGCAGTACCGGCTCGGCGCGATTATCGCTTTTTCGGGCAAAAGAGCGCAGCTGGCCGGTGATCTTGCCCATGCGCTCAGTCAGCTGGCTAATATGTACCAGATTGCCCGCCACCGCCTCAACATTGCCGCGCTCCAGCAGCAGCTTGGCATTGTCGGCCAAGGCGCGCATGGCCGTCAGTGGCTGGTTAAGCTCATGCGTGACACCGGCGGCCATCTGGCCCAGCACGGCCATTTTGCCTGCTTGCACCAGTTCATTTTGCGCCGCACGCAGATCAAGCTCGGTACGGATACGCTCGGCAATTTCGCGTTGCAACTGGGTATTGGCCCCTAGTAAATCATCGGTACGCGCCGCTACTTTTTGTTCCAGCTGATCATGGGCCTGTTTAAGCGCTTGGCCGGCGCGCAGATTATCGTGGATACGCCGCCGCCTTTGCCGCCAGAATAAATACCAAGCCAGCAAAGCCAATAGACCCAAGCTGGTGCCAAGCAAGACACGGCTCACGCCCTGCCGGATGGGGGTGAGATCCGTAAACAGCACCATTTGCCAACCCAGATCAGGCACTTGGGCGGTTTGCACCAGCACATCGGCCTGATCGCGGCCTGTTTTAAAGCGCGCCAATTGGGTGTTATTATCCAAGCGCTGCTGTTTTAGCAAACCCAGCGCTGGAAAGATATTGCGGCCATATTGGCGGCTCTCTTTAATATATCGCAGCGTATAGCTGGGCAGTGGGGCCAGCGTGTGCCACTTCCAAGCCGGATCGGTGGCTAAAAAAGCAATGCCGTCTTTATCGCTCACCAGCATGCGCTCGCCGGTTACACGCCAATTGCTCTCTAGCGCATCGAGGCTGACTTTGGCCACCACTACACCCAGCACCCGCTCGCCATCTCTGATTGGATAAGATAGAAAATACCCGGGTTGTTGTGTAGTAAAGCCCACGCCATAAAAGCGCCCTGCGTAGCCAAGGCGGGCTTGCTGATAATAGGGCCGGAACGCATAGTTATTGCCGATATAGCTCTGTGGCGTATCCCAGTTACTGGATGCCAGCGCCAGTCCATCGGCATTTAATACATAAATCGCCGATGCCTGTGCCGCATCGTTCACCGCTTTTAGATGGCGATTGACCCGTTCCAAGAGCACAGCATCTTGCGGGGCGCGCAGTAAATCGGCTAGGTCACGCTGGCTAGATAAAACAAAGGGCAGCCATGTATAGCGCTCTACAGCATTACGCAAGCTGCCGGTGTAAACATCGAGACGATGCTGACCGGCAGTGCGCAATTGCGCCAGCGCGCTGCGCTCACTCCACTGGGCAGCCAGCCACAACAGGCTGCCCGCCAAACAAAGTGTCGCTGATATCCAAAAGTATCGCGCTGGTTTAAGCATATTTAATCAGAGCTCGAGCCACATAGCTCAGCCTGCTGATGGCGCTGCTGCTCTTCCATCACCAGCGCGCCAAGCTCGCGTTTAAGCGCATTGAATTCGGCCGAGCTAGGATCACGCGGCCTTGGAATATCCACCAGCACATCGCGCTTCACCGTGCCCGGGCGGTAAGTGAGCACAATGATGCGATCGGCCAGATAGATTGATTCCTCGATGCTGTGGGTCACAAACAGAATGGTTTTTTTATGCTCCTGCCAGATTTTAAGCAGCTCATCTTGCAAGCTGCGGCGGGTGAGCGCATCCAGCGCGCCAAAAGGCTCGTCCATCAGCATAATCGGCGAGTTAAGCGCCAAAATACGCGCAATGGCCACGCGCTGACGCATCCCGCCAGATAAATCCTTAGGAAAACGCTTGCGAAACTCCACCAGCTTCAGCGTTTCTAGCAGCTCGGCCACTTTGCTATCAATTTGTTCCTGCGGCATTTTTTGGATGGTCAGGCCAAAGGCAATATTCTGCTCAACCGTCATCCAGGGGAACAGCGCGTATTCCTGAAACACCATGCCGCGATCTGGCCCAGTGTCTTTAATCAGCGAACCATCCACGGTGATGCTGCCGCTTGTTGGGTGAGAAAACCCAGCCACCGCGTTCAGCAAGGTTGATTTGCCACAGCCCGATGGCCCAAGCAGGCAAACAAACTGCCCATTGGGGATCTCCAAATTGATATCCCGCAAGGCCACCACATCGTCCCCTGGCGTTTTAAAAACTTTATTAACCTGCGCTATTTTGATTTGTGCCGTCATGATCTTAGTGCTCCAAGCCGCGGTGCCAGCGCAACAAGTGATTATTGAGTTTATTCATCGCCATATCGATCGCAAGGCCCAGTAAGCCGATCGTCAACATACCCGCAATGATTTTGTCCGACCAAAAATACTCACGCGCTTCCAAAATTCTGAAGCCCAGCCCGTTATTCACCGCAATCATTTCGGAAACGATCACCACAATAAACGCCGTGCCCACTCCGATACGCGCACCGGCCAGAATATACGGCGTAGCGGCCGGTAAGATCACTTTCAGAAACAGCGTGCTTTGGCCTGCGCCTAAATTACGCGCTGCGCGCAGATAAATAGAATCAACCTGACGCACCCCAGCAATGGTATTCATCAATACAGGAAAAAACGCCCCAATCACAATCAGGAAAATCGCTGGGGCATTACCCAAACCAAACCATAAAATGGATAGCGGGATATAGGCAATCGGTGGAATCGGCCGTAAAACCTGAATCATGGGATTAAACCAGCTATACACCCGTGGGCTAGCCCCCATTAGCAGCCCCAGCGGCAAAGCCAGCGCCGCGCCAATCGCAAAGCCCACAATTACCCGATACAGTGTGCCGATGGCATCGTGGATCATCTCTCCCGAAAACAACCAAGCGGTATAGCTGCTCTGGCTGGCGTCATAGGCCTCCATTGGCAATAAATACGCATACCAGCGCACCACCACCTGCCATGGGGACGGCAAAATCTGCGGGTTTAACCAGCCCGCCATCGCCGCAGCCTGCCAAAGCGCAATCAAGACCACGGGCAACCAAAGCCCCGTTACTGCGCGAGTGAATAATGTTTTATTCATCGGATTGCCCTTATTTCACGTTTAAAGATTTCTTGGCCTGATCGAGCAAATCAAGCTTCACCCACTCTTTGGCCACCGGCGGCTTCACCATTTTTCCCACACCATATTTGGCCATAAAATCGGTGGTGATCTGCATATGCTCAACGCTCAGGTTGTAATAAAACGGCGAATTAGCGATGGCATCCTGATAATCATCCACCGTAATTTGGCCTTTAAACATATTGCTGCGCACATAGTTTTCGGCGAGTTTAGGGTCATCCATAAAGGCTTTGGTGGCTTGCACAAAGCATTTCATAAACTTTTCAGCCAGCGGGCGATTAGTGCTGTAAAGCTTCTCGCTCATCACAAGGGTACGTATCGGCTCGCCCATCGATGTTTCATAAGGCTTTAGCAATTCCACACCAAAGCCCTTATTAATCGCTTGCGAAGCCTGCGGCTCGGATTGCGACATGGCATCAATCTGCTTTTGCATCAGTGCTTGGTTTAAATCTGCAAAGGGCAGATAAACAATTTTGACATCTTTACCGGGCTTTTCAGACCAGCTCAGATTCGCCTTGGCTAGCTCCGCCAACAGCGCCAGCTCCTGCGCGCCGCCACGTGCCACCCCTACCGATTTACCTTTAAAATCGGCCACGCTTTTAATGGCTGAACCCGGCTGCACCACAATCCTGACCCCTCCTTTGGCAAAGCCCGCTACCGCATACACCGGCACGCCGCCAGCACGCCCGGCAATGGCCGCATCCGCCGCACTGGCCGCCACATCAATCTCGCCCGCAATAATAGCCGGCATGATATCCAGCCCCTTGGCAAACATCCTCTCCTCTACCTTAATCCCGCACTTAGGCGCGATTTCCTTGATATACGAGACCGCACCGTAGTGGGCGAATTTGAGATTACCCAGACGAATCACATCCTCTGCGGCATAGGCAGAAAAGGAAGTCATGGCCAGCGATGCGATCAAAGTGAATTTCATCATTGCAACTCCGTAGCTAAAAGGTAAAGGCAGACAGCCTGACAGGCTTCCCTTAGCTATTTAGCAATTAGCTTGCCAACAGGCTGACACAGGCCAACTACATTGCAAACTCTTGCTTACAAAGAAAAAACCACTAACGGCTGATTATTCATCTGACACCAATGATGGCGAAACTACAGAATCAAGCGATATTTAGTGGCGGAAAACCGCCTGAATTTAGAAAAAAATGATGGCATGCCCAGATTGGGCAAAGCTGTCTTCCAGAAAAAACACAAGGGATAGCAAGAGAACAAGAAAGAATGACACGGCAAACCCAAAGATATATAAAGTGATATAGGCAGCTATAAACTGGGGATATTACCCAATATATTGCTTTCTCCAAGGCCAAACCTAAAACGGTGATAAATACTGATTTAATTAAATTATCCACAAAGAAAAGAGGCATTAAGACCATTTAATTACCATGCCATTTTGAAACTTCATACTTTTCTCTCGCTTTACTATACCGATTACTCATCCTTTCCATCGCGGCACATGACATACACCAATGGCCACTACTAACTGATGAGGAAGGTGATTCCCATACATGCCCACGCTTACATTGCCAAAGCAGATGAGCGTAAGGGTCATAGGCTTCAGATAAGCAAACCCCTCCTCTTGCTTTTGCCAAGTCTTGCATCTTGGCCAGCGTATTTTGACGACGGTCTTTAAAGCATTGCATGCAACCAAAGCCTGCTCTCATGCCATCGGGTCTGGCTGTAAATTCATGCCCATTTTCACAACGCCATGCAACAGCAGATTTACAGCCTTTGTATTCAGTCGTCAGACATTCCCAGCCTCGTTCTGCCGCCATTATTTTTATACTTTCTAAATCACGCTGCCTTTGTTCATCCTTAGTGCAAACAAGACAAAATCCCCCTGCAATTAAATGACTGGGTTTACATTGCCACTGATGCCCCTTGGCGCAGCGAATAGACATCTCTGTCATTAAATTTACATAATCAGTGGATAAGCACTCACCACCCCAAGCGTGTGCAATGCCTTGAATGGCCTTCAGGCTGATTATTTTTTGTTTTTCAATTGTAGTGTGGCTTCTTACGGATGCCTTCCAGCGCTTGATCGCCTTTTGCACCGCGCTGGGCAATAAAGGCCGTACTGCTTGCGCTGATTTATTCAACTCACTGAGCGCTTGATCTTTTTTCTCTGCATTCGCCCGCACTCTTCTTAAAAGAGCTTCTGTATGGAGGCGTTGTTTTCTTTCCTCCATCATCGCGACATCCATACCACTAAATTTCATCCGCCACGTAAAAAATGAAGCAGGGGCAATACCATGCCGGCGATGCAGCTCTATGGCTGTGGCTCCTGCTTCACCTTGCTTCAGAACAGTAAAGATAAATTCAAATGAGTATTTTTTTTTAGCCATTAATTAAATAAGCAATTTAAAGGGGGTGGATCGGTGATACTTAAATGTGCGCTTGTTTTACAAGAAACAAACCATACAAAGACCGCTTCGCGTTTACATTTGCCAAATCTCAGATTTATTTAAGACTTATCAGTATTAGAGAATATTAGAGAATATTAGAGAATAGGAATAATTAGCCTTTTGCGCAGCCAGTGCTGGTGGCATATGCGGGTTCCAATTGAAGTACGTTCCTGATAGTAATGCCATGGCCTCAACCGTTTGACGCATGATACCAATAGCAAAAAATAGTGAACCTACAATGCCGAAGCATGCGGAAATAAGCTGAATTAGTTGCGAAAGTGGCATAAATACCTAACGTTGGAAATCAGCGTCACCGGTACGGCGTCCGCTGCATTGACTTGTTATGCGCTGGAAAAGGCGAAATTGCCAGACGCCTGAGCTAGTACATATGTTGGTTTTATATCGTTTTCATTTAGCGAAAATACGATGGCTGTAGATTCGCTTTGATTCCAGTGATTAACTAATACTATGTGATCTTGAAGCGTATTATTTAGTTTAGAAATAATAGAAGGTAAATCCGCATGAAACTGGTCGACCTTTGTGGATTTTTTCCATGGGTTTTCTATGTGTAGGACGCCGCCACATCTGTCGTATAGCTTTGCTAGCAGCTTAAGTGTATAACACTGATTTTCAGGCTTAAGCTGAATTTGTTTTGTGCCATCTCTTTGTAAAGAAAACCCTTTCTCGGATGGCTTAAAAAACATGTCAGGATTTAACAAAAGTATGTTTGTGATTATGTCTCTGCCATTCCAATCATTTCTGAAGTCTTTCCCAGCATTACTCCGAAATACTTTGTACTTGGTCTTGTGAATGGCCAAAAGAGAAAATGAGACCAACTCAGTAAGTTTTCTAATTTGAAGAGCATGTGACTCAATTACAAACCTATCTTTTGACTCATTTGAGTAGGCACTAATATACGCCAGCCTTATTTTTATCTCTTCAAGCTGTTCCAGATAGATATTTAAATTCAGGATGTTACGAATATCGTCGATCATTTAGGCTCATTTGGCTCATAACGTTTGTATTCAGCCGACCGGCCAGCGTAGCTGGCTAGGGTCGGCTGCAATGACTGATTAGGCATTAGCAATTTACGCGCGTGCAATCTGAAACAGCTCGGCGCGCTCGACAAGAATTTGTTTAATCAACCTACCTAGGTCATCCGCAAGTCCACTGAGTTGAGTTGAGTTGAGTTGAATTTCCAGAGAAATCAAATCCATTTTTAGCAGGCCCATAGAGATTTACTAGCGCTCGATGTGCGAGATCATTGCGCTTGCTCTGTAGGTTTCTCAATTCCACGACTAATTGTTTATTGGCATTTATTTTGCCAAATATATCGAGCAGCTTTCCTAGCGGTGCGTTTGCAACTTCATCAGCCCTGTGCTCGTAGACCATATATATGGGGAGAAACTCCCTAACTTTGTCGTGATAGTCGGCAATGTAATCTTTAAGTCCTGCCTCAATGAGCTGAAATCCGGCTAACGCGTGGATTGCAATATCTCGATAGAGTTCTTCCTCGGTCATCACTCCCTCCCCAGCTTTTGAGTTGCCTAACCATTAAGCTAAGGGGCAGGCTTTAGCCTATCCCAGCGAACGAAGTGAGCACTTGTTAGGAGGCACACTTTTAATTTTTGCCAATCAAAGCATCTAGCGCCAAAATTTGCAGGTGGTTGGCTGCGACCTCATGCTCTAAATGAAGGCAGGCTAAGACCTCAGACATAGTAAGCCACAGCGCTTGCTTAGGATATTGTAGGGTGAAGTCATGGCGGCTCTGACCAGCAACCTCAGGCTTTATTCCGTGACCCGCGCGAGTTACAAATAAGTTGCGTTGGTTTTTATCCATGCCAGCTATATAGCTCTCAAATGTGAAGTTGACTTGACCGATGTTATGAGCAAGCATATTTCGGAGTTCAAGTAGAAGCCGAAGTACGCCTGCTTGTTCAGGCACTATAGCGTTGAGCGCGGACAGAAGAGCAACCTTACCGTGTTTAGGATGACCCAGTTCCAGCGTTGATAAAGCCTTACTCAGTTGTGGACTGTGAAAGCGAGCAGTCAGTGCGTCTGTGCAAGCCGCTTCAACTAGCGCATTGAGTTTGATTACAAAAGACCAATCGTCTTCCGCTAGTAAGTGATCATAGAAGCCAGTCGGCAGTTTTAGACGAGCCACCTGCGCTTTGACTTCAGCGTCGATACACTCTTTCATGTGACTCCTAACGCTCAAATTAAGCGGCGGGCGTAGCCCGTCCGCTTGAATGCCTTGTTGGGCATCAATCTGCCCAAGTTCATTTTAGGTATGTTTCCTTCAAACCAATTTTTCCAAATACAACGTTTATTTCATCCATAATATTTGAGAGTGTTTCCGTGAGGATTCCCTCTACCCCGTACATTTCTTCTGACTCCGTCGCGTCCGAATAAATGGTTTCGTCAGTGTATTCGAGGCCCAAGGAACTCCACCCCTGAGCGTGCTTATAAGCCTCAGAGAAAGAGAGTTCGTGACCTAGGGAATGGCAGTAGTCGTTCCGGATGTTATTAATGTCATTGCAGATGTCTCCCACCCACTGAGGCATAGAACCATTAGCAATGGATTTTTCGACTTTCGTCGGAAAGGGCCAACGCCAAATTTCTTCACCAAAGCCTGCGTTCCCAAGAATCTTGCCTAGCATAGCCTCAATGACGAGATGTCCTTTCAAAACAAGCGCCAGGATGTCTTCGTCCTTAAATGCGGATGACAGGTGATAGTCGAAGGTTGGCTCGACTTTTGGCTTTCTTACCACTCGCAACTCCCAAGTCTTAGCGGCCTTGATGCCCAACACGATATAGACTCCCTAAAACGGTAGGAAGTCTAAAGGTAGAGTAGAGAGCAGTTTTTTACCAGCCCTCCCTCATCAAACCGTGCATGCAGTTTTCCCGCACACGGCTTTCCGATGTTCTTCAAAAGCAATGGGGTCAGGTCCTACATTTTACATGAGATAAAATTTACAGTGATTTGCAAAGCTGATTAAATTGATTGCTTAATGTCAAATGTAAGACCTGACCCTACAGATTTATAAATATTACTTTTACTAATTTACTATTTTCTTCTGATGATACGTCTGTTTTTCCCATTATTATTTATTCCAAATTTGCACTCTTAATTATTCATCCAGTGCCGGCATTTTAGAAGCAGAATCAAACAAATCATCTATGGATTTAGATATTAATTTTAATTCTTTTACATCTAAATCTCCTAGTGAGGTTAGTACAATCATTGGTGGGGTGGATCGATAATCAAATGCAAATGCCTTTCCCCCACCATTAGTGGCAAAAACTATTATGTTTTCACTTAAATAATAATCCACTTTAAATTCTTTGTTTAATTTTGAAAGCTGAGTAACGGGCCAAAATGAAAAGTATGTTTCTCCAATTTTTCCTTCAAGCTCATCTCCATATTTAATAATTTCTAAATATCCAGAAGGAAACCTTACATTTAACAAATTTTCTTCATTACCAATTTCTGTAGATGATGCTGGCGCATCACCATTTAAATATTGTGAAACATAGTATTTAATATCCATTATTTTTCGCTACTAAATGGTCTACGCCGAACAGGGGCAGATCTAATATTCCAAAATTTTTTTAAAATTAGATCTGACTCTATTTTTTCAAAAGCAAAATAAATAATTAGAGCACCCTTAAATCGTATAAATAAATACCATATGGGTGCTCGCCATTCCGTGCATAAAAAATAGCGGTTAAATCTGTTTTATTTTTGTTAATTTCAATGTCCGCTTCAATTCTAATTTTATTGGGTAAAGAAGCGTTGTATATTTCTATATTCCCAATGCTGTACACAAATGGCGCATATATTTTTTCGTTTTCTGTAATTGATCGTATTGGCTCAAGATACTCTTCTGCAGTACTTGGACCAGCTCTGCCATCTTTGATTAGTTCTTCTATTTTATTAGCGGATAACAAATCAAAAATTGATTGAACTTCTTCTGTAATATCATTTATTGTAAGTGGTGTCATTTTCTTCTGTTTCCAACTGTACGTGTTTTTGTCTGAGGAGTAACACCAATGCCTGTAAAATGCTCATCAGAGCGCATTATCAAGCAACGGGCTTGTTCTTTAGTAATGCCTGCCTTTCTCATCGCTTTATAGCCAATTCTTCTTTCTGCTGCGTAATTCCCTCCGCCAGCCTCTCTTTGCGTTTGAGTTGCAATATAGTGTTCTGAGCCTTTCGTTGTAGATGGGCCTTGTAATTGCACAGCAGGTGCTGTTGAACGGCTGTAGCCTGGTAGATCTTGCATCGCCGCATTTTGTATTATGTGATGTGAGTCTGGGTCTACCTGATTATATTGACCACTTTGTCTACCTTTGGCATTCATTTCAGCCAATATTCGATCGCAGTCGCACGGGCATTTGCTTGAGCTTAAACCAAAAGGATCAACCCAACCCGTCGGATTCGGAGCATAAGCATGGGTATTAAATCCCCCCATCAACCCAATCGGATCACTACTAATAAACCGCCCAATCTCAGGATCGTAATAGCGGTAGCGGTTGTAGTGTAAACCTGACTCAGAGTCGAAGTATTGACCTTGAAAGCGTATGGGGTTGTTGATTCCAGCTTCTTTTGCCGCTTCACTGATGACGACCTGCGCTTCACCCCAAGCTTTATATTCTGCGCTCCAAGCGATCTCACCGTTTTCATCGCTGAGTGTTTGCGGCGTGCCGAGGTGGTCTACGTGGTAGTAGGCCATTTTTTCGCTGTCGTCGTTGGCAGTAATGATCTGCGCCAGCGGCACAAAGCTGTTGGGCTCAAACAGATAATGACGTGTTTGTTCGGCGGTTTTTTCCAGGGCGATGACGTCGCCGTCCCAAATAAATTCTGTTCTGCCTTTGGCGTTTTCTTTGCCGATGCGGCGGCCAAATACGTCGTAGAAGTATTTGGTTTCGCCGGTTTGGCTACTGATTTTACTCAGGCGGTTAAAACCATCCCAGCTATATTTAGTGGTTTGTTCGCCTTGCTGTTTTTCGATCAGATTGCTGCGGGCGTCGTATTTGTAATGGGTTCCGGCGTATTGTTTTAATAGGTTGCCGAGCACGGCAGGCATGGTGGGTAAGCTGCTGTTATGGCCAGCATGCTGTTTTGTATCGACTAAATTACTGGCTGGGTCGAAGGCAAAGCTTTCATGGCTGAGGCGGCTGTTGGCGGCGATAAGGCGGCCTACAGGATCATATTGGTAGCTAATCTGGCCGCTGCGGCTATCGCTGATGCCTAGCAGTTGGCCAACTGGATCGTATTTGTAGCTGCGGTTGCTGCTGGTTTTACCGCTGAGTGTTTGTTGGGTAATGCGGCCCATTTTGTCGAAATGGGTATTGGCGGTCAGCTGATTGCCCAGTGTGCGCTGGGTTTCACGGTGCAGATCGTCGCGCTCAAAGCTGGCGATTTCTTGTTTATTCCATAGCATGCCGTGCACATGGCCGCTGCCGTAAATCAGCCAGTCGGTGCGCTGGCCATCGGGGCGGATGCTGGCGATGCGGTTGCCCAGTTCGTCGTATTCATGACGCCAGTTGTACTGCTGTTGCTGGCTGAATAGTTTGTATTCGTGGCGCTCTGTGATGAGGTTGCCGACGGCATCAAACCCAAAATGGCATTCGCTGTATTGGTTTTTGGCGGCGTAAATCCGCCCTAATACGTCGTATCTAAAGCGCTCGCTGCTTTGGCCACTATGCCTTGCAGTTAAGCGCCCGGTTTCATCGTAGGCAAGGCTGGTGATCTTGCCTGCTTCGTCGATTTGCTGCAGGCGGCCCGTTGCGGCTTCGTATTGGTAGCGGGTGCGCTTATTGCCAAAGTCGGTTTCTTCCTGCAGGCGGCTTGCGACATCGTATGTAAAACGATAAGCCTCGTTATTTTCATTAATCAGGCTAAGCAGGCGGCCTAGTTTATCGTATTGGTAGTTCAGCGTTTGATTGGCGGCATCTTTGCGGCTGGCGATGCGGCCTGCGCGGTCGTAATCAAACTGGGTTTTAGCTTGCAGCGCGTCGGTGTGGCTGAGTAAGCGGCCTTCGGCATCGTATTGCAGCAGGCTGTGTGTGCCGTCAGGGTTGACGACTTTAGCCAGCTGGCCGTCATTACCGTAGTGATACTGGCTGGCATTGCCTGCGGCATCTTGCGCCACAATCAGGCGGCCACGGGCGTCGTATTGCCATTGGCTGGTTTTACCGGAGCAATCGGTATAGCTGCTGAGCTGGCCATTGGGCAAATAGGCGAGTTTTTTACTGCCGCCTTTGGCATCTTTAATCGCGACCGGCAGGCCCTGCGGGTTATAGCTGTATTGGCTGCTATGGCCCAGTGGGTCGATTTCTTTGGTGAGATTGCCTTGGGCATCGTATTCGCGCAGCCATTCATGGCCGCTTGGGTCAGTGATGCGGATCAGTTGGTCTTTATCGTCGTAGGTCATCAACACCCGCGTTTGATCCGGGCGGATATGTTCTATCAGATTGTCTTTGTCGTCATAGATAAAGCTTTCTGCAGTGCCATCGGGATGGATGTGTTTGGTCAGGTTTTTAGCTTCATCCCTGAAGGCCCATTCCTCTTTGCCATCGGGGTAAACCGTGCGATACACATAGCCGTCGATATCAAAGTAATAGTAAGTCTCTTGCGCCAGCGCATCGGTGGTGATGGTCAGGCGCAGATCAGGCACATATTCAAGCTGGATGCTGTTGCTGCCATCATCGGCGTATTCACGAATGGCTCTGGATTTGGCGTCTGTGCCATCCCACTCGATATTCTGTCCCCGGCCAGTGCGGTCGGTGTAGCGGGTAATCAGGTGATGTTGATACTGGTACTGCCAGCGCTGCTGGTCTTCGTCACTGGCGCTTATCAAATCACCCGCGTCGTTGTACTGGTAGCTAGCGAGTTGACGAGGGGGCGTGCTGGCTAAGCTAATGCTGCTGATTCTGTTATGTGCATCGTATTGCAGCAGCGCCCAAGGCGATTCACCATTTCTCAGGCGGCTCAGGCGACCCTGAATATCATAATCCAGCACAATTTCATTACCTGCCCGGTCGCGCAGCATGGCCAGTAAATAGCTTTCGCCATGACGTTCAAAAATCTCAAGCAGCTCATGGCCATGCGCCACGGTAAGCAATTTGTCGCTCAGCTGGCTGAGGGTTTGGCCTTCGCTGCGGTCTTGGTGGTGTTCGCCCACTTTTAAGCGAGGATAGGGTGTTTCGCGCCCTTGATCGTCGATATACACCATGCCATCTTCGTTTAAATCAAAGCGGGTGTGGAATGGCGTCAGCCAGCGTGCGCCTTGGCTGCTTTGGTCAAAGCGCGCTAAGCGGGAGTTATAAGTACGGGCCCAAACAATAGGCATTACGCCTTCTAATACAAAATCAGTGTGGCTGAAGCTTTCTTCACCAAGGGCAAAGCCAATCGCATGGGCGGTACCGCCAGTAATCGGGCAGCTTTTGCAGTTATTGGGGGCTTTTTCTGCTTTTTTAAGTTTGCGAGATTTTTCAAACTGCTGTTGGGAGACGCGGTATTTGGCTTCAGACTTCACCCCCGGCGTGGCTGAGCCATGGGTTTTATTGGTTTTTTTATGGGCCAGACGTTCTAGCAAGGTTTTGAGCAGATGGGCAATGCTGCCTTGTACTTTGTCATCGCCCAGATCTTTCATCTTTACTTTCACCAGCGGTGAAATTTTATGCTCTAAGTGATCTGCAGCCTGCCATAGCCATTCTTTTTGCTCCTTAGCGAGCGCCAGCTGGCTAATGGTGTTGATAACTACATTTCTGGCGCTGGCATGAATCTCTAGCAGGGCATGGAAGATGCTGGTCTTAGTGGCCTTGGCATCGCGGAAATTGGTGCCTTTGTTGTACGCAACCCCCGCTGGAACAGCACGATACTTACCCAGCTCTCCACTCGCTAATTGCCTAAGGAATAAAGCAAACTGATCAATCAGGCCCAGGATAAACGTCGCCACGTTTTCCATAATCGGCTTAATGGCTTTGCTCAGATCTTTAACCGCCGTTTCTACGGTGGCCGCTACCCGCTGATCGGCCATGATATGGCTGATAATCACTTCAACCACGGCAGAAGCCACTGCGCCTTTATTGGCAACCACCGATTGCTTCACGACGGCAATCACTGGGCGCAAAGTCATACGCAGCGGTGCTAATCCCAATGGCACCGGAATCACACCAATTGTATCCACCCCAATGCCAAACCAATCCATCAGGCCGGGTTCAGCTTGCTTTTGCGTTAACTCATACAAGCCAATAATCACATCGCTGGCCGCAATCAGATTGCCAACTACGGGAATACCCGCCAAAACCATTTGCAAATCATTCAGCGATAACTTGCCGCCCGTTAGCTCCTGAATCCACTTATCAAACTCCCCAACATTGCTTTGCACATCTTTAGACAATTGCGCATTCAGCGGCACCAGCGCGTATTGCTTCATCACATCGCGCACTAACTCTGCACGCTCGGTGTATTCGCCCTTTGTTTCTGCGGGGGTAGGATTAAGGTATGTGCCCATGTTTTTATTCAGCAATATTAAGCCTGGGTATGACGCCAGGTGGGGTTATAGGAGAGACGATGCTTATTGGGTGGCCAGGCTCAAAGTATTTTTTTTCTGGCTTGATCGAGTAAGGCCTGCGCTTGTTCAGCCTTGGCCTGTACTTGTTTCAGCTGATCCAGCCCTTGCTCAACTTGCGCTACGCCTTGTTCTGCCTGCCCCAGAAGTGCTTTGGCGGGGGCGAGTTCCGCGATCAATGGCGCAGCAGATTGAGCCGCTTTAGCCCCTGCCGCAGGCATTAATCCTTCCAGCTGGCTTAATGCTTGCGCCTCCTCGACGATCTTATTGGCCGCCAAAGGCGCTTGGGGCCATTTAGGGATATCAAACTTACGTTCCTGATTTCTAGGTGCACGCGGGTCAGCCTGAAAAGCAACGCTGATTGCGCCCATCGGCAAGCCACTCACCAGCGCTTTGCCCTCAGCATCTAAAGCCCCTTCATGCTTGTTTCCATTGAGATCCAGCAGGGTGTACTTGCCGCTTTTAATCCCTTCCATATTTTCATAGAAATGATGGAGCTGAATATCGCCTACGGCAGGTGCCTTGCCTGCAAATTCTGGCAAAGGCGGTTTCAAACTCGCAGGCCCGCTCCAATCATGGCTACCGCCTTTAATGCTGATTTTGCCCGGCGCGTGTAGCTCGATTTTGCCGTCTTTGATGCGGATATACGCGCCACCGGCGGTCATCAGGATTTCTTGCTTGGCGTTGAACAGGCCCTTGCCTTTGATGGCGGTGAATTTGGTGTTTTTGTCGGCAGTGATTTCGATATCGTCGCTTTGCGCCAGCATTTGCAGCTGGCCTTTGGCGGCGATTAGCTTTAGGGTGATTTGGTCTTTTACGCCCCCCACAAATAGGCTGATGTGCTGGCCTACGTTATGAATCCAGCGGCGGCCGGTGCTTTGGTTGCTATCACGCTGGGCGACTTGGTCTAGGTTTGTGCCTGCGGTGAGGGTCTGGCTTTGCGGGGTGGTCATCGCTACGCCATCCTCGCCGTGTAGCAGGATGATTTTTTGCTGGCCTGCTTGCTCTTTGGATTTTGTTTTGCCGTCTTGATCCGTGTTGCTACCCGCTTCAAGGCTTTTGCTGGCGTGCACATGGTGGTGCAAGTGGCCGGTGGTGGCTTTGTCGCCTGCGCTGTTGTCGGGTTTTACAGTTTGATCGTCGTCGCCGGTTTCCATGCTGTCGGCAAGTTGTTTAGCCGCGTATTCACCGAGGTTTTTAGCGGTGTCTAGGGCCGATTCCAGCTGGCTTTCGGCGGGGCTGCGGTCTAGCTGCTTGCCGGATGCATCACCTTTGGTTTCAGTGCTAATCAGTAAGCCGTTGGCGCGGATTGCGCCTTGCTTGTCGCTGCGTAATTCAAAGCCTTCACCGCGTGCTTCGCCTTTTCCATCCGTTCTTGGGTGAATCAGATAGCCCATATTGAGCTGGGTTTTGCCATGCTCGCTAGATAGTTTGGTGCGTACTTCGCCTTTGCTATCGTCAAACAGCAGCTCGCCGTATTGGCCGCCCTCAAATTCTTTGGTTTTGATGCCAGATAGTGTTTTGTTGGCGGGCAAAGCGCCTGCGCCGCTAAACGTGGCCACAGGATGGCTACCGTTGTGGACTACGCCGGTGACGATGGGGCGGTCGATATCATTTTCGAGGAAATCCACCAGAACTTCCTGGCCGATGCGCGGAATAAACTGGTGACCAAAGCCTGCACCCGCACTTGGCATGGAGACGCGTACCCAGCAGGATGACTTATCATCCATATTTGCGCCAAATTCTGGGTGCTCCTGAACCCTCTGCCAGTGAAAATTTATTTTTATGCGGCCGTACTCATCCGTATGCACTTCTGCTTGTTGGCTAGAGTCGGCACCGCTGCTTTGTGGGCCCACCACCGTGGCGGTTTGTACGCCTAAGCTGGTGGGCTTGGTAAATTCTTGCCCACCCAGATGGCTGAGCAGCGGCTGGCCGCGTCTTTGGGCGGTAAAGTCCGCTTGGTAAGGCGCGTTATCTTTGGCGGGCGTAGCAAGCAGGCTAGGCGCAACTAAGCCAAGTTGCTGGGTTAAATCTGCCGGAAAATTATTATTTGCGGTGAATTTAAGCTCGGTGATGGCGAACTCTCGCTGCGCAGGCGAATCGAAATCATGGGCGGGGTGATCTTCTAATCTGAACCATTGCCCCGCTTGCAGGCTGCGCAATGTGCCAGAGCCGGTAAATGATTTCTTTTGCGCATCCATTGCGTCTTGGCGCAGCTTGGCATCGTTGTTGAACTGGTCTACATCGCTGGCGTAGTAATGCGTTTGCGGGTCGTAATATTCTAGCGTTGACTGAATTTGCTGCCCGCCTTCGCCTTGATCGATCGCGCTATCGTTCAGGCTGTGGCTGGTACTGGTGGTTTTGTAATCGAAGCTGGCAAGGGAAACCGAGCTGCTGCCAATTTGCCGCTGGCTGTGCCATTGGGTAAGAGAGTCACTTTTTTCACTGACATCGGCGCGATGAAAGCGAGCGATGGGCTCCAAAGCTTCGGGGATGGAGAAAACATCATCAAACACCACCAGCTGCACTTGGGGTGAATCACTCGCCAAATGCTCAAAACGCCACGATAGGCCGCATTCTTTCATTAAGCGGCAAAGAAAGGTGTAATCATCCTCCCGGTACTGCACACAGTATGAGCGCGGTGGATATTCGCCTGATAGTTTGAAATCAAGCGTTTGCACGGAGGCAAACACAGGATTCTTGGCCTGATGCTCGGCCAGTACCTGTTTCACAATATCGACTGGAGATAAATCCTGAAAAACGCGTGAAGTGCGGCGGTGTCTGAGCAAGGCAAAAGGCGGCTCTACCGTGAGGGAATATTGAGCGAAGCCTCCGTCAGACCCTAATAGCTGCGCCTGACTCACCACCCCGCAACGCTCAATCGCATCACCATTGGCGTTTTCTATCGCTAATACCACCGGCAAGCCTAATAGCGATTTAAGTTCTAAATCGCCACTGGAGGACAGGCAATTTACCTCGTAGCGAAAAGCGCGATTGATCCCCTCGCTACCCGTTACGCTCTGGGGCAATAATTGCTGGCCCCAAGCTGCACCATCGCCAATTTGCAATGAAATCAATCGCTTATCTTGATTAAAAGCAGCGGCAAAAGAAGCAAGAAGCTGATCGGGGCGCATGGAGCATTCCACAATTATAACAATCGGCCAGACTACCTGATGCCACATTAAAATGTCCACACCATTACAGATAGCTGTTATTTTTTACAATACACACACGATAAAGTGTAAGTAAAACACCCTGCCCGCTTTCAAAATCTAACGGCAACGTCGTACTGCCACTCCCCTCCCCTTTCTCCTATAAACTACAGCACCACCTTATCTTTGGCTGAGTTATGCGTCCTGTCAGTGCCATCCGAACTTCTTATGCGGCTGATAAAACCGCCTTACACCAACGCTTTGATACACCAAGCGAAGCCTTACCGATCTTGGCGGAGCTGACACAGCTCACTGATCGCACTTTAAACGAGCTGTGGGGCAGGCATCAGTTTATTGATGAGGTACTGCTGGTGGCCGTTGGAGGCTATGGCCGTGGAGAGTTGTTTCCCTACTCAGATGTGGATTTACTGATTTTATTGCCCGATCTACCCTCGCCAGCGCTCTTAGAAAAGCTAGAAATCTTTGTGGGCGAGCTGTGGGATATTGGCCTTGAAGTGGGCCACTCAGTGCGCACCACGGCGGACTGCATGCACGAGGCAGAAAAAGACATTACCGTGCAAACCACCATCCTAGAGGCGCGGCTTTTGGTAGGGGATCCTGAGCGCTTTAAAGAATTTTATGACACAGTGCATCGCTATATCGATACCAAAGAATTCTTTGAAGCCAAGCTATTAGAACAGCAGGCGCGCTATGGGCGCTTTCAAAATGCCACTTATAATCTTGAGCCTAATATTAAAGAGGCGCCGGGCGGATTACGTGATTTGCATTTAATTGGCTGGATAGCCGCCAGCCAAGGCTTAGGCCGTGATTGGCATGCTTTAGCCGCACTGGATATGCTGACCCCCGAAGAAATCAATAAACTAGAAAATGCCGAAAGAGTATTACGGGCCTATCGTATCCAATTACATTGGTTAGCCAAGCGCCGCGAAGATCGCATCCTTTTTGATTATCAACACGCACTAGCAAGTAGTTTTAAATTTGAGGATAGCGAAAAAGGCTCGATTCGTCTCAGGGCCAGTGAAGCTTTAATGGCCACCTATTATCGTGCGGCAAGGATTATCAGCCAATTAGCACCGCTCTTAATTGCAGCATTGCGCACGCGCATATTCTCGCAAATTGGCGTAGAGATTATTCCAATTAATACGCACTTTCAATTACGTGGCGAAGCGATTGAAATCACCTCCCCGGATGTATTTGAGCAGACTCCTTCCACGATTCTAGAGTTGTTTTGGCAATTCGAAAGCATACGCGATGCCAAAGAAATTAGCCCCGCCACGCTAAGGGCGCTATGGCATGCTAGATCCCTCATTGATGATGAATTCCGTAGCAACCCCATCAATAAGCAATTTTTTATTGATATCTTTAGACAGCCGCGTGGCTTAACGCGGGTATTACGCCGCATGAATCAATACGGCGTATTAGGTCGATTTATTCCTGAATTCGGGCAAATTGTGGGCCGAATGCAGCATGATTTATTTCATGTTTATACGGTGGATGAACACACCTTAATGGTATTACGCAATGTGCGGCGCTTTGCCGTTAATGCATTTACCCACGAATACCCAATGTGCTCCAGATTATTAGCCGAATTCGATAGGCCAGAGGTTTTGTATCTAGCCGCGCTATTCCATGACATTGGCAAGGGCCGTGGTGGCGATCATTCCCTGCTGGGTAAAGAGATTGCGGCCAAATGGTGCCAAAGCATGCCGCTTTCCAGCGAGGATAGCCAACTCATCACTTGGCTGGTTGAGCATCACCTCACGATGTCGTCCGTGGCCCAAAAACAAGATGTGTATGACCCCGAAACCATTCAAGCGTTTGGGGAGTGGGTGGGGGATCAGCGTAAGCTAACAGCTATTTATTTGCTGACTGTAGCCGATATTCGTGGCACCAGCCCCAAAGTATGGAATGCATGGAAAGCAAAACTATTAGAAGACTTATTTAAAGCCACCCAGCGGCTATTAAGTAGCCAAACCGCTCCAACGCGCTCTTGGCTAGAAGAGCGCCAAGATGAGGCACTGCGGCTCATCCGCCTGCATGGCTTACGCCAAGATGCGCATGAGGATTTCTGGAAAGTACTCGATACCGTGTATTTCTTACGCCATGATGCAAAAGAAATTTCATGGCATACCCGTATGTTATTTTCACGCGTTAACACCACCAAGCCTATTGTACGGGCTAGGCTTTCAGAATCGGGTGAAGGCCTGCAAGTAATGGTGTATAGCGTGGATAAAAATGATTTATTTGCGCAAATTTGCAGCTTTTTTGAACGCGCGGGCTATACCATTTTTGATGCGCATATCCACACAACTCAAAACGGCTATGCGCTGGACAGCTTCTATATTTATATCCCAGATAATCGCGTTGATCATTACCGCGATTTAATCGGTTATATCGAGTTTGAGCTTAGCCATCAATTAGACAAATCCTTGCCGCTGCCCTCCGTGCATAAAACTCGTATTTCACGGCAATTAAAACATTTCCCTATTCAGCCCCATGTGATGATTAGGGCGGATGAGCGTGGCAAATACCATGTGCTATCGATTGCGGCTGGGGATAGAACCGGCTTGCTATCCACTATTGCCCGTGTACTTGCCAATAAGCATATTGAAATTCAATCAGCAAAAATCATGACGCTGGGCGAGCGAGCAGAGGATAATTTCTTAATTAGAGGTGAATTACTGAAAGATCAGCACGCATCGCGTGCTTTAGAGGCGGAGTTATTGCAGGCGATTAATACTTATTAAGGATCAAAACAATCGTAAGAACATTGCTTGCTGCGCCCTTACGATGTTCAACTATAATTTTCATCGGTTTATCAGCTTGGTCGGTACGATTTACTGCTCTGCAACCCTATTCATTTTTTAGCTAGTCAGTGGCACGCTATATTTTTTTAATAGGGCTTCGCATTGAATCACGCCCCCTGCGTAATCAAAGGTTGCAATGGCATTGTCGAGCTGATTGAGTTCGCCAGTTAAGACCTTCATATGTTGGGCTGTCGCTCCTTTTAGTAAAGCAGTTTGCTTTTGCGCCATATAAGTGCCATCGCCAAGAATTGATGTCACTAAACACACGGTGGTTAACATCATAATTTAGCGTACCAAGCTCGCTGGCAAGATCTGATAAAAGCCTGCTGCACACAATTTATCCACGGAGGCCTTACCATGGCTATTGGTCCTCATTCACAAGATATTTTTGCAGCTTTAATGCTTCCAAAGGCTAATAGTCTTGGGCGTAGCTGGCCAGCACTGAATGAGGAAAGCGAATTTCTTTAAGGAGCGGAGACACAAACTTACACACTTGTTCTGCAAGCAAACAAAAACTGAGTAGAAAAATAGCAATTAATTTATTTTTTCAGCCCGTAAGTAATTTTTTAATAAACTGATTACTTCTTTGACTTATTATTCTTTGCTTGTTTGAGATGAGCAACACTAAGTAATATAAAACGTAGGGGCACCGCTTGCTGCGTCTGTCCAGCAAGCGGTGCCCCTACCGTATATTGGCCTATATCCAATACATTGCTTTGTTTGAGCAAGAGGCGGAGTCTGGCTTAAGAATGTATCGCTGTAGTTTAGGAGATCAGCCAACTTGGTCATTACATCTGCTTAAACAAATGCGTAAAGCTGCGGCTCACTTCTAGTTTTTCATCTAAACCACTTACTTTTACCAGTAAGCGTCCGCGCAAATCTTTAACCACGCCTTCAATCGCTTTACTATTAACCAGAGTAGCACGGTGTATTTGCCAGAATAAGTCTGGGTTCAATTCTTCTAGTAAATCACGCACAGGTTTTCTAATTAAAGCTTCATAGTTTTTTGTTTGCACCCGCGTATATTTTTCATCTGATTGAAAAAACAATACATCGTCCACGGGAATCAAGCGTAGCTCTTGGCCAATAGATGCCTGTATCCACTGTAAATACGCAGGCTTTTGCGTTACTTGCATCGCAATTTTATCAATTAAGGCTTGCATATCATTGGGCGGATTCACTAAGCGTTTTTTTAATCGTTCCACGGTTAAAGCAAGGCGCTCGACATCGGCAGGTTTTAACACATAATCAATCGCGCCATGCTCAAAGGCTTCCACCGCATATTGGTCATAAGCCGTTACAAAAATCACATGCGTTGATTGTGAAATAGCCTGAGCTGCTTCCAAACCTGTGGTGCCTGGCATGCGGATATCTAAAAAAGCAAAGTCTGGCTTATGCTCCAAAGTAAGGCTAATCGCTTCTTTACCATTTTTAGCTTCGGCAATAATTGCTAATTCTGGCCAAACCTGTGTCAAACGTAGCTTTAATTGATCGCGCATTAAACGTTCATCATCGGCAATCAGCGCAGTGGGCATAACACAACTCCTTAAAATAATTAGCGTTGAGCAAAACAAAACCCAAGCATCCGCTAAAGAATGTTGGGTTTTATTTCGCTTCAAGCTCCATATTACATTGATAATATATTTTTATGCAGCGCAACATTAGCAGCTAATCTATTAAACCACCGCCAAAGTATAAGGTACTTCAATCGTAATACAAACACCACTTGGTTTATTCTCACTAATTTGAAATTGGCTCTGCCCTTTATAAAGCAAAGCTAATCGTTCGCGCACATTTTGCAAACCTAAACCAGTACCGCTACTTTTTACCATACCAAAACCTAAGCCATTATCTACAACTATAATACGCAATTTTTGATGCGCCACTTCAGCGTTAACTATTAATAAGCCACCTTCAGTTTTTGGCTCTAAGCCATGCTTAATTGCATTTTCAACTAAGGTTTGCAAAATCATCGGTGGAAAAGCCGCAGAACGTAGCCCTTCAGAGATATTAATCTTAAATTCTAAACGCTCTTCCATGCGCATTTTTAATAAATCTAAATACGCCTGTACCATATCTGCCTCTCGCCCAAGATCATTACCTGCGGCATGCTCACGTATTTTGGGCAAGACTTGGCGCAAATACTGAATCAAGCGATGCTGCATTGCCGCAGCGCGTGGCGGATCTGTTTCAATTAAATACTCAACTGATGCTAAGGTGTTAAATAAAAAATGAGGCTCAATTTGCGCCTGCATCATTTGTATTTTCGCTTCCGCCACTTGCCTTAATAAGGACTCTCTTTCGGCTTCTTTTTGCGATTCTCTGGCTAACGCTTCCGCGCGTTTCTTACCCCCCATTAATACTTTAATCCCCAATAGCACCAATACAAACACGGCCACAAAATCATTTAATTCAATGTTTGAACGGGAAAACTTAGGCGTGGGAGGAGTAGCTACATCACCCATTTGATCAAAAAGATTAAATACATCTAAAACATCAGTCAGATCATTGGCAAGCCGTAGTTTTTTCTGCTCGGATACATCACTTAATTCATCCAAATTTAATACTTTTTCTTTAATTTCACCTCTAATCTGCTCTTTTTTTTCTTCACTGATTTTAAGCACAATATGCGGTTGAGGAGGCGGGCTAGAGCGATTTTCAATATCTACAAGTAACTTAAGTCCATCCCCTAATACCCCACCTAAAATAAACAGAAAAATAACCAAGAAAATAAATTTACCCCAGCTTAGCTGAATCACCCAAACCGCCAGCCGGTCAAAAATGACTTTGAATTCTTCAAAGACACTTTTGAGTTTATTTTTTATGTTTTGAACATCTGCCATTAACAATCCCTTTCTAGCAGCCTAGCGAGTTTAGGCATTTACAACCAAAAAATACATGGAATATGGCCGAATCAGGCTTTTTTTACAATGGGACAGTCCTAAAGCCGGCAGGTAGCTAATTATTTCTCTTACTCAATTTTACTCTAGTGCGCAATGCCTTTGCTGAGCAATACAAGACAAAGGCTGATTTGAGTCAGGGGCATAATCAAATCGTGTTTAATGAGCTAAAAAACGTTATACTTGATATCAATTAATTACGTACTATAGGGAGTAGGCAGGTTTATCTTTTTTACCGAAGTTAATGTCTGCCCCGTAAGCGCAGACTTTCTTTTAGCCACCACTTCGATTCTTGGCAGTTTAACAATCTGCGCATCATTAGCCGATGTTTGTGCAAAAACTGGCGCTGAAAAAGCAATCACAGCAGCAATAAGGATGAAGGCTTTCATTGCATTCTCATAAACGGGTTAAGATGATGTCACTGTAGCCAAATCAATTGCAGGCTTAAATAGCGCTGCGATCAAGCGCTCAATACAGGGATTAAACTGCAGGAAACCATAGCTAAAATGCAGACTAATCGTTGAAATACCCCTTTCAATCGGCTTACTTAACATCGCTGGCTACCACCGCCCCCTGTTTTTTGCGTGCTTTTTCAGCCGCCTGATAGGCAATGTAATAACGACTTACTGTTGAAACATAATCAACCATGCCTTTGCTAACCGATTTAAGCGCCACTTTTTCTACATTACCTAGCCAGCGATTTCTATCCAAGCCTTGCGCGGCGGCTTGGTTGCGTAATTGCTGTACTCTGCCCTCGCCCGCGTTATAAGCCGCAATCATAAAATACAACTGATCTTCGTCGCTGATGCCTGGGTTCTGAAAAAAATCACGCAAATGCCCTAAGTAGCGCGCCGCTGCTATTACATTGCCTTCTGCATCATGCGGGTTTTTAACCCCCATATTGCGGGCCGTAGTTGGGTTGATTTGCATCACGCCCGTGGGGCCTTTTTTACGCACCACAGAGTTCAAACCGGTTTCTTTTTGCCCAATTGCGGCCAGTAGCAGCCAATCTAGATTATTTGCAGCCGCCACAATTTGAAACACCGGTGCAAAAAAGGCCAATTTATCTAAAGAACTGAGCTTCTCGGTGGACTGCACCTTGCCATCAGCCACCAAAAAACGCCGCGTCGCCTTCGTCGCACGATCTAACAGCCCTGCTTTGTCTGCAAAGTGATTCAAAGTAGAGAGCAAAGCGCGGTCCTCTTTACGCACCGCCCAAGCAACCGGCACACGTTCTTCTATACAGTGAGCCGATACTTTAAGTTTAGGCAGCGTTTTACCCCATAGATCAACAATAAAACGGCTGGCCAGCGTGGTTTTCTCTGCGCCTTTACTGATTTCAGCCAAGAGCATTTCGCTATTTACACCTGGCCCAGCATTTTCCACCTCAAACTCTGCATGCCCTGCTTTACGTCTTGATTCGTTAAAATCTGCCATTAAGCGCTGAGCATAGCTGGTCGAAGGCAAAACTATACTTTGGCGGTCTTCCACGCCTACGGTGCACCATCTGTCTTGTAAATAGGGTGTTGAAAAAGCCACTAACTGCTTTGCCCCTTCCGTCACTGGCATTAAACCCGCAGCAATATCACCCCGCCCAGCTCGAAGTGCAGGGATAAGCTCACCGGCATCCACTGGAATAAACTGTAAACGCAGTGGCGGTTGACCTTTAGCCCGCCCCTGATTGAGAAACTTTTCAAACTCGGTGAGCATGCTGTACTCCACCCCGTATTGGCGACCATTCTTAATAAAGAAGGTCGACGGACCCAGCGCCACCAATACCCGCAGCCGCTCAGGTGGGTTACTTGGGTCAAAGTCTTCACCTGTTGCCGCCAATTGGGTTGGCTTACTTAAGGCAGGATGCGTACTTTTTATACTCGCCACGGGCTTAGCCCATAGCGGCGTACCCAGCAGCAAGCTTATCAATAAGCAACAGTGCATCAAGGGTCTTATCATTCGCGTTATCCGAGTTGGCTTAAAAGCGTTTTTTGACAAATTCAGCACAGGCAAGCTTGCTTATGCGCTCAATTCTAAGAGCGCAAGCATGATTGTTCCTACACTTGCAGGTATCGGCCATGTCCGTCTAGCCGTATAATCGCATCTTTAGTTGCTTGGCAAATCAATACTCGCCGTCTTTTGAGTGACAAACTATTTCACAGCCCATTGAAAACTGAGCGAAAATCTCGGGAAAAAAGCAAAGAATGGCTAAGCCCGCAGTTTACCGTGCGTAAATCAGGATGACTGCCAGCTTTACACCCTATTGGCGCTTCATCGTTGTTTTCACCGGTCTGATCAATCCAGCGTGCAATATCTGCCGTATATATTAAGTAGCAAGCCTAAACGCTAACAAGGTACCAAATGCCATTACTCATTGTAGAAAACGCCCATCTCGCCTACGGCCACGTCCCTCTTTTGGATGGTGCCAGCTTTAATCTTGATCCCGGCGAGCGCGTTGGCCTCATTGGTCGTAATGGCGCAGGTAAATCATCCTTACTTAAAACCGTTGCGGGCGTAAACAAGCTGGACGACGGTGTTATCCGTATCGAGAATGGCGCAAAAATGGCTTTTGTTTCGCAAGAGCCGATATTTGATATGGAGCAAACGGTGTATGAAGCCGTTGCAGAAGGGCTGGGTACTGTACGCCAGGCCTTAGTGGATTACCACGCTGCCTTACTTACACTGGACGATACCGAAGAAAGCCTAACCCGCTTAATGGATTTACAGCACGAGCTAGAAGCGCAAGACGGCTGGCGGCTCGACTCCTTAATCGCATCGATTATGTCGCATTTAGATTTACCTGCAGACACAAAAATTGGTGCCTTATCTGGCGGCTGGAAGAAACGCGTCGCCTTAGCCCGTGCCTTGGTATCAGAACCACAGCTACTGCTATTAGACGAGCCAACCAATCACTTGGACGTCAGCGCCATTGAATGGCTTGAAGAACTGCTCAAAAACTTCGCCGGTAGTGTGTTGTTTATTACCCACGATCGTCGCTTCTTGGATAATATTTCTACCCGTATTATTGAGTTAGATCGCGGCAATTTGACTAGTTTTCCAGGTAATTTCAAAGCCTATGAAATCAAAAAACAAGAGTTAATAGAGCAAGAAGAATTTACCAATAAGAAATTCGATAAAGCCTTAGCTCAAGAAGAAGTATGGATCCGCCAAGGCGTGAAAGCCCGTCGCACCCGCAATGAAGGCCGTGTTCGCCGCCTAGAAGCGCTGCGTATTGAGCGTGGCGAGCGCCGTGAACGCGTTGGCAATGTTAGCTTTAAGGTGGATGCGGGCGATAAATCAGGCAAGTTGGTCGCCGAGCTAGAAAACGTCACTAAGGGTTATAACGGCCGCACCTTGGTGAACAACTACAGTACACGCTTGATCCGTGGCGATCGAATCGGCCTAGTCGGCCCTAATGGCGCGGGTAAAACCACGCTGCTAAAAATGATTTTGGGTGAATTACAGCCCGATACCGGTGTCGTTAACCTCGGCACCAATTTGCAAGTAGCCTACTTCGATCAATTCCGTGAGCAGCTCGACGAAAACGCCACCGTAATCGACACCATTAGCCAAGGTAACGATTTCATTGAAATTGGCAACCAACGCAAGCACGTGATTGGCTACTTAGAAGAATTCTTGTTTGCCCCAGCACGTGCACGCAGCCCAGTCAGCTCTCTATCTGGCGGCGAGCGTAATCGCTTGCTGCTGGCCCGTTTGTTTACTCGCCCAGCCAATGTGTTGGTCTTGGATGAGCCAACCAACGATTTGGATATTGACACCTTAGAGCTATTAGAAGAATTACTGTCTAATTACACGGGTACAGTATTCTTAGTGAGCCATGATCGTGAGTTCCTAGATAACGTGGTCACCCAAGTGATTGCGTTTGAAGGCAATGGTGTCTTGGTTGAAAACGCGGGTGGCTATGCCGACTGGATGGAAGCCAAAGCACGCATGGCCAGCCTTGCGCCAATAGTGAACGCTAGCCCAAAAAAATCGACAAACTCTGCACCTGCCACCACAAAATCTGCTGAACCCGCTAAAAAGAAACTATCGTTTAACGATGCGCGTCTTTTAGAGCAATTGCCCCTACAGATTAGCGCGCTTGAAGCCGAAAAAACCGACATCCAAGAGCAATTGCTCGATGCCAGTATTTATCGCAACGGCCCAAAGTTGGCTCATCAAATGCAACTACGCATTGAGGAATTAGATGGATTGATTCTTGAAAAAATGAATCGCTGGGAAGAGCTAGACGCTAAGTCTTAAAAGCTAAGCGTATCGCCTTAGTGATACGCTTAGCTTACTTCAAGTACTTTTGTTAAATGGCAAGGCGTGCTTAATTTACTCAGCGCAATGCGTTTGTGCAGAGGATTTCAAGCGCGCTTGAGTGATTAAACCAAGGGTGCTTGAGGTTTCATTTAGTTGGCGCTAAGCCCCCGATGACTTAGTCTAATAAACAGCCCTTGCCGACGACTTGCTAAAGCTATGAACTGGATTTTCTCGCGATTACTTCGCACTAACGGCTCTACCACCACGCTGAGACTGCTTCGCGGTGGGCTCATTCTGCTTTACACCGTATTAACGATCGTTACCCTGCTTGCCTTGGTATGGATCTCCGTCAGGGATTATCAAGAAACCATCAAAGAAGCCGAACGTGGCAGCTTATCGCTGGCCCGCTCCTTAGACGAGCACGCCACCCGCACTATGGTTTCTGTTGAGCAATCCATGCAAAATATCGTGGAAATCCTTAACCAATTTGGCGGAGCAGAGCGTGCGGACGAGCTGCAAATGCACTTGGTTTTACAAGACAAGGTAAAACTCACTCCACAAGTACGCGGCATTATTACCATAGATAGCAAAGGCCTGATACAAAGCCATGGCTTGGAATACCCTGCCCGCCGCATCAACTTAGCTGACCGCAGCTATTTTTTGTATCACCAGCAGTTTAAAGACACCCGCCCAATGATTGGCAACCCCGTGCTCAGCCGTAGCGATGGCAAGTGGCTCATTCCCGTTACCCAACGTATTCAAAAACCAGATGGGCAATTTGGTGGCGTGGTTTTAGCCGGCGTAGAGCCGCAGTATTTTATTCATTTTTATCAATCACTTAAGCTGCCTCACGGTAGCCATGTCCACTTACTGCGTAGCGATGGGGTTATATTACTAAGCTACCCTTTTGATGAAACACAAATTGGCCGCAATTTACGCGAAACAGACCCGCTATTGTTTGAACAGCGCCGCCTGCAAGGCTCTAGTGTTTATCCAAGCACCGAAGACAACATCAAGCGGCTCACTGCATTTCATACCAGCAATAGTGTGCTGCCTCTTATTATTTTAATTTCTACCGACCGCAACCTTTTATTAAACCGATACACAAACGATTTAATTACCCGCGCTATTGCGGGCATCGGCTTTTTACTGATTATTTCTTGTCTACTTTATTTACTTTTGCAGCAATTACGCCGCATAGAAAGCATTGAAGCTAAACTACATTTAACGCAATTTACCGTGGATGAAGCACCCGATATTATTGTTTGGGCTGATTTTTCTGGCCAAATTTGCTATGCCAACCGCGCCACATCGATCAGCACGGGCTATCAAACCGAAGAGCTATTAAAGCTACGCTTCTTTGATATTTTCCCGCAAATAAAACACGCAGAATGGCAAGGCTTTTGGCAAACACTCAAGCAAGCAAAGCGCTTGCTTTACACCACGCACCAAATTAATCAACAAAATGAGCAATTGCCGGTTGAAATCACCTTTAGCCACATCACTTTTCACGATGCCGCCTATTTATGCGCCACAGTACGGGATATTACTGAGCAGCAAAATAGCGAGCGTGAATTACGCCGCCACCGTGACCATTTACAAGATTTGGTTGAAGAGCGAACCACCGAAGTGCGCAGCGTATTAGATGCCAGTCCCTTGGCGATTATGCTTTCTGTTAAAAACACGATCCGCTTAGTCAACCCTGCTTTTGAAACCTTGTTTGGCTATAGCGGCAGCGAAATCACCGATATGCCAACCGATACGCTGCACGCATCGGCGCAACAATTTAGCTCTTACAACCACCCCATTCGTGAAGCCATTAAAAACAAGGGCATATTTCGAGGGGAAATGGAGCTATTTCGCCACGATGGCTCTAGCTTTTGGGCCATGGTCTACGCTAAAGAGCTAATTGCAGGGGATATGAGCAAGGGGCTTATTTGCGTGATTGAAGACGTCAGTGCCGCCCGCATTGCCGCGCATGCGCTCAAGCAATCCGAGCGCCTTAAACGCACCATTATTGAAGGTACGGCTGATGGCTTTATTCTTATTGATAATAAAAATCGAATTGTGGATATCAACCAAGCCTTTTGCCAGCAACTCGGTTTAAAGCGCGAAAGTCTTATTGGGCAACAGCCGAATCAACTCTGGCCAGATAAGGCCGGTGCCATCTTTCCGCAGAATTTAACTGCACATAATAGCAGCAGCAATCACGTCGGCGAGGTGACACTGCGCTCTGAAGATGGCAAAGACCGACCCTTTTTAATTAATTCCGCCTGTATTAGTGACGAAAATCAACAGTTAGAATACGCTTTTGCTTTTTTAACTAATATTTCTAAATTAAAAGAAGTTGAGCATAATTTGCTTGAGGCGAAAGAAGCTGCAGAAGCCGCCAATATGGCAAAGTCATTGTTTCTTGCCAATATGTCCCATGAATTACGCACGCCAATGCATGCTATATTATCGTTCTCCGAAATTGGCCAATCCAAAGTGGGAACCAACGATAGTACAAATTTAAGCCGCTATTTTGAACGCATTCATTCTAGCGGCAATCGCCTGCTGATTTTACTGAATGATTTACTTGATATGTCACGGCTTGAAGCCAATAAAATGCGCTATATAAAAATGGATCACGATCTAAAAGCCATTGCTAAGCAAGCAAGCACAGAGCTTGCCACTCTATTGTTTAGTAGGCACATTCATCTCAATTTAGATGCGGGATTACCGCAGCTCATGCTTTGCTTTGATAAAGCACGCATTACCCAAGTCATTATCAATTTGCTCTCTAATGCGATTAAATTCAGCCCTGAAGGCAAAGAAATTAATATCCATTTTATTGAAAAAGCACAGCTTGCCAATGGCCAAGCCGCAATGGGCCTAAGCGTAAGAGACTACGGCCCGGGTATTCCAGAGGCCGAGCTTGATCTTATTTTTGATAAATTCATTCAGAGCAGTCGGCTAAATAACCATGCCAGCGGCACAGGATTGGGGCTAGCGATTAGCCGTCAGATTATGAGTGATCACGGAGGGGAGATTTATGCCGGCAATGCTGAAGGCGGAGGGGCCATTCTCAGCATCTTACTGCCGCTAGAACAGCCCCCTATTGCATAATTACTCCACCAAACAATAGACCATATCTTCTGGATTTTGCTCTAGCTTGCCCAACCAGCAGCTACCCCCTAAGCGCAGCGAGCCAGCAAGCGAGGGCTCGGGCACATCTTGCTTATCGAGGATCAACGTAACATCGCAAGCCAACCCGTGGCCCAGCGCAAATTTCAGCAGCTCTCTTAAAGAGTTGGCGGCTTCACCGTCTGGCTGCAAAGCCGAAAACTGTGGCAAGCGTAGCGGCCACAGCCGCAGATTAAGCTTGGTTTGCCGATCCCAAATTCGATCACCCGCAAAGGCTGACACCCCCAGCTCGCAGCTACTGCCGCCAAGCTGGCTTTGTTCTGACTCGGGTAAACTCATCCACTGCCCAGCAAACTGCACTAGCTCAGCTCTGAAACCAAAAAAACCTTCAATCAGTGTGGTCAGAGCCTGACCGGACATCGGCTTTTGGCTTAAAAGACCTGCATAATATACAAATAGGTTTTCATTTTGCAGCGCGCCCTTGCCCATTTGTGCACGCAAAGCGCTTAGCCCCATCCCGCCCAGATCGAGCAGATTGCGGCTAAAACCATCCTGCTCACCACTTTCTGCCTGCAGCCAAAAGCGATATTTTTTCCACGCACCATAAAACAATGAAATCGCGCGATGGCTAAAAATATCTAGAAAAGCGTGCAGGGTGGGATCGCGAAACTGCTGGCGACGCTCGATCAGCAGCTCGGTGTAGCTATTAGGCAGCACGCCGTTTGGGCCGGTTAGCCCCATAAATGCGACTTCTAACTCATTGATTTCACCGTCTTCAGTTTGCACCGCGGTGTAGCGGGTCAGCTCACTGGCAGGAAAAGCCAGATTGGCCAGCGTGCGAAAACGCAAGCCAGCCGGCAAAGGGCCGCGCCGGTCGCCACGCTTTCTGGCAGCCAGCCCCAACAACCTTACTGCCTGAAAAAAACCGTATCCCGTAGGGTTAGCTAACAGCTCTTGGTCTAAATGACGAGGGCTTCCCCGGCGCGTGCTGGCCATGCGGCAATCTCCTCATGTTTAGTTTTAACGCGTAAGCGGGTAAAGCTGTTTGGTGAGCAATAGAGTGCAAAAAAGCGCTCTAATACGCTGGCAAACAAATAGATACTGCCACCTACATAATATTCTTCGTCCAAAGTCAAAGTGATTTCTGTGCCGCGCACAAAACCGGCAAAATCACGCCCTAGCACCCTCGTCACCGCTGGAGCACTGCCGATGGCAGCAATCCCCTGAATCTGCCGAGTATTTACTGGCGAATCTGATTGATTGTATAAAACCAGCATTTCTTGGAGCGCCGAGCGGCCCGATTCAATCAAGGAGAGATAATTAAGAGATAGGTGTGAAACCAGCCGCCATTGCAAGCCGCGTTTTTGCGGCGGACGCAGGCTATTGCTCGGTTTACGCAGCAGTTTTACCCGCTTAACGACCGAGTGGCCTGGTAAAGTAAAATCGGTATGTTGCCCTGACTGGCTACCACCAAAGGGAATCATTTCCGGCAGATCACGGTTGCTGCACAACAGCTCAAGGCTAAGTACTTCTGCCCCTGGGCGAACTGGATTGAAATCTAGATCGACCAAGTGCAGTTCTAAATCTGTGCCTTTATCTTCTTGGCGCGGCGAAGCTTCACGGCTGGCGTGCCAATAAAATTTAGGCCCTTCCTTGCTTACGCCGTGGCGAATCGCATAAAACGGCAGTACTTCTTCGCTACTTTCTTGGCTACCGGTTTTTTCCACCCTCACCACCCGCCGCAGCTGCATCACTTCAAATGCCTGCTGCTTACGTGCATCAGCCACAATGGGGTAACTGGTTTTCTGGTGCGTCACGCGAATCGGCTCACCGGCCTGCACAAATAAATTCACGATCGGCGTGCAGCCCAATTTAAAGTGCGAAGCCTGCAAGTGATGCAGCAAGCGGGCATGGCGCTCAGTATCTGGCCAGCGCTGCAATAAGCACTGCACCACCAGCTTGCTGCCTTGAATTTTTAAAGCCACATCCTGCAGCTGTTGAATATCAACAAACAAAAACTTATCTGGACAGCTGAAATACTCGGTAAGCAGACGATAGCCAAGGAAAGACCGCTCGTCGTACTCCAAAACACCCTCATCGCGGCCAAAGCCGACGGGTGAAATAGCCGAGGCAGGTAGTGAGCGCGTTCTGCTCGGATCATCACTGCCATCGCCCACCCGTAAACGCATGGTTCCTGAAAGCAGCAGCTCGTACACCAGATGCATTAGTGCAGGCTCGCCATCCAAAAACAGGCGCAACGACTGTAAATTAATGCCGCTAATCGGTAAATTACCGTGGGTATTAAACTCTAGCGTGAGTACTGCCGCGGCATCAGGGGCAATCCGGCGCAAATTGGCGGAGCTGCTGGTTAACTCCAGCTTGGCTTCAGACAAAGCCAGCGGGTATAAATCGACCGGATAGCAGGTACGAAACTTGCACGTCACCCCACCAATGGCAGGCGCATGCACAGGCTGTCCACGATCAATCACATAACGCTTGGCGATTTCTGGGCGCTGCGGATCGCACTCAAACTGCACGATGCTCGATGAAGGAATAGGCCGCAAATAATGCGGATAAAGCACATCCAGAAAGCTTGCGGCGATTTCTGGATATTCATCGTCCAATTTTTTGTGGATGCGGGAAGCAAGAAAAGCAAATGATTCGATCAGGCGCTCGGTGTGCGGGTCTTCGCACTGATCCCCTTCCAACTGCAGGCGCCCTGCAATTTTTGGATAACGACGAGCGAATTCACCTGACAATTCACGCAGCAAACTCAGCTCACGTTCGTAGTACGGCAGTAATGAATCTAGCATGCGGACACTGTTTTTCCAGAGTGAATAGAGAAGGCAGAAGAACAATTCACGTAAAAAAATACGTCAATGGCCTGCATAAAAGCAGACATTATCGGCCAATACTGAGTAAGATTGAAAGCAATTATTCTCCTTACTCCCATATAAATATTACTACTTATACAAGCATAGTAAATTAGTCCTATACCCTAATTTTTGACGAGAGCTTTTGAAATAATGACTATTAACGAACAATTAGCCACTTTACTAGCCCCTATTTCTGCAGATCAGCCTGCCGGTGAAGATTTAGGCTACTCAATCCTATTTGACCAGATTCGCGAAGCACGCCGTGCCGATGATCCCGGTCTTTCTCAAGGGGACTGGGCTCAGCAGCTCAAAACTGCCGACTGGAGCAAAGTGACTCAGCTATGCAAGCAAGGTATTAGCCAGCAAAGTAAAGATCTACAACTCGCCGTTTGGTACGGAGAAGCACTGGTTAAAACCAATGGCTTTAACGGCGCGCAACTTGCTCTGCTCCTGCTTGATGGCCTGCTAGAGCAATACTGGGAAACCGGCTACCCAGAGTATGACGCACATGACCTAGATGAGCGCGTGGGCAAGCTTGAATGGTTTAACAACCAGATGGGCATGGCGCTGCGCGAAGTACCACTAACCGACCCTCGACATGGCGGCTATAACTGGCAACAATGGCAAGAATCTCGCGAAGTTGACAATATCGGCCTAAAAGACTCTCAAGCCAAAGAAGCCGCCATTGCAGAGGGCAAACTGGCAGGCGAAACATTTGATAAAAGCGTGAATGCCAGTGGTGCCAGCTGGTTTAAGCAACTGCACCAGCAGCTAGAACATACCCAGCAAATTTATCAAACGCTCGACGCCCGTATTGAAGAGCGTTTTGGCCACGCCTCACCTAATTTTGCCGAATGCCGCAATGCACTGAATGCTTGCCTTGAAGTTGTTGGCCGTTTACGCCAGCAATGGGGAGAGCCATCTGCCCCCGTCATCCATACCGAGCATGCCGCTATGCCAGCCAGCACTCCAAACTACGCCCATACCAGCACACCAGCGGCCCCAGCCACCACAGTTAGGCAAGGCCCGCTACAAAGCCGAGAGGATGCCGTTCGTCAGCTCGTGGAGGTTGCACGTTATTTCCGCCAAAACGAGCCGCATAGCCCCGTCGCCCTGCTTGCAGAGCGCGCCGCTAAATGGGCCGAAATGAGCTTAGAAGAATGGCTGGGTGCGGTGATCAAAGATGACGCAACGCTCGGGCAGCTCAATGAATTGCTGGATATTAAACGCGACTGATTTAGCCACATTTCAGCTCCAATCTCCACTACGCAGCCACGCAATCTGCCCATCTGATAAATAGCTAAACAAACGAGGTGGCAAGCTGTACAGCAAGTACGGCCGCCACCTCGTTAGAATCTAGTTTCTAAAGCAGATTAAAATCAATTACCAAGTTCAAGCTCTACTGCATGCTCTGCATCATCGGTGTTATAGCGCAAGCTCATTTTCTGATCTGCAATACCTTGGCTTACTAAGAATTTCTGCACATTCACTGCACGCGCTAAAGCCGAATCCTTCGCATTGCCAATATCTCTTTTATTACAATAGCCACGCAAAATAATGGATTTAGCATCTTTCATTTGCAGCGCTAAGCTAGTCAGTATTTCTTCTTGCTGCGGGGTTAATTTTGCTGCCATTTTGTCAAACTGCAGCGTATAAGGCTTACCCAGAGCAATTGTTACAGATACAGGCTGCTTAACCCACGATGTAGCAGAAGCATTCTCTACTTGAGCTGCCTGATCTGTGGCACATCCGCTCATCACTCCCACAGCCAGTAAAATTGACGCACTTAACAATAAACCTGAATATTTCATCGATAAAATCCTTTTTTTAACGCAACAAAGCTGCCCTATCGTCATCCTGCATTGCCCATAGCCATACCTGCGCGCGCAAAACGGAAGGTTATGACTAGCACATGCCCTAGAATAAAAGTAAGTAAAAGACACCGGAATTATTTTACCGCAGTTAAAGCGCCGACACTTAGCTGAAAATAACCATAAAATAAAATAGGTGCCAACCCCACTAAGACTAAGCAACTTGATGCAAAAAAACTTAACCCTTACCCAGCTCAGGCATCGATGAAATTAACGCCGCGCCGCAAGAGGTTATGTGGCCTTCTAAAGCCACAGGTTTACCATCAACCAGCCAATTAGGATCACCTTCCACAATTGGGCAGACGCCATGACCTTTGATCGGGCAGCCGACTTGATCCCCCAGCAAGGCCACAGCCTTACCAAACAACATCGTTTTAGATGCTCCGCTAATCACCACACCGCCATGGCTACTTTGATCGCCGATACGAATCACGCGTTTCATGCTGCCTGCTCCTGTGGCCGAATAATGGCCACACTAAAATGTTCAGTTTCATTAAGCCGTTCAAACTCCACCAGCACAGCTGGGGCTTCCAACCTAGCGCTGTGAATCACCGCAATAGCCGTTTGCAAAATGGAGCGCGCCGAGCCCACATCACCCCATTCACGCACGCAATTACTGGCGTCATCAATGGCATTCAAAGGCACGGCGTACTGTTGTAGCGCCGAAGACACCGCAGCCAACCGCGTGCCGCTCACCCCCAGATCACCGCAGTTATGCACTAGCCAAGTGATGCTTTCCGCTTGATCTTTTGCCTCATCTTTATCTTCATTACTAAAGGGATAATCACGTAAGCTTGCATTAACTAAAGCATTATCAAACAGGGCATGGATTTGCCGAGTCATGGGCAACAATTGCTTTTGCTCGATGGTGGCCTGCTCAGATAAGCGTAGCTCGGCCAGTATCGGCAGTTGCACCAGCGAATCTTGCCACTGTAGCGGCACACGCCCCCAGCGCTCATCACCATACTGCTGCTGTTTTTCCCAGTAAGGCGTGTAAGTATCGCCCTCGCCTTTTTCTTGGGGGGGCAGCTGCACTGGTTTGGGCAGGTTTTCTCTCAAGAACACCATCGCCACTGCGGCATAACCAGGCTTGCCCTGCCATTTGTTTTGCGGCTCATCTTGCTGCTTTAACTCATCCCATTCGTCATCTGGAATCCCGCGCACTAATAGCGGGGCATCTGCCGCGTAAATCACCACACCCGGTAGACCAGAATCCTGCTGAAACAGTTGCTGCACCCTGCTCATTAACGCACCAGAACCAGGAAAGAACTTTGGCTCTGCCTCAGGTAAAACGGCATATTCTTGGGCAATCATCGCTTGCAACTGCGCTTGCTTTAGCATTGCCAGCTGCTCTCTCCCTTCGCTTTGCGGGTTAACCTCAAAATAATGCGGCAACCATGCGGCCCCCGACGCAGAGAGATAAACGTTACCCAACACCTGCTGCACAACCAGCTGCAAAGAGCCAAGTACATCGTCCTTGCTACTTGCTGCTAACTCATCGTACGGCAGTGCTTTCCAGTAGGCACCATCCGGCAACTCTTCCAACCATGCGGGATTATCATTAACCGGCAATGCTTGGCCCCACACGCCACGACACTGCACTTTAATCTGCCGCTCTGTTAAAGCAGCATAATGCTGCTGCCGCGCCGCCTCACGCTGAGCAATACGATCTGCCTCTGCGGCCTCTTGCCCCGCGGCTTGCACTTGAACAATCCGTGATTCGCGCACTTTTTGCCAGATGCGCCATGCCACCCCCAAAATTACAGGCGGGGCCAGATGGGTAAGCAACATGGCTGTTGGGCTCATTTTTTGAAAGCTAATCGGTAAGCCCCACCACAGTAGCAGCCACCAACCCGCAAAGAGCCCGCCAAACAGACCCATTGTTCCCAACATATTAAATTCCTTAACTAGATGTGATGTCACAAGATTACTGTATGCGTCATCCACAAAATACACTCACGTCTATTTCATGGATAAAACAAGAGTCTATTGGCATTTGATTCACGGCGGCATGGCCTGCATGCTTTGGGGCTAAATAAGGCAAAAGACGCAAGGTGGTATAAACCCTCCCCAAGCGTCTTTCACCCTTATGCGGCCCCCAAAATACCACCAACCCGAAGCGTTGAGCGCAATTTTGAATCAAACGCCAATGAGCTCTAACTAATTTTCACTTTAATCTCATCATTCTTAAGCGTTAGCGCTATCTTTTTCACTGGCTTACCGCTGGCCATTCTAGCCAACAAATCAGCCGAGATTTGCGCCAGCACGGTGCGAACCAAAATAGCATCTGCATCGCGCGCGCCGCTATCTACATCCATGCAGCGGTTGGCAATTGATTCAACCAGCTCGCTCGGATACTCCAGCACTGCACCGTGGTTTTGCGCGATACGGCGGGCGATTTTTGCCAGCTTCAGCGCCACAATCTTACGCAATACTTCATCCGAAATCGGGAAGTAAGGCACGATGGTCAGGCGGCCCAGAAACGCCGGTTTAAAGGCTTTTTGTAAGGTTGGTCGCAGAATTTCAATCAGATCATCAGCCGTTGGATCACGTGTTACATCTTCAACCGTTACGCCATGCTCACATGCGCGCATCAGCAGATCGGTACCCGTATTAGATGTCAGCAGGATAATGGTATTTTTAAAATCGACTTCGCGCCCTTCGCTGTCTTCCAGCAAGCCCTTATCAAACACTTGGAAAAACAGCTCCATCACATCGGGGTGGGCTTTTTCAACTTCATCCAGCAACACCACCGAATAAGGCTTACGGCGCACGGCTTCTGTCAGCACGCCGCCTTCGCCATAACCCACATAACCCGGAGGCGAGCCTTTTAGGCCCGACACACTATGCGCCTCTTGGTATTCTGACATATTAATCGTAATCAGATTACGCTCGCCGCCGTATAAAGATTCAGCCAGCGCCAGCGCCGTTTCAGTTTTACCCACGCCAGAGGGGCCAACCAACATAAACACGCCCTTAGGCTTGCTTGGATCATCCAGATTAGCCTTAGCAATCTGCACGCGCTCGGCGATTTGCTCCAAGGCATGATCCTGACCAATTACCCTTTCTGCCAGCAAACTCGCCAGCTTTTGCACCTGCACCAATTCATTACTCACCATGCGGCCCAGCGGAATACCTGTCCAGCCAGAAATCACATCGGCAATCACGCTTTCATCCACGCATTCGTAAGCCAGCTGATGCTGCTTTTGCAGCTCGCGCAGCTCGGTGCGCTTGGCTTGCAGCGGGCTAATCTTCTTGCCCTTGGCAGGCTTTGCGTCAGCAGACTGAACTTTTAGTGCTTCAATTTCAATAATCACCTGCTGCTGCACCGCCCATGCGGCTTGCAACTGCTGTAAATCGCCTTCTAAGATTTCACGCTGGCCAGTCAGCTCGGCAATCCTTTCGGCATGGCCTTCTTCGCTAAGCAGCGCCTTGATTTCACGCTCAATATTGGCGATCAACACTTCCACATTTTCGATCGGCGCAGGGCGGCCAGAGCGCGACAAAGCCACGCGGGCGCAGGCAGTATCGAGCACGCTGATCGCCTTATCCGGCAGTTGACGACCGGTGATATAACGGCTGGATAGGTGCACCGCGGCTACCACCGCCTCGTTCATAATCACCACTTCATGATGCTTCGCCATCGCATCGGTGAGGCCACGCACCATTTGCACCGCAATATCTGGTGCTGGCTCGTCCACTTTTACCACCTGAAAACGTCGCGCCAGTGCGGCGTCTTTTTCAAAATACTTTTTATATTCAGCCCATGTGGTGGCCGCAATCGTACGCAATTCGCCGCGCGCCAAGGCTGGCTTTAACAGATTAGCCGCATCATTTTGCCCCGCCGCACCGCCCGCACCAATCAGCGTATGCGCCTCATCAATAAACAAAATAATAGGCACAGGGCTGGCTTTAACTTCATCAATCACCTGGCGTAAGCGGTTTTCAAACTCGCCTTTGACCGAGGCACCGGCTTGCAGCAGGCCCAAATCCAAGGTGCGTAAAGTGACGCCACTCAGCACCGGCGGCACTTCGCCGCTCACAATTTTAAGCGCCAAGCCTTCTACCACGGCGGTTTTACCCACGCCCGGCTCGCCAGTTAAAATCGGGTTATTCTGACGGCGCCGTTGCAGAATATCGATCATCTGGCGGATTTCTGTTTCACGCCCCAGCACCGGATCAATCTTGCCCAAACGCGCTTGCGCAGTGAGATCAATCGTATATTTATCCAGCCCCGGGCTGCCACGGCGCGGCGCAGGCTGATCCAAGTTCATCTCCGGCGCTTCATCAGAAGGCAGGTTCTCTGAATTAGTCGCCGCCTCATTACCATGCTGGCGCAAAGCCACATAGCCCTGCAAAGCGCGCTTACCATCCATCTTGGCCAGCGTGGCCGAGCTGCCCTGTAAGGTGGCGCGTAAAGCATCATCCTGCACCAGCGCCAGCAGCAAATCCAAAGTAGAAACCGAATCCTGCCCCAGCTCTACACTCGCCAACATCCATGCTTTTTCTAGCCACTTTGGCAGCCAAGTAGACAACACCGGATTGCGCGTGTTGCCAGTGCGAAAGCGATCCAGCGCCGCATCCAGCTCTTTTTCTAACTGATCTAGGTTCAAACCCAAGGAATGCAAAGCCGCCACCCCCGCATTATCGTCCTGAGCTAAAATCGCCAGCACAACGTGTTCAATTTCAATCTCAAAATGAGTGCGCGACAAAGCACGACTAGCCGCCTCCTCCACCGCACGACGGGCTGTAAGAGTAAGGCGGGAGATAAGAGCTTTAAGGGGGGTAGACATGGGATGGGTCCCGAAGAGTTATAGGAGTCTTAAATTAATTACAGTAATAAATACACAGATTAGAAACAGCAAGCAATAATTTAATCTATTTACCAAAATTTTTTGCCACCACTTATTCACACGGATAGCAGGGATTTTTTAAAATTTACAACCATCATTTCATTATCAGCCAATCATGATGCGCAAGCAGAACTTAAATATTCTTAATTATATCTCTTTCTTTAATCACAAACTCTTCAAATTCTAAATTCATTATTGAGATCTACACAAAACAAAAAACATTAATAGAGCATAGCAATACTGAACTCAAAGGAAATATAAAAATTTATATTATGATCATTACAACAACTTAATTGACACAACTACTCCAATTATTAAAAATTAAACATACTAAAAACTCAAAATGCATTACCAGACTCAAAGCTCAGCCTAAAAATAGTTATTCTTTCTCCATATCCTTATCAAACGCAAAAATACGTCCCAGCTTTGTTCTTGCATCAACGCCAATTGAATATGCACATGTAGAGTACATAGAAGTTTTTCTCGGAAACTTGCACTTCCCATATCTTCCAACTATCGTTCCGTTAATCATCTCAAACAAATCTAAGCAGCTTACCAAAACAAAATCATCAATCATTTTTTTGGTGTTTCATAATTAATACCAATCAAAAGCTAGCGTTATCAATTTAGCACGCATTTGCATAGGAATAACCATTGGGGGCAAATGAATGGAACATTTTCACATCGAGCCTTCTGTACATATTTTCCAAAATACAATCTATTCGCCCAACTTTATTGCCCAGTATATTTTTATAATTTGTAAAAAAGCCTACAAACACATACTTATTTAAAACATCAACAACACGATCATTCGCTTCTGTTAATGTAGAACAAATAAAAAAATAATATAATTATTTTTTTAATAATTATCAGCAGAATCCATGGATATATACATATGGGCCAGGTCTACATATTCCAACAAAGATACTGGAATATTAGATCTGACCCTGTTTTCGCAAACGAGATTGAAGCACCACAACTCTGCGCTGCGGCAAATTCTCCCCTACCGCGGCTACATTTCAACCTGTGCATAAATTACAAAAAACTAAAAGCGGCTCATTTGATTATAAATCACGGCGATATAAGGAATAGGTTTCAT
>JBDKJX010000009.1:0-82132 GCA_039796405.1 Pseudomonadota bacterium
AAGCCCCATGCCGAGAGCGTGGGCATTGTGTTTTTTCGGTGTCCGCTAATGAAAAAACGATTTGGTTAGCGCACATGGGGTTTCACCCGCCCAACAAAAGATGCAATGCATGACATTAGCTTTAGGGATGCTTATAGGGCGTGGCCTCCGTGGTCCAAGACCTAGGTTTTCCCACTGTATACAAGCAATTCACCGCCATTTGCCAATGGGATTTGTGCAGGGTGGGAGCGGCGGCGTTCACAATCGGGTAAAATCCCGCTTTTAAAGTATATGTTGGCCGCGATTTGCGGCAAAAGGATTGATATGAGTCTCAAATGCGGCATTGTTGGCCTGCCTAATGTCGGTAAATCGACACTATTTAATGCACTGACCAAGGCCGGTATTGCGGCTGAAAACTATCCTTTTTGCACCATCGAGCCTAACGTTGGCATCGTTGAAGTGCCGGATGTGCGCCTTGCTCAGTTGTCTGAAATCGTTAAACCGCAAAAAGTCCAATCGGCGATCGTAGAGTTTGTTGATATCGCTGGCCTTGTGGCTGGCGCGTCTAAAGGTGAAGGCTTGGGTAACAAGTTCCTCGCCAATATCCGCGAAACCGACGCGATTGTGAACGTGGTTCGCTGCTTTGAAGACGATAACGTCATCCACGTGAATGGCCGTGTAGACCCAATCGCCGATATCGAAACCATCGGTATCGAGCTGGCATTGGCCGATTTGGCCACGGCAGAAAAAGTATTCACCCGCGATAGCAAAAAAGCCCGCGCTGGTGACAAAGAAGCCATCCAAATGGTGGCGGTATTAGAAAAGCTTATCCCATTGCTAAATGATGGTAAGCCAGCACGCTCGGCTGGCCTGTCTGACGACGAAGTATTGGCGATTAAATCGCTGTGCCTGATGACCATCAAGCCAGCGATGTACGTGGCCAATGTGGCAGAAGATGGCTTCAAAAATAATCCGCTACTCGATCGCTTGGTTGCTCATGCCGCCGCCGAAGGTGCACCAGTTGTGGCCGTATGTGCAGCGATCGAAGCCGAAATCGCTGAGCTGGATGATGCCGACAAGCAAGAATTCCTCGCCGAGCTGGGCCTAGAAGAGCCAGGCCTAAACCGCCTGATTCGCGTAGGTTACGATTTACTCGGTCTGCAAACCTACTTTACTGCTGGCGTAAAAGAAGTACGTGCTTGGACCATCCACAAAGGCGACACCGGCCCACAAGCCGCTGGAGTGATCCACACTGATTTTGAACGCGGCTTCATCCGTGCGCAAACCATCGCTTTTGAAGACTTCATCCAATACAAGGGTGAACAAGGCGCAAAAGAAGCGGGCAAGATGCGTGCAGAAGGGAAAGAGTACGTAGTGAAAGACGGCGATGTATTGAATTTCTTGTTTAATGTATAAATTGATAGTCCTGTTTCATGCTATTTAATGTAGTTGCATTTTTAGCGTGAAAATATGAAAAAGCCCTGATAAATCAGGGCTTTTCTGTTTTTTATAGCGTGTTTTTCTTCGTACTCTCGTATAAGTAAAGTGAAAACTGACGTGTATATTTTATGACGCATCCCAATAAATTTAATGTTGATACATCCCTATTTGGGATGTATACTTTCTCTATGAACTAAGCTTAGTGACTCGACTACATGCAGTTACTCAACGTTATAGCCTTAGACAACTTTAAACGCGACCATGCCGATGCAAGAGTGTCGCTAGATGTCTGGCGTACTGAAGTTGAAACTACGAACTGGAAAACACCGCAAGACATTAAAAATCGCTATGGCTCTGCTGATTTTCTGGCAAAAAATAGGGTGATTTTCAATATCAAGGGCAACAGCTATCGACTAGTCGTGGTGGTGAAATATTTGATGGGCGTGGTGGCCGTTGAATGGGTAGGTACACATGCTGAGTACGATAAAAAGAAATTCGAATAATTGAAGCAAAGGTGGAGAGATGGATACAACAATCAAGGTCATTAAAACCGAGCAAGATCACGCTTGTGCTGTGGAGAGCCTGTTGAATCTGATGACTGCCGATGGTGATGAAAATACTGAAGCTATCGAGTTGCTCGCTCTGCTTATTCAGGATTATGAACGTAAAATTTCACCTCGCCCCCTTGTTGACCCTATTGATGCCATTCATTTCCGCATGGAACAAATGGGAATGGTGGCGAAAGATTTGATTCCCTATTTGGGTAGCCAAAGTAAAGTTTCCGAGGTGCTTAACCGCAAGCGTCCTTTAACGCTGGCGATGATCCGTAACTTGCATCAGGGACTTGGCATTTCCGCCGAAATTTTGCTGAGTGAAGAGTACCGCCAAATCGATTTAAATGTCGATTCTGATTTTGATGTCGCAAAATTTCCTTTGTCTGAAATGGCAAAGCGTGGATGTTTTGGTGAGCAATATAAATTCACACCTATTCAGCAAATTAAAGACAGTGCTGAAGAATTGATTCGCTGGTTTTTTGGTTCGAATAATGTTGGCCATCATGGCGGTCTTGCGTACCTGCGTGCCCCTCAATCTCAGAGTGGCGTTCGTACAATGAACGACAATGCATTGCTTACATGGACTGTTTGGGTTAAGCAAAAAGCTCGAATGGAGGTCATTGATGCGCCATATCGAGATGGCGTGATTACTGATGATTGGGTGCGTGAGCTGGTTAAATTGTCCCGTTTTAAGAATGAAGGCCAACAAGGGCCAAAACTTGCCAAAGAATATTTGGCGCAGTATGGCATTGTGCTGGTAATCGAGCCCCACTTTAAAAAGACCTATCTGGATGGTGCGGCGATGCTAGATGGTGATCGTGCGATTATTGGCATGACACTGCGGTATGATCGTTTGGACAATTTTTGGTTTGTGCTTTTGCACGAACTTGCCCACATTAAGCTGCATCTGAACGCCGATCGTACAAGAATGATCGACAATTTAGATGACAAAGTGCAGCAAGCTGAAGAGTTTGAAAAAGAGGCCGATTTATTTGCACAAGCAGCATTAATTCCTGCTTTGAGCTGGATTGGTAGTGCGGTGAGCAATTCGCATTTGCTTGCTGATGCTCAACAGCTGGCTCGTGAGCTCGATATTTCGGTAGCGATTGTAGCGGGTCGCGTTCGCCATGTAACAGGCAACTGGCGTCTGCTGCAAAATGTGCTTTGCAAAGGGGAAGTAAAAGGGATGTTTGGTATTGATGTCGATCGATAAAGAAAAATTGCGGGAGTACTTACTGCCTCTACCGCAGTTTCTATCTGCTTGCGAGAAGGCGTCGATTCGACGTTGCCATTCAAACGTGCAAAGCATAATCAGCAATTAATAAAATAAATTAATTGCTTGAAAATAAAAAGCCCAGCAGAGCATGCTGGGCTTTTTATTTGTGGATTAAAAATCCCAGCGTAATTGCAAGGTGGCGATGCTTTTTGATTTGTTTTTGCTATTAAATGCTTGGGCATCGGGTACATAGCCAAGCTCGATTGCTATATTTTTATAAGAAGCATAAATAAACGGCAAAACAACGGCACCATTTTGATGGGGGCTATTTAAATAGCCACCCATGATGCCCAGACCAGCTCTAAAAGAATCATTAATAGGCCAATCTTGCCGTATACCCACCGTGGCATAGGCTGCCGTATCAGAATAAGAATCCCTATAAGCACCTACCCGTACAAATGGCTTTCCCCAATCTTGAGTCTTGGTAGAAAACTCTATGCCTAATCCAGGATTAAATTCGTTGTAATCACAAGGATTACCTTTTTTCTTTTCGCAGCCAAAATGTTTGGATAGGCCGTTTACAGTCATTGCAACATCAGCAAAGGCGGCTTGATTGAATAGGCATAGCAGTGCTGCTATTAAAGAAAGGTGACGCATATAATCCCTTGCGTATTTGTTACCCAGCCGAAAGCCGCTATGCAAAGCTGCCTTAGCAAAGTAATTGGTCGATGCTCTATGAGATCCCAAGTACGCCGTATGCCTTTTTTAGCAAAAGGGTTTATTTATATTTTTAGACTTTACTGGTTTTTATATACTAGGTCAAAAAAATAGCGGGCGCGGGATTTTAATAGAATTTAGTCTCAATTTATTTTTAAAAAGTGAATGGACATAGAATTACAGGCAAGGCCTCAGACAATGGAGGCGACTGCTAGGGCGTACCATGATTTGTAAGCTAATGTCGGGAGTGTAAGGGATGCATGTTAAAAGTAGGTTACAAGTTGTTTACCTAGGAGCTTAGCAAGCTAGGAAAAATGAGCGTAAGCCAAGGTTATGCAGCGTATCTTTTGTAGGGCGGGAGCCGCCCAATCCTATCAACTTAAGTGAAATGTTTTTCGTAGGGCGGGTGCAACCCGCCGGTCTTTGCTGAAACACGAAAAACGGCGGGTTGCACCCGCCCTACGATGACTCAATGCTTGTTCATTGTGCGGTAACGGAGCCAATCCTAGGTTGATAGGATTGGCATCAGCGTGGGCATCTGTGCTGATTGCAACCCACTACATCGCCAACATCATGATGCTATGCACAATGGTCAGAATTGAAGTGATTGAGGTATATCTACAGGCGTTTTCGCCATGGCTGATTGGGCTACGCTCGGGTTTTTTGCTGATTAATGGCTCTGGCTTGGTGAATACAAGCGCTTTTGGTTTTGGCTGAATGTGGCTTGCAGGAGTAATCCGCTTTGCCTGTTGTGGCAAGGTGTTTTCAGGCGCATTCCAAATCAGCCCACTATACGATCCAAGCATTTTTAGCGGTTTATAAAAACTGCCATTAAGCTGAGTTTTGGCCACCAAATGATCCCTAAAGCGCAGATACAAGGCGCTATTCGGCTTGGCATTAGGGGCCGCTTGCCAGAATTGATCCAGCCCGTTTTGATAGGTAAGGCCCGCAATATCGTACATTGCATTGCCGCAGGTAATAGTCGGCGCGCCGTGGTGCAGGGCGGATAAGCCCACAGTGCTATTAACCACCACCACGCCACGTACATGATTGAGTAAGGTAGGCAAGTGCTGGTCGTGTATATACAGCACCCGAGCTGCCACTTTGGCTTCGCGCGCTAGCTGGTTAATTAGCTTTGTGTAATCCCGATAGCCCCTATCCATTGGATGGTGCTTAAAGACCAGCAGCGTGTCTTTTGGCGCGTGTTGGGCAAAGGAGTGCAGCGTGTCTTCAATAAAGTGCTCCACACCATCAAAATCAGCATGTACGGTGATTTGCGAATCATTAAATACCTGCAAGGGCGCTAAAAAGAACTGCCTATCCCAGTGGGTGATTAACTCTTTTTGAACACCACGCTCTGCCCAGCGATACCATTGCTTGCGCCGTGCAGAGCGCATCCAAGGGAAAAACTCTAGTAGTGATAAAGGGCGGTGATGCTGGTAATGCCTAAAGAAAACTTTGCCTAAGGCCGCAATGCTGCCGTACCAAAACCCAAACCAAATCATCGCCCAATACGCATTACCCACAGGCTGTTTTTTGGGAACAGCTGTTTTTTCCTGATAATGTGCTGGCTCGCGGGATAATTTTGAGTAAGCATTGACGCCAAATCGCTCCAGCGTAATGTAATCTGGGCGCACATAGCCTTCTTCAAATACGCCGATTTCTAAGCCGTGCTGATCAGCAATAGCGTGCGCATCTTGATGAATACGGCGGCAATCGCCAAATAATAAAATAGCGTCAATATTCAGATCTTTAATTAGCGCTTCAAAATAAGCAGGCCAATCTTTCATCTTGCCTTGATAATTAATGGCATTGCGCGGATAAAAAAACCAATCACCGGCATTGAAATTAACTTTAAAAACTTCTGCCCCAGCATTGCGTAAATCTTTTGCCAAGCGTGCAAAGAATGTGGAAACCGGCCCTTGTAATAACAGCACGCGTTTGCCAGCAAATGCCTGAATACCTTCATTAATCATGATTTAAAAGTCCAAGCTTTCGCTAATATATTAAGCTTGCGTAATTGGCGACGTACAAAGCCAACGCGCAGTTTTTCTAGCCCATTTTGGGCTTCAAGCGTATTACGGGTTTGAATAATCTGCTGCAATACCGCCTCGCAATGGGTATAGCCTTTTAAAGACCAATCCCAATACAGCGGGTAATGCAATAAAGTGCCCGCCACTAATTCATCCAGTGATAATGGCCGTGTGCGGCGAGCAAAGGCCGCGCCAGCGCTTAATACATCCTCGGTAAGCCCCCAGCCAGCGTAAAACGGCTGGCCATACACCACCACGCGCTTATTACGCAGCAGCGCATCAAAACCGGTGAGGGACGTCATGGTATGCACCACATCGCAGGCATCGATGCAGCTGACCACCGACAGCCTAGCCTCTACAAAATCGGCAAATTGCAGCGCCTGAGCCAGCGCCAGCTTGCCCGCCCGATTGCCCGACATCACATCTGGGTGCGGTTTGTAGACAATAAATGCGTTGGGATGCGCCGCTCTGGCCGCCTGCAGCAGGCCAAGATTGGTTTTAACATCGCTGCAACCATAGCGAATCGAAGCATCGTCTTCGACTTGGCCCGGCACCAGCACAACTTCCTTGCCAGTGCATGGCCATAGTGCGATATCACGCGGCTCTAAATTATATTTACTGATGCCATGCTCAGTGATGAACTGGCGTAGATGCTGGCTGCGCGCGCATTCTTCCGCTGAAAACGCTGTGGTATTTAAGAGGTGTTCTAAAGCAGAAGGCTGGCTAGGATCAAAATAAATCCCCTGCTCATCCAGCACGAGCGACAGTGGGCGGATTAAATCTGAGCCCAAGCCCACCGAGCGGACAAAGCCATCCTCCATACGCAGCAGCCGCGCGCCAGATTTAGCCGCCAACTCTGCCACGCCTTTAGGTGCTTGCCGCCCCCAAAATACCAAGCAATCCGCCGCTTGTAGCCCTAAAGCTGCCGACTGAGCCGCGTCTTTTACAAATAAAACCTGCCCAGCATGCAGTGACAATAACGGCTTGATATTCACCGCTTTCCAGCGTCTAAAGCCCACAGCGATCATTCGGCCAGAATAACGCTTGGCCATTTTGCGCTGCAAAATCAGCCAATCAATCACATCAAAAATAGTGCCGCGCTGATGGGTAACTGGGTTTAAATAACGGCTGTAATGGAAATACGCCGCCGCAAATAATTCATCCACAGAGCGATGCTGAGTACGGCGCGCACAGCATTGACTATCGTCCGTTACGCCCCAGCCCGCATACCAAGGCATGCCAAATACACTGACCGGCTTGCCAGCCAGCAAAGCCTCGAAACCCATGGTGGACGTCACCACATACACCTTATCCATCTGCTCAATCAGGCTTAGCGGGTTAATCGCTTGGCGCAACGCTACCGTGCGCTCATCATCTTGCACATGGCTTAAATAACCCTGCTTACGCCCTGACGTAACCTCTGGATGCGTCTTTACATAAACCGTAGCGTCAGGGTTTTCGGTGTAAGCCGCAGTCAGCATCTGGCTAAAACTAGCCGCACTCGCACCACCCAAAGCCACACTCATATCCCCAGCCGTTTGATCAATCACCAGTACCCGCTGGCGATCATCGCCGCGCAGCAAAGCCTGATCCAACACCGGCGCATGATTGTATTTACTGAGCTGATGCTGCAGCAGCAAAGCCTTAGCCCGCGCCGCATCCGCCGCAATGCCCGCTAGCAAATCAACATTAGAATTAAGCAGCGTTTCCAAAGCCGAAGGGCCAGTGCAATCGTAGTAAATGCCCTCAGCATCAAGCACAAGGGCCAAAGGCGGGCTGTGTTCGCCAGTGTTAAACGAGCGTAAGAAACCGTCTTCTAGTAAGCAATAGGTTTGATTTGTAAGCACGGCACGCTTTTGTGCACGAAGCCCGCTGGGCTTTCTACCCCAGCCAATATGAATTGCATCTGCTTGTTTAAAAAATGGCAGGGTAATTGATGGTTTCTTACCTAGGAATAAACTTAAATAGCTATTTCGCCATAGACCAATATCTAAAGCTGATATTTGTGTCTTTTTAACTCTCCATAGATTAATTGCAATAGAGGAATTTATATCTAGATAGTTATTCATTTTAACCCAATTATTTGGGCGATTTCATTTAATCGATGTGCCCAGGTATGGGTTGTAAGCACGTATTGAGCACCTGCTTCTGCTCGTGCCAAATCATCAGATGATGGGCCAAATTTCAGGCGAGCAAATAGCTCAGTAGCTTCATCTGCATTATGTAATATATGGCAGTAATCTTTAAAATAGCGATCAACAGCAGGGCTAGGATTAGTAACTGCAATTCCGCCACAGGCTAAAATTTCTACTAACCTGCGTGAATACATAGTTGCAGAATCTTCAATTGTATTTACGTTTAGTGATACTAAATAATCTTTATATATTTGAGCAGTTTGCCCATGCTTAATAGCATTTTTAACTTCAATATTTGCTAAATCAGGATAGCGATAATTCTCTGATTTACGATCTGAATTACGGTCGATTACGGTTAAGCCAAGCTCTGTTTCTTGTGTGGCATTAAACATCAGATCTTGCCAAAAACGCCGTTGATTATGTACATGGCGACCATAGCTACCCACAAAGTTTGCACGATTATATTTAAAATTAAATCCATTAAAACCATGGCTTGCTGGCTGAGCTGGAAACATCAATGTATTAACGCTGACCTCTGGCCCCACGATGGATCGGTAGCGAGAAATACAGTTTTCATCCACAGTAAAAATATGATCAAATAGCCGAGCACTATCAATAAACCGCTCAAAATGAACACCATCCTCTTTATTCCAAAATACACAGGGAATGCCCAAATCCCGAGCGTATGCAACTACTTTTTGTAGGGCCAGATTATTGCGCTGAGGGTAGTCTGGATAACTCGCAATTTTAAACTTCCAAGCGTTATTTGGCCCTTGCCAGGCAGATTCTACGAGTAGTAGATCGGGTTTCCAAAATTTTAGGAGTACCCAAGCATTGAAAGGGGTCAGATTACAAATCTGAGCTTCAAATGTTAAACAGGAGCGGGTTAATTCGTCAGAAATTAGGGCTATTTTCACTTTTTGAGCAATATATTAGTTGTTGACATTTAATTTTCATTATTTATTAGTAACGAATTTTATATCCATATAGTTTTTTACTCCTTGTACAGCGTGCTCTATATAGGTTAACGTTAATTCTTTAGTCGCTGGATTATGCCCTTCAGATGGTTCATCATATAATATCGAAATTAATTTATTACTTCTTTGGGTGGATGAAAACATATCACTTGTTATCTTTGATATAAATGGTTTGTAATGATTTTCATAATGAAAACGGTCTGCAATGTTTTGCATATAAATTATGTTTGGAATGTAATTTTTCTTTAAAAAAAGATAGATTGGATCATGCCGTTCTTTATATTTTTCTCTATAATCATCTAAAGATATCCCGTCATAGATCGTATGTAGTACATCTTGAACTTTTTCCTTATGAAAATTAGTCCAATTTGTTTGTGGGTTGTTAATAACAAGCCAAGGATTCTTAAAATATGTTGATAACATTAGAGTTGTAAATCCTCCCGCAGAAGAGCCAAATAAAACAGGGTTAATGACATCAGCATCTAATTTTACTGCTATAGATTTAACCAGCAAAGAAAACCAGTAGAAGTAATTAGTTTTAATTGAGTGCTGAAACCATCCAATATTCAAATTTGTGTCGTTAATAGTGGGATCAGAGCAAATAATAATATTGTGTTCAATATCTTTAGCCCAGCTTACCCTTTGAAAATCAGGTTGTATTTTCGTTTTATCAACAGCACCTTGGCCGAGTATAATTAACTGCTTACTTCCTGATGGAGATTTTTTTATGTAAACATCATGATTGATGCTGCCATCAGTAATTGTATAGTGCCCATCGCCAAGGTAAGTAAAGTTGTTAATAGAGCATTTTTGAAAAGTTTTCATTTATATTCCTGATAAAGCATTGTTATATCCTTCCTGTATTATTGTGCAGTTTTTTAAGTTTTCTTCATCATCAATTGTCCAGGTATGCATGTTTACATTTGCATAGCGCATATTGATGAAATTGTATTTATCTGAAGAATAAATAACAAAATTGTGCTCTTTACAATCTTTTAGAAAGTTAGTGTCTTCGCCTCTATTACGACTATGAAATTGAACTTTTTCAAAAACTGCTCTTTTAATAACCAATGTAGCTCCAGCAACGAAGTCAGAATACCTATTATCTTGATTCTCTCTTTTAATAACCATGATATTTTTAGATTCGAAATAGCAATAAAAAGTATCTTTTCCCACAATATCGGCACCGCTAAAATTAAAGGCGAGTAGTGCATCAGTTAAGTAGTTGACACCATATATATCATCGTCATCAAGCTTTGCAATGTAGTCACCTTTTGCATGTTTCACCCCCTCATTGAGACAGTCGCCTAATGTTTTATCTTGTGATAGTTGAAATGCGCGTGAATTAGGTATGTTTTTTAATTTTAAATTAATATCAACTAAACTATATTCATCATTATTTAGAATGATAATTAATTCTTTATTATTATGATTTTGCCTTTTATAGTTTTCTAACATTATTTCGATATTTTTTGGGCGATTTGTGCACATAATCACGGAAACAAGATCGCCAGTGCCTTCTTTCATGTCTAATCCAACTGTGCTGGCTATATGAGCAAATCGTTGTTGGTAAGAATGTTTTTGTAAGCAAAAGCGGGCAGCTAAGTGACCTAAACGTTCACGTTCAATATCTGAGCTTAATAGGGTATTTAATTTGCTCTCGGTATCGTCATGATTTTTAACAATATGAACGTGCTCTCCCAGCATTTCTTCCATGCCAATCGAGGGGGTAGAAATAACGGGCGTGCCACATGCCAGTAATTCAAATACTCTACGAGAAAACATCGTGGGAGAATCTTGCACGGTATTAATATTCAGGAAAACCTTATATTGACGATAGGCGGTTATCATTTGTTCATAGTTTAGCGAGCCAACAATAAAAGGCTGATATTTTAATGGAAAAATGCGTGATTCTCTGTGTTTTTCGGCATGAAGCATTCGATCATAAATATGTAATTGGTGTTTTTTCATTGCACCATCTAATACGATTTCAGTTTGTACTCTGCGTGTATCATGAGCTTGATTGTACCAACTGCCAGCAAAGCAAATATCATAGAGAGGTAATTTCTTGCGCTTATCTCTAATAGGATTATGAATTGCAGGTTGAGCTGCAAATGCTAATGGATAAATACGATTATGTCCTACTCTAGCTATATATTTTTCTATAAGATTACCATCTGTTGTAAATATATAGTCGCAATCTGCCGCGACATCAATAAACACATCGTAGTTTGTTGGATCCTCTTTATTCCAAAAGACAACAGGTATATTTAACGATTTACAATAGGCGATCGCATTTCTTAGTGGTTCACCAAGGTGTTTTTTATAGCTTGCCATGGTATACATCCATTCACCATTATTACCATTCCAAGCTGATTCAATAAAAAACATAGATGGTTTATTCGAGTCGATTTCGGCCTGCCAGTTATCCTTACTTAGTGGAATAAAATTTGCTTCATATCGGAAGCATTCGTAGGTGAATTTATCTGTAATACAAACAACATTCATTTCTTGGTTGCGTAGTTTTGCTTTTGGCTCGAATGCTGGCCAAGTTATTTCTTTATTATCCAAATTGTCTTCAAAAATACCTACACTTGCCAATAAATCCTCTTGAATTTTTTTATTAAGTGCAGGGAAATTAAATTTACCTTTACGTTGTGCTGCACGAATTTTAATTAATTTTTGTGGTACTTTTAAAATCTCTAGTAAATTGCTATTTTTTATTTCAGCAATTGTTTTACCAAGTCGATAGTTTAAAGATTTTTCTATTTTTCTTTTCTCGTATAATGCAGTGGCTAATTTTGATTTTAACTCATCGTTTTTGTTCTTTTGTAAAACAGGAGCGTCTGGTAATGCATTTATTTTGTTCTTAAATGCGATATATAACTCTTGGGCTCTTTTTTCTAAAACATGGTGACATTCATGCATATTGCTATTTAATGTCATTTCATTATTTGGTAGCATTTCTTCAGCTATTATTTTTATCGGTTTTATTCTAAGTTCGCCTGCACCTTTAAATCGGAATGCAATGCTAATATATTTAGATTCAGCTGTGGTTATGAAATCTACCTTGTTTTTTCCTTGGTAAATTTCTTGAAATTTTGTTGTGAGTCTTTTTTTGTCATCATATTGGATTATGAAAATGGCACAATTTAGTCGCTCTTCACCATATGTTGCATCAACATGTATTTGGTGCTGCCGGTTTCTTGAAATAGCCCAAGCTGTTTTTTCTGTTGGGGGAGTATTTATATCTAAATTGCCTGTTTGTAGATAAAAAGAATCACCTTCTGTTAGGTTTGTTTTTATGCAAAGCTCTTCATTTTTATCTGTTGAAAGTGTTTTTTTTCGATTGTTTTCACTTGGAAGTAACCAGTTTTTTGGAAGAGATGAATTATCTTCATAATTAAATGATAGGTTGGGAAAATTACAATCAACCCATTCTGTTTTACTTGTCTTTCTGCTTAGACTTTGATACAGGATGTTTAATTGATTTTCGTAAATTGAAATTATATGGTTGATGTCTATAGTTTCATTGCTTGTTTCTTGTTTTTTTAGTGTTGTATTGGTTTTTTTTTCTAATTTGTTAGACATAGTATTTGTGCTTTTTTATAATAAAAGATAGCTATCATTAGAGTTTCATAATGGCTATCTTTGTGAGTGAATTTATATTAATTTAAGTTGTTAATAAAATATTTAAAGTGAATTAATACCTACTACGTCGATCAGAATGGTGTTGGTATTTAGTTTTTCTTTAATCGCTGAAAATTCTCGATGCTTAACGAGCAGGATAACCACGTCAGCTACAGCGATTGCGTTCTCTACAGATACCAACTCTTGATCCGCTAAATGGGCTGGTGGCGTTTCAATATTTGGCTCAACGAGGATGAGTTTGCTTTGGGTTGTAGCTGCAAATTTCTTGGCAATGTGTACCGCAGGGCTTTCGCGTAGGTCGTCAATATTGGGCTTAAATGCAAGGCCCAGTAGTGCTACGGTGATGGATGCTTCTTCACGGCCAGTCGCCACTATGGCGGCAATAGCCATCTTGATTTTGCCAAGGACCCATTCCGGTTTGTGATCGTTTACTTCACGAGCGGTGCGAATCATTCTGGCTTCATTGGGGGTTTTATCGACGATAAACCATGGGTCAACGGCAATACAATGCCCGCCAACGCCACAACCAGGTTGCAGGATATTTACACGAGGGTGGTGGTTGGCTAGTTTGATCAGCTCCCAAACATTGATGTCTAGTTTATCGCTAATCAGTGATAGCTCGTTGGCAAACGCGATGTTCACATCACGGAAGGAGTTTTCCGTTAATTTAGCCATTTCTGCGGTGCGGGCGTTGGTAAATAGCAACTCGCCTTCTACAAACACGCGGTAAATTTCTGCCGCTCTTTTCGAGCATGCATCACTTAGCCCGCCGATGATGCGGTCGTTTTCTACCAGCTCACGAATCACATGGCCAGGTAAAACACGCTCAGGGCAATAGGCGATATTTACATCGATATCAGCAGCCGTTACCCCTTCCATTGGGAAGCAAAGATCTGGCCGGGCTGTGGACAGCCATTGCAGCATTTGCTCTGTGGTTCCAACAGGCGAAGTTGATTCAAGAATAACAATGTCACCCTTTTTGAGAACGGGGGCGATAGATTCGGCAGCGGCGCGGACATAGCTCAAATCTGGCTTGTGGTCACCTTTAAATGGTGTTGGCACGGCTATTAGAAACGCGTCAGCAGGCTCTGCTTGGGTGCTAGCACGTAAGAACCCTTCGGTTACGGCAGCATGCACCACCATATCTAATTCTGGTTCCACAATGTGGATTCTGCCTTGGTTGATTGTGTCAACCGCGTGCTGGTTGATATCAATGCCAATTACTTTAACTTTGCGCGAAGCAAACATGGCCGCAGTAGGTAGGCCAATATAGCCAAGGCCAATAACAGAGACTGTGGATACCTTAGATTGCTTCGGCATATTCTTTCCTTTTTTGGTTTTGTTTAATGATATTAACAATGCGCTTGCATGCTTTGCCATCACCATATGGGTTATGGGCAATGCTCATTTGCTGGTATTCAATAGGGTCGTTCAGTAGTTTTGTAACGGCTTGAATAATGTTTTCAGCATCAGTGCCGACTAGTTTGACAGTGCCTGCGGCTACGGCTTCTGGGCGCTCTGTTGTGTCACGCATGACGAGCACGGGCTTGCCTAACGAAGGCGCTTCTTCTTGAATGCCACCAGAGTCCGTTAAAATAATGTGAGCCTTAGTCATCAAGTAGACAAAGGGCAGATAGTCCTGTGGCTCAATGAGATGGACGTTGCTTACCCCTTCCAAAATGCGGCCAACAGGCTCGCGTACGTTCGGATTAAGGTGAACGGGGTAGAGAAAATCAACATCAGGAAAATCACTGGCTAAGGTACGGATTGCTGCGCAGATCCGCTCAAAACCATCACCAAAATTCTCACGGCGATGGCCTGTGATCAGTACCAAGCGTGCGTCATCCCGTAGAAAGGGGAAGTTTTGGCGTAGCTGTTTTGTAAGGTTTAAGTTGGTTTCTAACTTTTGCTTAACCCATAGCAGCGCATCAATAACGGTATTGCCGCTAACGTAGATGTTTTCCTGCTTTACCCCTTCTTGTAGCAGATTCTGTTGAGACTGTGCGGTAGGGGCGAAGTGATGCTTAGCTAAGGTACTGGTTAGTTTACGGTTAGCCTCTTCTGGCCATGGCGAATAAATATTGCCAGTGCGCAAGCCGGCTTCCACATGACCTACCGCAATTTGCTGATAGTAAGCAGCAAGCGTTGCAGCAAAAGTTGTGGAGGTATCACCATGTACTAGGACTAGATCAGGGCGGAACTCCATTAGCACCGGTTCAAGATTGGTTAAAATCTCGCTGCTAATGCCAGATAACGTTTGGCCTGGCTTCATGATGTTGAGATCATAGTCAGGTGTGATTTCAAACAGCTCTAAAACTTGATCTAGCATCTGACGATGCTGAGCCGTTACGCATACCTTAGATTCAATATTGGCCTCATTTGCTAGGGCCTTTACCAGCGGGGCCATTTTGATGGCTTCAGGTCTTGTTCCAAAAATAGTTAATACTTTCATTACTTACACTCTTCTTAATTAAAGTCCTAAAACAACCTTGGCACTTACCGCAATCTGGTAAATGATCTGTGTCATATCTTTCCAAATCTGCCTTGATTTCACGTCGATTTTTGGCAGTACTAGAATCTCGTCGCCAGATTGAATGGCGATTTTGCTTTTGGCGGAGCCAAAGATGCCGGTTTCGCTGCTGGCTTCGTTAAAGCTGCCATCTCGGCGGGCGACTACGATGCGGGCTACATCGGTGTTTTGGGTGTAGCCACCGGCGCGGTTGATGTAGTCATCCAGCTGTAGTGTTCGGTCGAAAGCCACGGCGTTGGGGAAGAGCACTTCGCCGCTGACTAGTACTAGGCCGTCTTTGGTGGGTACACGTAATACGTCGCCGTTTTCTAGCAGTAGCTGATCGCGGCTGCTGGCTTGGGCGATGACGACTTGGCCACTCGGCTCGATCTTTTTGGCGCGCTCTACCCATTGCAAGATCAGCTCAGCTTCTTGTTTGCGCAGCACGGCTTCGTCGCTGGTGCCTGATCGGGCGGTGAGGGCGGCTGCTTCTAATGATCGCAGCGAGGTATCGAGCATTTGCTTTTGCCGTGTTTTTACGCTTTGGCGAAATAGCTGCAGGCTGGCTTGATCGGAATGATCGGTGAATTGGATTTGCGCTAGCAGCTGGCTCATGCGTGCGCCGTAGGGCATTACGTATTCTTGGGCGCTGTTGTGCTCACCTTCTACCCGCACGGTGATGCTGCCGGGTTTTTTGTCGGCGGTGAATTCCAGCTCGTCACCATTTTGCAACGCTACGCTGGCGGCGTCGCCTAGTGGGTAATATTCGATATTTTTGATGCTGCCGGTGTTGCGAATCACGCGCACATGGGTGGCGGCAGCGTTGGGCTTGGTGATGTTGATCAGGTCGGCCACGGTGCGGGTTTTATCGCTAAATTCAAAGCGCTTGGCATTGGCGGCTAGGCCGCTTACTTTTACGCTGCGTTGACGTGGCGCTACAAAAATAACGTCGCCATCGCTCAGTTGAATTAGCGGCATGGTGCCGTTTAGTAAGAAGTCGTAAAGATTGGCGCTGGCGCGGATGGTTTGGCCGCGCTTTACTTGCACGTTTAGAAATGATCCGCGCTCCGCATCTATCCCACCTGCTTGGTCTAGGTAATGCAGCAGGCTGTCCATGCTGGTGCCGCTATACAGGCCAGGGCGGTTTACAAAGCCGCTAACAAATACACGCACGGGTTGGGCGGCGGCTAGGCTGGCGTAGCTGTTTACATTGCTGCGAAAAGTGCGGGCAACGGCGGCCTCTACAATGCGTTGTAAATCTTGATTACGCACGCCCAAGACGGTGACGGGGCCAACATGGGGCAGAAAAATATTGCCCTTGGGGTCTACGGTCAGCGAGGTGTCAAAATCAAACGCACCCCATAGGCGAATCTGAATTTTGTCACCCACGGCCACGGCGTAATCAGGGTTGAATTGGGTGGCGCCTGCGCGGGCAAATGCGCCGGTAAATAGATTGGCACCAAATACATCACTTTTTAAATTAGCGCTGTAGTCATAGCGTTGTGGTGGCTCTGCTAAGGGCTGCTCGTCGGCGGCGGGCTTGGCTAGTTTGGCGAGTTGTTGTTCTTGCTTCGCTTGCTTTTGAGCGGCACTGATTTCAAACGGGCTGGCAGCAGCGGCTGTGGTGCAAAGCAGGGCCAGCATGCTGCTGATGAGGATAGAGGCGATTTTCATGGGGTCAGTCCTTATGGTCGCGAATAATGGCGGCCAGCAGCTGGGCCACACCGGCCATGAGCATGATGACGAGCATAAATACCAGCGTGTTGTAATAGCGGCGTGGTTCTAGTGGGTATTCGGGTTGGCTTGGGGCTTGAATAACCGATACTTTTTTGATCATGCGGGTGGCTTCGATATGGCCTTTTTCTAGCGCCACCAGTGCTACTTTGTAAACGTCTTGGGCAAAGGCCGCCTGCATTTCTAGGCGCTGAAACTCTTCTACGGTGCGGTTTAGTGGCTTACCTGTGGGCGAGGTTAGCTTGGCCTGCTCTTGGGCGAGCTGCTTATTGATGGCTTCAATTTGCTGATTCAGCTGAATAATGCTGCTGTGATCCTGGACTAAATAAGATTGCAGGGCGCTACGCTGGGTTTCTAGCTCGGTGCGTTGTGCTTCTAGCTTGGCCACGATACCGACGATGTTTTCTGCGGTGGCTTGTGGGGAAACAAGGCCTTGTTTGTTTTGGTAGCTTAATACCGCTTGGCGCGCTTTGATGGAGCGCTCGTTCATGGTGATCACTTGTTTTTCTAGGAATTCGACCTGCGTTTTACCTAGGCTATGCGCTATTTCATTCATAAATAGCTCACCTTCTTGCACCAGCAAGGTGGTGATGGCTTGGGCCATTTTTGCGTTGTAGCCTTGGGCTTTAATAATCAGCACGCCGGTGTAGTCGTCAAACTCCACGCTTACACGGGATAGGTAATAGCTATAAAAGTGTTCGATAGAGTTATCCACAGACCACATGCGGGATAGCAGATCGTGATGGCTATCGCTGTAATGGGCGCGCAAATTTAAGCGGGTATCCAGCTTTTTAAGCATGTCGATAGACAGCAGATGATCGCGTAGCAGCAGCTGATCGGCGCGATTGCCGCCAGATCCACCTAACAGGCTAGAGAAATCCATCCCTTGGCCACCGGCCACATCGGTGTGTTGAATAATCACATGCGCGGTAGATACATAGCGGTCTGATGCAATAGCCAGCCAGTAAAAAGCCGATAGCATAAAGGCAACTAAGGCGATGCTAAAAATCAGGTTGCGCTTGAGTGGCGGCGACCATTTTCTGCGGTTTCTGGCCCATGTTTTGGCTACACGACCATTTCTAAATTTTTTAATCATTTCTTTAAGGTGTCTTTATATGCGTTTAGCGCGTCGTCAATCTGGTCAAACCAGTGCGCTTTGCCGTCGTGTATCCAAATGCCTGCGGAGCAAAATTGCTTTAGCGTGGCCTCGCCATGCGCCACCATAATCAGCCCCGCTTTATCGGCTAGATTTTTAAAGGCGGCAGCGGCTTTGTTGCGGAATGCGGCATCGCCCACCGAGGTCACTTCGTCCGAGATATAAACGTCGAAATCAAAAGCCAAAGACATTGCAAATTGCAGCCTTGCCTTCATGCCGGATGAATAGCTTTTAACGGGGTGATCAAAAGCGTCGCCAATCTCAGCAAAGTCTTGAATAAAGGCCAGCCGATCAGGAATATCGTCTTCGTGGCCGTGAATGCGGCAAACAAACTTGGAGTTTTGTCGGCCAGTTAAGGATCCTTGCAAGCCACCGCCAAAGCCCATAGGCCAAGACACTTTGCACTGGCGCTCTACGCTGCCTTTATTGGGGTGATCCACTCCCGCAACAATCTGCAATAGGGTGGATTTGCCCGCGCCATTGGCACCGATCAGCCCGACATTCAGCTTGGGTGGAATCGTAAAATTAACGCCTTGCAGTACCCAGCGGCCGGGGCCGTGATCGGTGAGGTAACGCTTATGCACATCTTTAGCAATAATCATTTAGTGGTCAGCCTTTGGGCAAAGCGGCGGTGTAAAGCCAAGCCTAAAAAGATGCTGACAAGGGCAAAGCTATAGATATAAGCAATGCTCAGCTCGGGTACGGCATGGTAATTGCCTGCAAAACCAAGCCGAGCGGCCTCTAATCCATGCGCTACAGGGTTGAGCAACAGCCAGTCACGGTAGGGCTGCGGTACGGTGGCAATGGGGAACATCACGCCGGAAATCATATACAGCGGCATCATGATTAAATTGATGACCCTGCCTAGCTCTGGGACTAGCTCGCTAAAAATAGAAGCCACCAAACCAAAGCCCATGCCAACCAGCCATAGCCCAAAAAAAGCCTCGAGTACGGCTAGAGGGTTGCTAGGGGTAATGGGGTGATTAAATAGCGCGGCGCACATTAGCAAGATGCTGCTGATGATAATCATCAAAAAGCCTTCTAGTGCGCCGCGCACCAGCACGGTATCGACTGGTTTTACTTGCCGATAAGCAAATAGTGCCTGGTTGGCATTGATTGCATTTTTGACCTGTGTGCCGGTGCGGTTAAACATAAAGTAGGCAAGCATGCCAACCATAATCCAGATGGTGGTATCGATGCCGCCGATATTGCTTACGCGAATGCCGGTAAAAATAAAAACCAGATAGGCCACATGAAACATCGGCTCGGCCAGCAGCCAAAACCAAGTGGCGCGGCCGGAGAATAGTCGGCTGACGGCCTCGCGTAGAAAGAGTGCTTTCCATACGGCTAGCGTAATGGCGGATGGACTACGCGCCATCTTAGTTGCCGTTCTTTGCTGAAAAGTAAAACAGCGCATTGAGCGCTGTATCGATAGGTAAAAACACGGGTTTGACCAATACTTAGAGTAGTTTCTTTATTCCACCAAATTATCAAACCAAGAATGGATGCATATTAAAAATGTGATGGGGCTGTAAGGATTAATTCGTCATTGTTTATGACGTTAGACGTAAGATTTTCCTTAATTTCATGACGAAATGTAACGTTTTGTATTGTGTTGCGTCAATGGTATAAATATAGCTTTCTTTGAATTTTATTTACATATTAGAGATGTATTTAAGTCACTGTTTCAGAATGGCATTTTTTGATTTTTTATCTTGGATGGGTTCACTAAAGATTTTTTTTATATGCGCTTTTCTGGGGGAATTTAGCCTGTTTTTTTGTACCTAAATATCATTTTAGCAGGCTGTTTTGGCTGGCTAGCTTAGCTAGTGGGAAGTGTGAAAAAAACGGCGTGTAAAGACGGATTTTTACTAGGGTTTTTATGTATTATTACAAGCAGTCTATTTTTGTAATTTTTTGTAATGTTTGGAGGGGCTTGCACAAGCCGATGTGTAGTGGGTTGATGATAGGCTTAATGCAATTTGCCAAAGGCTTGATTCAGGCTGTGAACTTAGGCTGGCTGATTCTGCTGGGGGCCTTGCCTCTGTTATAATCATGGCTACCTTGGCTGAGTCAACACTTGCTGCTATGCATTTGGCGTTCTTGCCACTCCCATACAGCTTTTGTCATTTTCTAGAAACATAAATGTAATATTATTGAGGTGATACTAATGAGCCGTACTGTGAACTGTGTAAAGCTGGGCCGTGAAGCGGAGGGGATGGATTTCCCGCCATTGCCAGGTGCTTTGGGTAAGAAGGTATTTGAGAATGTGTCTAAAGAAGCATGGCAGGCTTGGATTAAGCACCAAACCATGTTGATTAATGAAAACCGTTTGAGCTTGGCTGATCCGCGTGCGCGGCAGTATTTGCAGCAGCAGTTAGAGAATTATTTCTTTGGCGATGGCGCAGAAATGCCCGCAGGCTTTGTGCCGCAATAATTCTTAAGCACAGGCCACTTAGAGTGGCCTGTGTTGTTTCTGCTGTAGGCGGCAGAGTATTTTTATTAGAATGTGTGTGTAGGGTGGGTGAAGCGCAATCTCATCAATATAGGGTTGGCAAAGGCGGTTTAGGTGACCTGCGCGAATGTATGGCGTGGTTAAAAAACGTGCTTACGCTATAAATGTTTTAATTGGCAGAATTGGCGTGAAATTCGCGATTGAATTTGAAGCTTAAAATTGGCTCGAAACCTTATCCATTCTAGGGTTTTATTTATTCCTGACAGCGTGTAACGCTATACCAAAGCGAAGAAAGATGAGTTACAAACCTACAGACAATCAGTTAATGCTCAATCGTGAAATGGGGTTATTGGAGTTCAATCGCCGAGTATTGGCTCAGGCGGAGGACGCTAGTAATCCTTTGTTGGAACGTCTGAAGTTTTTGTGCATTGTTTCGTCCAATTTGGATGAGTTTTTTGAAGTGCGGGTAGCGTGGCTTAAAGAAAATATTTGTCATAACCCCACGCGTTTACTGCCAGAAGGCATGACTCCGCAGCAGGCTTTTGAGTTGGTGACGCGGGAAGCGCATGATTTAGTGGATCGCCAATATAGCTTGCTGCTAGAGGTGCTGTTCCCCGCGCTGGCTAAAGAGGGGATTCATTTTTTCCGCCGCAGCGTGTGGAGTGATGAGCAGCGCGAATGGGTGCGTGATTTCTTTTTCCGCGAGTTGATGCCGATTCTAACGCCGATTGGGCTTGATCCTTCGCATCCTTTCCCGCGAGTACTTAACAAATCCCTCAATTTCATTGTTGAGCTAGAAGGCAACGACGCGTTTGGCCGTAGCTCGGGGATTGCCATTGTGCAAGCGCCGCGTATTTTGCCGCGCTTTGTAAAAATGCCGAATGAGATTTCTGGTGTGGAAAACGGCTTTGTTTTCTTATCTTCCATTTTGCATGCGCATGTGGATGAGTTGTTTTCTGGCATGCAGGTGCTGGGTTGTTATCAATTCCGCGTGACGCGCGATTCTGATGTATCGGTGGATGATGATGATCTAAAAGACTTACGTGCAGCGTTAAAAGGCGAGTTGTCGCAACGCTCTTATGGCGATGCTGTGCGTTTAGAGCTGGCGGATAACTGCCCTAAGCATTTACAAGATTTCTTGCGTGATCAGTTTGGTTTAAAAGATGCTGATTTATATCGCGTAAACGGGCCAGTAAATTTAGTGCGCTTGATGCAAGTGCCAGATCAGGTTGATCGATCAGATCTAAAGTTTGAACCGTTTGTACCGGGGATTCCTTCGGAGCTACGCAAGCAGCCAGATATGTTTGCCGCGATTCGCCAAGGCGATATTTTATTGCATCACCCCTACCAAAGTTTCACCCCCGTGATTGATTTGCTGCAGCAGGCAGCAAGGGACCCACAGGTGGTGGCGATTAAGATGACGGTTTATCGTACCGGCACTGAGTCAGCTTTGATGGAAGCCTTAAGCGAGGCGGCAGGGCGTGGTAAAGAAGTCACGGCGGTGGTTGAGTTGATGGCGCGCTTTGATGAAGAAGCCAATATTAACTGGGCTGCCAAGCTAGAGCTGGCAGGTGTGCACGTGGTGTATGGCGTATATGGCTATAAAACCCACGCCAAGATGTTGCTGATTGTGCGCCGAGAGGAAGGGCGCTTAAACCGCTATGCCCATGTTGGCACAGGTAATTACCATCCGCGTACCACTAAGCTGTACACCGATTTTGGCTTGATGACGACGAATGAAGAAATCGTCAGCGATGTGAATGATGTGTTTATGCAGCTTACCGGCCTTGGCTTGGCTGGCGATCATCATCAGCTATGGCAAGCGCCGTTTACTTTGCAGCCGAATATTTTAAAGTATATCGATAAAGAAATTGCCCACGCCAAGGAAGGGCGTAAGGCGGTCATTATCGCAAAAATGAATGCGCTCTTAGAGCCTACGGTGATCGATAAGCTGTATCAGGCATCGCAAGCAGGTGTGACGATTCACCTGATCGTGCGCGGGGTGTGTGCACTGCGCCCAGGTATTCCTGGGGTGTCGGACAATATTCGGGTTCGATCGATTATTGGGCGCTTATTAGAGCATCATCGCGTGTTTTATTTTTATAACGATGGTGCTGAAGATGTGTATTTGTCTTCTGCCGACTGGATGGGGCGTAATTTATTCCGCCGCATTGAGATTGCTTTCCCGATTTTAAATCCAAAAGTAAAACGTCGTGTGATTCGTGAAAGCCTACGCCCTTGTTTAGTGGACAACACCCAAGCTTGGGAAATGTTGTCGGATGGCCGCTATCGTCGCAAGACGGCGCGTGGCGGTAAATCGCGCTCTTCACAAGCAACCCTATTGGCAGAATTGACGGCTACGCCACGTAGTTAAGTTTAGGGGATAAAAGCGGGTGTTTTCCTAGAGGGAGTGCTTACTAGCTCTAGGCGATTCGCTTTTGATGATCTTGGCTTAATTTGATGTGAATGGCCTGTGATGATTGTGGGGTAGGCCGCCCCAGTTTATTCCATCGTATAAAGGCGTAGTTTGTGGATTTAATTTTGTGGCGTCATGCCGAAGCGGAAGAGGGCGAAAACGATTTACTTCGTCCGCTGACGGCTAAAGGACGCAAGCAGGCCGAAAAAATGGCTGCTTGGTTGAATAAACGTTTAGATGGCGCTGCGCTTACGGTGATTTCTAGTGAGGCATTGCGCAGCCAAGAAACCGCTAGGGCATTAAGTAAGCAATTTAAAATCGATGCAAGGCTTAACCCTGGAGCGCGCGCTGCCGCTTATTTAGAGGTGAGTAATTGGCCGCGTGAAACGGGTAAGGTGTTGGTCTTGGTTGGCCACCAGAATGAGCTTGGGCATGCCGCTGCGGTACTGATGGCAGGTAAAGAATTAGATTGGAATGTGCGCCGTGGTGGCTGTTGGTGGCTACAAAGGCGGGTCAGAGTGGGACAAATTAGTTACTTGCTGCGGGCGGTAATGTCGCCTGATCTTTTGTAAGTATTTTTTTATTATTTTACTTTGGCTTAAGGTGGGGTGAGGGCTTTTACTTGGCTTTAGCGCAGTTTTGGTGGGTTTCTTACTGCTTGAGCGTAGATAAGTAAGGAGGTGTTTATCTTTGTGTGTTTTATGTTACTTGCATGGACAATTCGTATCTTGTTTTAAGTCAATTAGTGGGTAATTATTCCAATGTATTGTGTTACCATCGCGCAATATGCTATTGCAACTTACTCGGGGGCATTAAAATGCTAATTCATACGCAAGTCCGTAAACCCGTTGTTCCTGTTCGTGATGCTTCAGCTCCACCTAGTTTCTTTGAGCGTAATAAAAGTTCTGCGCCCTTTGCGTGGATCGCTTTCTCTGATGAAGCTAAACCGTCTGCTCCACCGAAAAAACAATCGGTGAAATAAGCAAAACGGCTGCAAGATGCAGCCGTTTTTTTTTGCCTTAGCGCTACAGCAAGCTAGCCTGCGGTAAGGCCAAGGCCAAACTGGCACGATAATGCTTGCTAGCGACATCATTTTTATCTAGCGAATCTAATAACTCCGCTAATTCCGCATGGGCAACCGCCGTAGGATGCACAGCAATACTGGCCTCTAGATACGTTTGTGCCTTACCCCAGAGTGCGCTTGCACGGCACAGTCTGCCCAAGGTCAGTAGCAGTAAATGATCTTTCGGGTGCTGCTTCAGCCAGAGTTCAGCTTGTTGCAGCTGAGAAATCAAAGCCTCGCCCGTTAAGCCAAGTAAGCCATAGCGCCCCGCTAACGTGCTGGACCATTCATTACGCAGCGTTTCTTCAATCAAGATGCGGGCAAAGGCAGGCTCGCCCTGCTGCTTATGGCTATCGGCTACGGCTTCTACCAGCTGTGGCAGGCTTTTATCGCCGCTTGGCAACTTATGCCACCAGTCTTGTAATTGTTGGCTGGATAAAGGCTGCTGCTTCAGTTTTAGCAAATAAGCTTGATTGCGGATGCGTCTTGCTTGCTCTGCATCCACGGCTTCGCTTTTGGCTAGCTGCTCTACTAAACGTAAAATAGCGTCTGGGTTTTCTTCACGTAAGCGTAAACGTAGCTCTAATTGTAGAGCGGCAGTGAGCTTGGGTGAGATTTGCCTTGCTGCGGCAAGAGCATTCCCTGCATCGCTATAGCGGCGCTCATCTAGATAAAGCTCCGCTGCCATCATGGCTGCAGATAAGTGCTGATTGCCAAAACGCTGTTGAAGTTTTTCTAAGTATTGATCACGGCGAGCAAAATCACGCATTTGATGCGCAGCTCGCGTGGCCAATAGCGCATTCACGGCGAAGGCATCGTTATTTTCGCTATTATTGAGTGCCTCACCAGCTAGCCGCTCAGCGCGTTGATAGCGGCCTTCAAAAAAGGCTAAGCGTGCTTCACGCTCTAGTTGAATGGAGGCATCTCTTTGCTGACGTTCGCGGTATTGCTTAACCCGTTGTGGCAAGCCGCCAAATTCGGCGACTAGCCTTAGCAGTAAATACAGCAGGGTAATGGTTGCCAAGGTAAGCATGGCGAATACATTCAGTGATATTTCAATACGCCAAGGTGGTAAAAACAGGAGTACATAGCCGGTATTCAGCTGGGCAAATAGGGTCAGGCCGACTGCCAGCGCAAATAGAGCGATGATCCAAAATAGGATTCTCATCGGGTAGCCTTAGGTGTAGCCGTAAAAGTGAGCGTTAAGCTGATGCGGCAAAGCGTGGTCATTGCTTAGCCCTTTCTGCAATCGTGCGCGCGCTGCGAACGGCGGCCAAACTAGTGCCCAGCTCTGGCAAGGTAATCACTAAATCTTGTGAGCGCAGTTGCTTAAGCGTGGCAATAGAGGAGGCGGTTTGGGGTGATTTTTGATCGAAGTATTGCTCTAAATAACGTAGCGTGGCAGCAATATCGCTGCGGTAACTGGTTTCATCTTTTAGCATCAGCGTGGTGCGTGCGTCTAATAATCTGAGCTTAATGTTTTCGCGTAGGAAAAAGCCCTGCTCTGGGGATAGCAGCATGGCTTCTGGTTTATCCATTCTGCGAATTTGAATCAGCTGCTTAAGCTGGTGCCAGAGATCATCAGAAAAACGCCCAAATGCGGTGGTGCTGACAGATTCCTTGGCCTGAGGTGGGGCCTGGCGATAGCTATCAATGGCTAAGGGTAAGTCATCTAGTCCTGAAATCAGGCTATCGATCTTGGCACTAATGCCTATGGTGTCTACATAAGGCAGTGCTTTTAGCGTATCAATATCACGGGTAATGCTTTGGCGCAGGCTGATAAGCTCAGGACGATTGAGTTGAGTGAGTTTTTGATCGATATTGGCTAGAGCCAGCAGGGCACCATTGATATTGCCGCCCAATTGTAGTTGCTGGCTGGCAAAACCCAATATTTGTTCGATTTCTGATAGGGCGCGGTGTGTTTCGTTATGCGTAAGCGCCTCATACATATTATTTAGGGCTTGCTGCTGATTCAGCGATTCAGCTTGCTTGGCTTCAAGCAAAGACAGCTTGCCGACAAATTGCTGCTGTAATTTAGTATTTTCTACGAGTTGCTGCGTCAGTTGGCTGGTGCTGGTTTTATTATTGGCGAGTTGGCGGCTTACATCGAGCTTGAGCTGCTCCATAGCCTGCTGTTGGTATAGCCATACGCCGCCTGAGGCAATTAAGGCTGCAGCACTGAGCACAATGGCCGTTTGAGGAATAAAGCGACGACTGGGAGTTTGCAGTGCCGCAGAAAGTGATTCTTGAGAAGTATCCTGAGTCATCTTGGTCTGGTTTCCTAGCGGGGATGGGCGAAGTGCTGATGTAGGCCACGAAAAATACCGTTATCCCCCGCGTCTGTTAGTTCTATTTGTTTGGCACCTAAAGCGATCAGTGACTCTGCAATGCGCGGATGAGGCACGAAATATATGCGTGATTGTAACGCTTGCAGCGCACCATCTCCAGCGAGCTGAAATAAGTGTTGCGCCGCTTCTGAGCTAGAAATGACGATGCCATCGCAGCCAGCGGCTAATTCGGCATTTAAGCGTGCTAGATCAAAGCGGGGCGGCTGCCTTTGGTAGGCACTGATTAAGGTGAGCCGTGCTCCCTGCTCTTGTAAGGCTTTAGGTAATAACTCACGACCACCATTGCCGCGAAATATGACTATTTTTTTATTTTGTAAGTTTTGCATGGCAGGTTCAAGTAACAAGCCCTCACTATCAAATTGACTGCTTGGGCAGATAATTTGTTCCACGCCTAGTTCTTTAGCCCGGCGCTCGCTACCTGGGCCAACAACGGCAACGGGTAAATCTTTTGGCCACTGCGGTAATTGCGCAAACACGGCATCTAACGCCGATGGGCTAACAAAGATCGCTAAATCAAATTGCGCTAAGTGAGCTAAAGCCGCTACAAGCGGGGCTGGATCGGCGGCGGGGGCAATTTCCAGTAGTGGCATTGCTATCGCTTCTGCTCCAGCCTCATTGAGTAGGGTGATTAAGCCGACAGCTTGCTGGCTGGGGCGAGTTACCCACAGGCGCAGACCTTGAAGAGTGTGGCTCATAGTGATGCCCTAGAAATGTAGCGTGGAGAAATAGCCAGCCCTATATGTATCAAGTTAGTCAATGCCACGCAGGATAAATCGCCTGAGGCGGGTAAGCACCTAACCCAGCCATGCATTGTTAGTGCTAAGCCGCAGCGGCTAGTTTTTTTAAGATCTCTGTTGCGCCTTCGGTGCAAAGTAATTCAGCAACTTGTAAACCAAGGCCATTGGCGGCGGCGAGTGAGCCGTTGGCTTCGGCGTACACAATATCGCTGCCATCTGGGTTGGCAATAAAGGCGCGCAGGCGCAAAAAGCCATCGTCTTCTTCTGCAAAAGCACCCAGTGGAATCTGGCAAGATCCGCCTAAGCGGCGCGATAAGGCGCGCTCTGCCGTGACACAGGCTGCTGTGATGGCATGGTTCAGTGGCGCTAATAAGGTTTTTAAATCTTCTCTATCAGCACGAATCTCAATACCTAGCGCGCCTTGTCCTGGCGATGGCAGGCTGTCACCAGGGGAAATGGCGCTTTTGATTCGTTCGCTCAATCCAAGCCGAATTAAGCCGGATGCAGCCAGAATAATGGCGTCGTATTCACCAGCATCTAATTTGCTTAAGCGTGTGCCTACATTGCCACGTAAGGGCTTGATGGTTAGGTGCGGAAAACGAGCGCGCAGTTGTGATTCACGGCGCAGGCTAGAGGTGCCAACGATGGCACCAGCAGGGAGTTGATCTAAGGATTGATATTGGTTTGAGACAAAGGCATCGCGGGGATCTTCACGCTCGCCAATAGCGGCCAGTGCAAAACCCGTTGGCAAGAGCATAGGAACGTCTTTCATGGAGTGCACGGCCAGATCGGCACGGCCTTCTTTAATCGCGGTTTCTAGCTCTTTAACAAATAAACCTTTGCCACCGATTTTATTTAAAGTGACGTCTAAAATCCGGTCGCCTTGGGTCGTCATTCCAAGCAACTCAACGATTAGCTCTGGATAGAGCGCCTCAAGCTTCGCCTTGATATGGTTCGCCTGCCAGAGTGCGAGCGGGCTTTCACGAGTTGCAATAACGAGGCGAGTAGGCAGTATCACTTGCGATTCCTTGAGTTTTTCATACAAGGGCGCATTCTATCATTAGCCGCCTGTGGGCTGTCTGCAGGAGTTTGCCGCTTATTTTTTATGCGGCTCAAAAAAGGACAGTGGTGGTTGCAGCTCGATATCGAGCTCCACTAAATCAATCTGTTCAAAAACTTCTTCAGCGTCATCGGGAACTGTGGATGCTTCGATGATTTCTTCTTCAGGAATAATTAAAGAAAGATCAAGCGGGCTATTCTCTTCTTCCGGCGGAGGAGCAAACTCAAGCTGTGGCAAATCTAGCGAGATCATTTTCAAGGGCGCATTGTCTGAGCCGGAAGTATGTTGCTCAGCATTTTCTGCTGGTGCGGTTAAGAACGCCATCAACATGGCGTCTTGTGGTCGCTGCGGCTCAACCTCTACCGCCATTTTTTCTGGCTCTGCTCGTTTAGCAGGCAGCGTGATATCTAAAGGCTGCTCAATGTCTATAGGCGCTGGCGTTTGTGCAAGAGCAACCTGCTCTGGCTCTGCTTCAACATGCGGCAGGGCGTTTTCAGGTGCGCTATATAGCGGGTTTTCAGGATCGAGTCGGTAGCCAATATTACGCACCAAGGCCCAGTCTTCCTTATCTCCATTGAGATCATGGAAACGCCTAGCAAGTTGTGCGTATTCAGTTTTCATGCCCTGTTGGCGTAAAACGCGGAATAGTAGTAACCAAGGTTCTGTTTCGTTTTCGTTTTCATCAATGGTGATATACAGCAGCTCAATGGCTTTGTCTGTTTCACCTTGAGCAACTAATAATTGCGCGCGTTCTAGCGTAGCGCTGCCATCTTCTTCTTGCACTTCAATACCGCCATAAAATAGCTGGCTATGCCTAAATATTGAGTGTTCTTCTTGAGGATCCGCTGGGATGGGCTTGAAATTGCTGCGGTGTATGCTAGAGAGGCTGCTATCGGAGTCAGGCTCCCATGCATTTTGTTTTTGCTTGCGGCGCAGCCAGATCCAACCGCCTGCAACGGCCGCCAAGAGCGCAAGCACTAAGGTAATCCACCCGTTGCTGCGAGTGGTTTCAGCAGGGTGCCTTTTAACAGAGGTTGGGGCAGGGAGTGGGGTACTGATGGTGCTGGGCTTGGGAGGAGCTGTTTCTTCTGCTTGCTCAATATTTAAGCGGGCTGTAGGCGCGCCACCTGTGCTTCTGGCGACGACTTGGCCACCTGCCAAGGCTTGCAGGGTAAGCATCGATTTTTGCAGACGTATCATTTCCGACTGCAGCTGCTCTTGCAGGCTCTGCATCATCGCTATTTTAGTTTGTAAATCTTCAGGGCTCAGTACGGCGGGTGCTACGTTTTTGCTACTTAACTCGCTCTCAATCCGCAACTGGCCTCCTGTGGCGGGTAGAGGGGCTAATATGGGAGGGCTATTTGGCGATTTAGGCGCTTTGGTAGCGTTGTTGCTTGGCTCTTTGACAGATTTGGCTCGAGCTGCGCGTGGCGGTTTGGTCGCTGCTTTAGTGATCACTTTGTTTGAAGATGGGTCTTCAGTAACGATTGGAGGGTTGATGGGCGCAGGGTCTAAAAAGACGGTGTAACTACGTTGTAGTTGTTGTCCTTTGCATTCTATTTTGAGGCTAAAACTGGCTACCGGTTCAAATAGGGAATCTGTAGATTGAATTAAAATTCGCCCGCTGCGCTCATTATTTTGTAGGCGTAATGAGGCTTGGCCTAGTCCTGGTAGATCATTATTTGTAGCAATAACGCTTAGCTTATTGCAGTCTTCTGCCAAGCCATCTTCGGGGGCGAGTTGGTAGGGAATAAAGCCTTTAAATCGTTGTCCAACCGATGATTGAATTGTCAATTCCCCAAGCGTGAGGGCCGCAGCAGGTAGTTCAATGAGCAGCAGTAGTGCTGCGCATAGCAATTGCCAACTTATATTTTGCTTGAAAGAGGAATGGATTATTGTCATTGATTCTATGTACCGATTAGTACTTAGACTTTAGACTATTTACTATGGGCTGACAAAGCGAGCATTGTTATTGATAGTAATTTAGCTGTTTTTGTCATCCACCCCTCGCTTTCCGGTAAAGGCAACGAGGGGGAATATTATTAGTGAGCTTCTTCCCAATTCATGCCCACGCCCACTTCTGCGAGTAATGGGACTGTCAGTTCTGCTGCTTGTGCCATTTTCATTGGCAATTGCTCACGCATCATTGCCACCTCATGGTCAGGCACTTCCAGCACTAATTCATCGTGTACCTGCATAATTAATCGGCTTTGTAGTTTTTCTGTCTTAATCCAATCCGCAACATTAATCATGGCTAGTTTAATTAAATCTGCCGCCGTACCCTGCATTGGGGCATTAATTGCGGCGCGTTCTGCTCCGGCGCGGCGGGCCGCATTGGATGATTTGATTTCAGGCAGCCATAGGCGGCGGCCAAAAACGGTTTCCACATAGCCGTGTTCTTTGGCGCTGGCGCGGATGTTTTCCATATACATGGCTACGCCTTGGAAGCGGGCAAAATAGCGGTCGATAAAGTTTTTAGCCGCGTCACGCGGGATTTCTAATTGCGCGGCTAAGCCAAACACACCCATGCCATAAATCAGGCCAAAGTTAATGCTTTTGGCGTAACGGCGCTGCTCGCTACTGACTTGATCAAGCGCTACACCAAAGACTTCGGCTGCGGTGGTGCGGTGAATATCTTCACCAGAGGTAAACGCAGCAATCATTGCAGCATCTTGGGATAAATGCGCCATGATGCGCAGCTCAATTTGCGAGTAATCAGCCGACATAATTTGCCAGCCATTAGGGGCAATAAAGGCTTCACGAATCTTGCGGCCTTCTAGGCTTTTAACCGGAATATTTTGCAGATTAGGCTCGGTAGAGCTTAAGCGGCCAGTTACCGCAACGGTTTGGTTATAGCTGGTATGGACTCGGCCAGTGCGTGGGTTCACCATCAGCGGTAGCTTGTCGGTGTAAGTGGATTTAAGCTTAGAAAGCGAACGATGCTCAAGTAAGACCTTGGGCAGCGAAAAATCCTTAGCCAGCTCCTGCAAGACTTCTTCATCGGTGGAAGGCGCGCCCTTAGGGGTTTTTTTAATCACCGGCAGCTTGAGCTGTTCAAAGAAAATCTCGCCAAGCTGCTTAGGGCTGGCCAAATTAAATGGCTGGCCAGCTAAATCGTAAGCGGTTTGTTCTATTTCGAGTAAGCGCAGGCCAATTTCGTGGCTTTGCTGATTTAGCTTGTGGCTGTTGAGCAACACGCCAGTGCGTTCCATTTCAAACAGCACCGCACGCGAGGGCATTTCGATATCACGGTAAACCGTAGCCAGCCCGCCAGTCAGCCGCGGTAGCATGGCGTGAGCCAGTTGCAAGGTGATGTCGGCATCTTCTGCGGCGTAAGTGCTAGCAATCTCAACCGCAACTTCGTCAAAGCCAATTTGTTTGGCTCCTTTGCCACATAGCTCTTCAAATTTTATTGTAGCAACGCCTAGCTCGCGCTCGGCCAGTGCATCCATATTATGTTTTTCAAAGCTGGCCAGCACATAAGACATCAGCATGGTGTCGTCAGAAATGCCAGCCAGTGCAATGCCGTGGTTGGCAAAAATATGCTGATCAAATTTTAAATTCTGGCCTAGCTTTTTGTGCTCTGCGGATTCTAACCAAGGTTTCAGTTTGGTTAGCGTGGCATCTAGCGGTAGCTGTTCCACTGCATCTGGCCCGCAGTGAGCAAGGGGTAAGTACGCTGCAAGACCTGCTTTAATGCAAAAAGACATGCCCACAATTTGCGAATTGAGCGTGTCAAGACCCGTTGTTTCGGTATCTAGCGAAACCACATCGGCGGCCATCAGTTGCTCTAGCCATTCATCTAACTGCTCTTGGCTGAGGATGGTTTGGTAGTGGCGCTCAATAGGGGCTGACTCGCTGATGATTTCCGCTGTGGCGGCAGGTTCGGCTGGGGCGCTAAATAAATCACCGCTAGCGGGTGCTGCCGCGGCGCTGATCTTGCTGTCTGCTTCGCGGATCCAGGTTTTGAAGTTGGCTTTACGAAAGATACCCAGTAGTGTGTCCCAGTCTTCTGCCTGTGGTGCTAGATCCGTAAATTGCTGCGGTAGCTCGCTGCTTAAATCCAGATCACATTTAATGGTTACTAGCTGTTTGGCCATTGGCAGCCATTGCAGCGTATTGCGTAGGTTTTCGCCGACCACGCCTTTGATTGCATGGGCATTGGCGACAATGGCGTCGAGTGTTTGGTATTCACTTAGCCATTTTTGTGCGGTTTTAGGGCCGCATTTGGGCACGCCGGGTACGTTATCTACGGTGTCGCCAATCAGCGCTAGATAATCGACAATTTGCTCAGGGCGCACGCCAAATTTATTAATTACACCTTCGATATCCAGCACTTCTTCGGTCATCGAGTTTTCAATCCGCACATGCTGATTAACCAGCTGCGCCATATCTTTATCGCCGGTAGACATGATGGTAGTAATACCGTGTTCTGTACCCCAGCTTGCTAGCGTGCCAATTACATCGTCAGCTTCTACGCCGTCCACCATTAAAATCTTAATGCCAAAGGCTTTCACGGCGGCGTGAATCGGCTCGATTTGCACCCGCAGCTCGTCGGGCATGGATGGGCGTTGCGCTTTGTATTCGCTGTATAAATCGTCGCGAAAGGTTTTACCCTTGGCATCAAAAACGCAGGCGATATAATCGGCGGGGGTTTGCTGACGTAGTTTTTTCAGCATATTCACAAAGCCATAGAGGGCATTGGTGGGCGTGCCATCGGGAGCCGCCAAATCGCGGATCGCATGGAAGGCTCGGTAGAGGTAGGAAGAGCCGTCAATTAAAAGCAGGGTCGCCATGCGATGAAACTCTCTATACTAAGTGTAAGAAAAACGAAAACATTGGTGCGTTTGCCGCTAGCCAAGGTTCGGATTGATATTTGGAAGACATTGAATCCAGCGTATTATAAGGCTTAAGCTGCTGTGTTTATATGTCAGCTTTGTACGATGTATTCCATTATAAAAGACGTTAATTAGCGCTTGCCTGTGTAAAGAATAATTCAGACTCCAGTATCGACTTTAAAAAGGAAACGATCATGCGTCTTATTTTGCTTAGTCTATTACTGAGTAGTTATGCCTTTGCTGCGTCACCGAGTGATGCGCCACCCCCATTACCCGCCAAAGAAAGCGAGGCAAAAGTGCAGGATGAGCCAGAAATAAAGGTGATCGAAAAATCTGACGCAACCATTGCAGAGTATCGCTTAAAAGGTAAGCTTTACATGATGAAAGTAACGCCTAAAGTGGGTAAGCCTTATTTCTTGATCGATAGAGAAGGGCAAGGACGTTTTGACCGCAGTGATGATTTGGGCGGCAGTAATTTGTCGGTGCCACGCTGGGTTATTTTTGAGTTTTGATGAAGTATCGTAAGTAATGAATAGTCTACGAAATGCACAAAAAGCATGAGCAGTGATTGTAAGCTTGAGATGGATATTCGCGCTTGTTATTTATAACTCAACTTAATATTTGAGTGTCTTTTGTGATTTTCGTCGGCGGGAAACCAGTTTAAGAATGCCCATTTGAGCCAAATCTATGTCAGTTTTTACCACCGTGACAGTGGAAGACCTCGGTCCCTTCCTAAAGCGTTACTCCATTGGCAGCTTGCTTGAGCTTAAAGGTATTGCCGCAGGGATTACTAACACAAACTACTTTGTGACCACCACGCATGGCCGCTATGTACTGACTCTGTTTGAAACCTTGGCCGCCGATGAGCTGCCGTTTTACGTCAATTTAATGGCTCATCTTGCCCATCATGGTATTGCAGTTGCCGCGCCGATTGCCAATCTGGAAGATCAATACGTTGATGAATTAAATGGCCGGCCTACGTTGCTGGTGCAGTGTGTGCCGGGCACGGTGGTGGACGAGCCTAGTGCTTTGCAATGCGCAGAGGTTGGCGAAATGCTGGCGCAAATGCATTTGGCTGCGCGCAGCTATCACGGGCAGATGCCCAATCCGCGTGGGCCAAAATGGTGGAATACCATCGCGCCAGAGTTATTTGAGTTAATGGGCACGAATGAGGCCGAGCAATTACGCGCCGAGTTGGCTTTACAGGCCGAACATCGCTTTGATCACTTGCCCCAAGGCGTGATTCACGCTGATTTATTCCGCGATAACGTCTTGCTCAATGGCGATCATGTTGGCGGCTTTATTGATTTTTACTACGCCTGCAATGATGTGTTGGCCTATGACTTAGCTATTACGCTGAATGATTGGTGCGTAACAGAATCAGGCGATATCGATCCGCTGCGCGCCAAGGCATTGTTGCACGGCTATCAAGCAGTTCGCCCCTTAAGCTTGGATGAAATTGCCGCGTGGCCCGTGCTATTACGTGCGGCGGCGCTACGCTTTTGGGTATCACGTTTATATGATTTTTATAAACCTGCGGCCGGTGAAATAACCTATGCCAAAGACCCTGGGCATTTTCAACGGGTGATCAGTGCGCATGCACAGCGGCAGGATTTTTGCTTGTGAACATTTTTTTAAATGAATTAAGCCAGCTGCTTGATGCGGCGGGGGTTTTAAGTGGCAAAGCTACGGCGGCTTATTGTCTAGATCAACGCCGTCGTTATCAGGGCGCGGCATTGGCAGTGGCTAGGCCGCGCAGCACCGCAGAAGTGGCGGCTGTGATTAAGCTTTGTGCCCAGTACGGCGTTGCTATTGTTCCGCAAGGTGGAAACACCAGCCTTTGTGGTGCTGCTACGCCTGATTCATCGGGCAAGGCCTTGGTTTTGTCCTTGGAGCGAATGAACCGAGTACTGAAGGTGGACAGCGATAACAACACCATTATTGTAGAAGCAGGCGCTATTTTGGCGGAGGTGCAGGCTGCTGCGCGCGCGGCAAATCGCTTGTTTCCTGCCGATTGGGCCGCGGCTGGCTCTTGCCGCATGGGCGGCGCTTTAGCGACCAATGCGGGCGGCGTGAATGTGCTGCGCTATGGCAATATGCGCGAGCTGACTTTGGGCTTGGAAGTGGTGCTGCCCAATGGTGAAATTTGGGACGGTTTGCGCGGGCTACGAAAAGACAACACTGGTTATGATTTAAAGCAGCTCTTTATTGGTTCTGAAGGCACTTTAGGCGTGATTACCCGTGCGGTACTGCGGCTTTACCCCCTGCCAACGGCGCATGCAACGGCCTTGGTGGCTTTGGATCATCCTGCCGCTGCGGTAGAGTTACTCCGTGGCGTTCAGGCTACAGTGGGCGACCGAGTGACCTCGTTTGAGCTGATTTCTAAACCTTGTTTTGAGCTGCTGGCTAAGCAATGCCCTAGCTTGCCTCACCCATTTAAGCCTTTGCCTGAATGGGCGGTGCTGCTGGAGCTCTCTGATGGGGGTAGCAGCGAGGTATTAAGTGATCAATTAGCGCAAGTGCTCGTCTCTTTAGACTGTGAAAATGCTTTATTGGCGCAAAATAGTAAGCAAGCCAGAGATTTTTGGCAGTTAAGAGAGCATATCCCAGAGGCTCAACGTAGAGAAGGCGTAAGTATTAAGCACGATATTAGTGTGCCAGTAGGTAGTATTCCTGATTTCTTAACTGAATGTGGTCAAGCGTTGGTAGCGGCTTTCAGTGATGCTGCCATTATTGCTTTTGGGCATTTGGGCGATGGTAATTTGCATTACAACGTATTTAGATCGGATAAAACTGCAGCGATTTACTCAGATGAGCCTATGGTAAATGATATTGTTTATGCTTGCGTTGCAAAACATAACGGCAGTATCAGTGCAGAACACGGGATTGGACAATTAAAGCGCCAGCATTTGGCTAAATACAGAAATCCCTTGGAATTAGCATTAATGAAAAGCATTAAACAATCGTTTGATTTGGCTGGAATTATGAACCCTGGAAAAGTATTACTCGATTAAAACAAATGTAATCATTTGCTTATATATTAGTGATAATTAAGTAATGTATATGTTTTAGCTTACAAATTGGGTAGAATATATTTTCATAACTACTAAAACGAAATTCAGGTATGAGCGAGTCCAATCCCAGCTATTCGAAAGCTTCTGACCGTCCTGATTGGCGTGTGGGTGAGCATCAAAGCCGCTTTGATCCCCTTTTAGATTGTTTGGCTGAGCTCACACGTATTCATGGCTCTCCTTGGACGTGTGAGGCTTTATCTGCTGGCTTACCCCTGAGCGATAATCTCTTATCACCCTCACTCGTGCCGCGCGCAGCAGCTAGAGCAGGCTTATCTGCTCGAGTGGTGCGCCGCTCATTGAATGAATTACCTACCAGCTTATTCCCCGTTATTTTACTGCTTAAAGATCGAGGCGCTTGCTTACTGCTGGAGTGGCTGGATGACGGCATGGCACGCGTATGCTTTCCTGAAACGGGTGAATCCTCCGAGCTGCTGAGTGCTGAGGCATTACAGGCTGTTCACACCGGCATCGTTATTTTTGTTCGTCCCAAATTTAGATTTGAAGCCCGCGCACCAGAGCATGGCGCGGTGCGTGGCCGCCATTGGTTTTGGAGCGTAGTTAAAGACAATTGGCGTTTATACCGTGACGCTCTATTGGCTGCGCTACTGATTAATACGCTGGCGTTGGCCATGCCGCTGTTTTCGATGAATGTTTACGATAGGGTCGTGCCCAACCATGCTTTAGAAACGCTGTGGGTGTTGGCGATTGGTGCTTTGGCCGTGTTGACGTTTGATTTCTTATTGCGAACGATCCGTGGCCATATTATTGATGTGGCGTCTAAGCGTATTGATGTGACCTTATCTGCTTTGATCATGGAGCGAGTGCTTGGAATCCGCATGGAGGCGCGGCCCGCTTCGGTCGGATCTTTTGTGGCTAATTTGCGCGCTTTTGAATCGGTGCGAGATTTCATCGCATCCGCATCGATTACTACCTTGGTTGATTTGCCCTTTGTGCTGATTTTCTTGCTGGTGATGATGTGGATCTCGCCGTGGTTGGCGGTGCCTGCCATGGTGGGCATTGTGCTGGTGGTGGGTTTTACCTTGCTGGCCCAAGATAAAATGCGCGAAATGGTGGAGTTGACCCAGCGGGCATCCGCACAGCGTAATGCCACCTTGGTTGAGGGCTTGGTTGGGATAGAAACTATCAAGGTGATGGGAGCGGAGAGCGAGTTCCAGCGTCGCTGGGAGCGCTCAACGCATTTCCTCGCCCAAGTGGGCTCAAAACTTAAATTACTTTCATCAACAACGGTTAATTTTGCATCGTTTATTAGCCAATTGGTGAGTGTGGTCGTGATTATTGTGGGTGTGTATTTACTCACCGAAAACATGGTAACAATGGGGGGGATTATTGCCGCCTCTATGTTATCTGGCCGTGCATTAGCCCCGCTTGGTCAGGTGGCTGGTTTGTTGATGCAATACCAAAATGCGCGCACCTCGCTGGCTGGGATTGAATCTCATATGAAGTTGCCGGTTGAGCGTCCGCAAGATAGCAATTTCTTACATCGCGAATCATTCCGAGGTGAAATTGAATTTAAAAGCGTCAGCTTTGCCTATGCCGGTAGTGATGAAAAAGTACTCAATAATGTTTCATTTAAGCTTAAAGCCGGTGAAAAAATGGCCATTATTGGCCGGATTGGTTCTGGCAAAACCACGATTGAAAAACTGATCCTTGGGCTTTATTACCCAACCGAAGGGGCGGTATTAATTGATGGTGTGGATACGCGGCAAATTGATCCCGCTGAATTACGCCGTGCTATTGGCCATGTGCCACAAGAGCCCATCTTGTTCTATGGCACCTTGCGCCAGAATATAGCCATGGGCGCGCCATTTGCAGACGATAGCAGTATTTTGGCTGCGGCGGATTTAGCTGGGGTGAAGGAATTCTCTGATCTGCACCCACGTGGTTTTGATATGTTGATTGCGGAACGTGGCGACTCTTTATCGGGGGGGCAGCGGCAAGCGGTTTCGATCGCTCGCGCTTTATTGAATGACCCGCCAATGCTGTTGCTGGATGAGCCAACCAGTGCAATGGATCACCTTTCTGAAGAAAAACTAAAAGCGCGCCTGAAGGCTTATGTCACGCAAAAAACCTTATTGCTGGTGACGCACCGCACCTCTTTGTTGGATTTGGTCGATCGTTTGATCGTGTTGGATCAAGGGCAAGTCGTTGCAGATGGCGCGAAAGCGCAGGTGATTGAAGCCCTGCAGCAGGGCAGAATAGGTAGGACGAGTTGATGATGGAGATTAAAACCGTTAAACCTGCATTTTGGCACAACAAGTGGCAAGCTTTAGTGAGTAAAAGCTCGTATTGGTTTGATCGCTATTTATTTAGAGGCGAAGCGGCAGATGTCGTTGATCACAATGATTTTATTGCCGACGCCGATTGGGTGATTGTTGAGCAAAGCTCGCGTGGTGCAAGAATCTTGGTCTGGGTATCTGCGTTAACCGTGTTGGTGGTGCTGATTTGGGCTAGTTTGGCAAAAATTGATGAAGTTACACGTGGCGAAGGTAAGGTGATTCCTTCAAGACAGATACAGGTGATACAAAGCTTGGATGGCGGCATTGTGAAGGCCATCTTAGTCAGAGAGGGGCAGCAGGTTAAGGAGGGGCAATTACTGATTACGATTGATCCAACCCGCTTTGTGTCGTCATTAAAAGAAAATCGGGCACAGTATTTATCGCTGAAAGCTAAGGCTGCACGGCTGGAAGCGCTGGCTTCGGGTAAAGAATTTGTGGTTCCTGCTGAAGTACAGGCCGAAGCGCCAGAAATCGTGATTCAAGAGCGTGGTTTGTATGAATCACGCCATGCCGAAATGACTGCTTTGATTAGCGGCGCACAGCAGCAGTTGGTGCAACGCGGGCAGGAGCTAAATGAAGCACGCACTCGCCGCGAACAAGCAGGCCAAGGCTATGCGCTGACTTTACGTGAGTTGGAAGCCACTAAGCCTTTGCTCAAAAGTGGTGCTGTTTCTGATGTAGAAATTCTACGTTTAGAGCGTGATGTTTCGCGTTATTTGGGTGAGCGCGATTCTGCTGGCTCGCAAATTCCGCGTATCCAATCGGCGATGTCTGAGGCTGGCAGTAAAATTCGTGAGGTAGAGCTGAGTTTCAAAAACGTCGCCCGTGCAGAACTGGGTGAAACGGTGGGCAAGCTCAATAGCTTGACTGAAGGCAGTGTGGCCCTTGCTGATCGGGTGAAACAGTCAGAAATACGCTCGCCAGTGAATGGCACTGTAAAGCAATTGCAGGTTAATACCGTAGGTGGAGTGGTGCAACCTGGTAAAGATATTATTGAAGTTGTGCCAGGCGATGACGCGCTGTTATTAGAAGCTAGGATCTTGCCGAAAGATATTGCTTTTTTACGCCCTGGCGCCACAGCAATTGTAAAATTTACAGCCTATGATTTCTCTATCTATGGTGGTTTGGAGGCCAAGCTAGAGCACATCAGTGCAGATACCGTTGTGGATGAAAAAGGTAACGCTTTTTATATCGTTAAGGTAAGGACGAATGCTAGCTTCTTGAAAGCTGGAGAAAAAAAACTACCTATAATCCCCGGCATGGTGGCTGAGGTTGATATTTTAACGGGTAAAAAAACAGTGCTTTCCTATTTGTTGAAACCGGTACTTCGTGCAAAATCTAATGCGTTGACTGAGCGATGAACTTCTCTATTTTAACTGCCGATACCTCTTTGTTTGCACATATCCAGCAGGGTACTCAGCAAGAGTTCTTGCGGCTAGGTTCTTTGCCTGCATTAAGCCAGCTTAGCGGTGGTGTGGTACTGATTGATTTGGCTTTGCCGAGTTTGCCAGCTTTGAGCGATGCCAGCTGGCTTGTATATACCACGTCTAACCAAGTACTTTTTTTAAGCTCAACACCTAGCGATGAAGAGCATCTAGCAGCATTAACAGCGGGCGCACGGGGTTATTGCCATGCCTATGCCACGAGCGAGTCTTTGCAAGCCATTTTGAATGTGATTGCGGCGGGTGGGGTTTGGGCAGGGCCAGCTATTTTGCAGGCCTTGATTTGCTCTATGCATAAATTATTTGCACCCAAAGATACTCAGGCGTGGATGGGCCCGCTGACTGAGCGTGAGCGCGAAGTGGCTACTCTAGCCGCCAGTGGTAATGCGAATAAAGAAATTGCTCGTGAGTTGGGCATTACGGAGCGTACTGTTAAGTTTCACCTAAGCTTGATATTTGAAAAGCTGGGCGTGAATGATCGTTTGCAACTTACGCTGCTCTCTAAGGGTATACGCTAGTTTGTATTTTCATTACATTTTTGTGTCAGAGTTGCCCCGTTTATACGGGGTTTTTTTCTGACCAGCGGCCGCTGACGCTGTACTTAGGTACAGTAGGAATGCCAATGGAATAAGTCTAGGCTAGAAGCCTAACTCATTCACTGGTTGACCCATCATGGCCGAGCAAATTAGTGCAAGCAGACCCAGCATTACCGTTGTGAATATCAATGGCACTGCTTTTTTGCGGGATGCAACGGGGAAATCTGTACCTTTAAAAGAAGGTCAGCAACTAAATGAAAATGAAATTTTTGTTACCTCGGTAGATGGGCGAGTGCAGCTGCTTATGCCCAATGGCGAGCTGCTAGAAATTGGCGGAGATCGTACGGTACAGGTTGACGCTCAGATGCTGGGCTCAGCCCCCGTTGATACTGCATCAGCGGCGATTGCCGATCTGAATGCTTCAACAGATAAAATTGCGGCCGCAATCGCCAGCGGCACAGATTTGACCACTGAGTTAGAAGCAACTGCTGCGGGTTTGGGTGGAGCAGGGGGTAGTGCGGAAGGCCACTCCTTTGTTGAGTTAGGGCGAATTGCTGAGGGCGTAAATCCGCTGGCATTTAATTTTGCTGGCTCTGATTTAGGCACAACAGATCTGCCCATTGTAGGTGCACTACCTATTCAGCCCAGCCCCAACCCCTCTATTCTGGGCGCAGATACAGTTAGCGTCGCTGAAGATACTCCCGCTTCTGGCAATGTACTTAGTAATGATAGCGATGCTGACGGCCCGCTCAGTGTTACTGGTTTTACGGTGGCGGGCTTGCCCGATACCTTTGCTCCCAACCAGCAGGCTACGATCACAAATGTAGGTACCTTGGTCATTGCGCCCAATGGTGATTTCACCTTTACACCTGTCGCTAATTACAACGGGCCAGTGCCGGTCGTGACGTATAGCGTGGTTGATCCTGTTGGTGGAACAGGCAGCAGCACCTTAACGCTAACCGTTACCCCAGTGGATGACCCTGCGAATTTACAAACCGATGTGGCAACGGCCGCCGAAGATACACCAGCAACGGGCAATGTATTAAGTAATGATAGCGATCCAGACGGGGCTCTAACGGTTACTGGCTTTACGGTTGCAGGGCTTACCGGCACATTTACAGCTGGGCAGCCTGCCAGTATCCCGAATGTGGGTACCCTGCTGATTGCGCCTAATGGTGATTACACTTTTACTCCTGCTGGCAATTACAACGGCTCCGTGCCAGTGATTACATACAATGTGGTCGATCCACAGGGCGGAACGGGTAGCAGCACATTAATCATTACCATTACACCCGTCGATGATCCGGCAAATTTACAAGCAGATACAGCAACACTACTTGAAGACACCCCCGCAACAGGCAATGTATTGAGCAATGATAGTGATCCAGATGGCCCGTTGACGGTTACTGGCTTCACTATTGCAGGTCTAACTGGCACATTTACAACTAGTCAGCCAGCCACTATCCCCGGTGTAGGTTCGTTGGTGATTGCACCCAATGGCGATTACACCTTTACACCAGAAAATAACTATAACGGCCCCGTACCCGTTATCACCTACAACGTAATTGACCCGTTAGGTGGCTCGGGCAGTAGCACGCTGACACTGACCATTACACCAGTCGATGATCCTGTGATCAGTACGATTGAAGTCGGCAACCCGGGTGTGGCGGATGACAATGTGGTGGAAGGCAATAACCTCGTCTTCAATGTTACTCTGAGTACGGCCACGACTAAGGTTGAAAGCTACGCCTTTAACCTCGGTGGCGGAAGCGCATCGGCAGCCGATTACGGCACAGCCACCTTTAGCAATGGTGTCACCTATGATCCCGTAACTGGACAAATTACGGTACCCGCTGGCGTGACTAACTTTGCGGTGACCCTGCCAACCGTGGATGACACTCTGGTTGAAATCACCCCAGAAACCGTGCCTTTAACGATTGGTGGCGTCACGGCCACCGGCGGAATTCTGGACAACGACAGCCCAGCCATCAGCAAAATCGAAGTCGGTAATCCAGGCGTCGCGGACGACAATGTGGTCGAAGGCAATAACCTCGTCTTCAATGTTACTCTGAGTACGGCCACGACTAAGGTTGAAAGCTACGCCTTTAACCTCGGTGGCGGAAGCGCATCGGCAGCCGATTACGGCACAGCCACCTTCAGTAATGGCGTCACCTACAATCCCGTAACCGGACAAATCACTGTACCCGCTGGCATGACTAAGTTTGCGGTGACCCTGCCAACCGTGGATGACACTCTGGTTGAAATCTCCCCAGAAACCGTGCCTTTAACCATTGGTGGCGTTACTGCCACCGGCGGGATTTTGGACAACGACGTTAATCGAGCTCCTATCATTGGCAACGCCAGTGCTACGGTTTCGGAAGAGGGCTTGCTTGGTGGGATTAAAGATTCTACAGGGTCACCAACAGATACTACTGACAGTACGGTTCGTACTGGGACGATTGCAATTAGTGATCCTGATAGTCCTGTTTTAACAACCTCTTTGATTGCCCCTACCACGGCCTTGTCCTCTGGTGGCCATGCCTTGGTATGGAGTGGAAGTGGCACGCATGATTTAGCCGCCACCGCTGGTGTTGGTGGCCCTGTTGTTGCAACCATTAACATTGATAATGCAGGGAATTACACCGTCACCTTAAAAGCACCAATTGATCACCCGGTGAATAGTGTTGAGGATGTGAAATCATTCAATGTGGGGGTTAAAGTCTCTGATGGTGCTTTAAGCTCAACCGGTACGCTCACCGTTAATGTTGAAGATGATGCTCCAGTTGGGCGTAGCCAAACGGCTAATGTACAGATTCCAAATGTGGATAGTAATTTGGTTCTTACTCTCGATATTTCCGGCAGCATGGGGGACCCAAGTGGAATCACTGGCAAAACAAGGCTGCAGGTCGCTAAGGAGGCAATTGCTAAATTAATCGACGATTACGATGTTTTAGGTGACGTTAAAGTCATGTTGGTTACGTTTAGCTCTTCCTCTGCCACACAGCAAAGTGGTGGACAAACATGGATGTCAGTTACTGAAGCTAAAGCTGTTTTAGCTGGGCTTGTTGCGAACGGCGGGACAAACTACGATGCTGCAGTGAGCCAAGTAACAACACACTTTGCGGACGCCGGTAAGATTGTTGGCGGGCAAAATATTGGCTACTTCTTCTCTGATGGCGCACCTAACCCTGGGCTTGGTTTAGATGTAACTGAAGAAAGTGCTTGGAAGTCCTTCTTGCAGATTAACCATATTAACTCCCTCGCTTTGGGCTTAGGTTCAGGTGTGACAGATGTTAACTTGAATCCGCTTGCATACAATGGCACAGGAACTGGCTCAGAAGCTAACGCCATCATTGTGACTGATCTGGCGCAATTGCCACCTATCCTAAGGGATACGATAGTGACTCCAAATGCGGGTGATTTAACTGGAACGGTTGCAGGGGTGACTTCGGGCTTTGGTGCAGATGGTGGCCATATGAATGACATAACCGTAGATGGTGTGAAATACACCTTCAATGTGGCGGGTAATTCAATCACTACGTCGGCAGGGGCGGGCACGTACTCTTTTGATGCGGCAACCCATCAATTAAAAGTGAATACCGTTTTAGGCGGGCAATTTGCAATTGATATGGATGATGGCAAATACACTTATACCCCGCCGGTCATTAAAACTTCTGGTAGTAGTGAAAACATTGGATTTACCTTGATTGATAATGACGGCGATTTAGATCAGTCTAATAGCCAACTCACTATCAATGTTGTTCCGCCCGCACAAGGTAGTACCTTACAATTAAGCGCATCAACTACGGCTATTGCAGATAGTGTCCGCGGTTTACATGGTGAGTTTTTTGGCTATAACAACGACCCAGATAAGGTCGGTGGCGTGGTTTATAACGTGCAAAGCCAAGATAATACTGTTGGAAACCTCGACAATATCAGCGATATCACGTCGGTGATTAATGGCCGTCAAGGTAGCAATATTGTGGGTACGCAGCTTGAAGCGAGTGCGGCGGCCAGTGATGCCACATTTATTGCAGACGCTATTAAATACGGTGTTACTCCAACGGTCTCGGGGAATTTAGGGACTAATAATGCGGTTGCCACAGGCTCTGCGATTACTGCGGGTAATCTCTATAACTTCCTAGGAGCTAATAATGCAGGTGCAGATACCACTGGCTTAGCCGCAACCAGTACTTTTGGTAATACCACGGATTCAATTTTGCGGATGGTAGGGGGAGCCTACTTTGCTGCAGGTACTTACGATATTCGTGTATTGGCCGATGATGGTTTCCGCATCGCAATCGATGGGCAATCGGTGTTTGAATACAATGCAAATCAATCGCCAACCAGCCGAGTTCAAACTGGCGTGGTGATTAGCGAAGGAATGCATAATTTAGAAGTGCTGTATTGGGAGCAGGGAGGTAATGCCGCTTTACAAATAGAGTTTAAACCCGCTGGTGCTGCAGATAGTGCATATGTTCCCTTAGGGATTAACGATATGGCGCTGTTTCATGGTACGCAAGCTCCGGTGCTCACTGAGCTACAAGATATTATTGAAGACCCAAGTAGTAATGGGCACTACCTTGTACGTAGCGGGCAAGAGGTAACGGGTAGTAATTTATCCGATACGATTACTGGCTCGGCGGGGCGCGATATTATTCATGGTGGTGCAGGCCAAGATGTAATCAATGCGGGAGCAGGGGCAGATCGTATTGAAGGAGGAGCGGGGAGTGATACCTTAACGGGTGGTTTGGGGGCTGATACTTTCCGTTGGGCTTTGGCGGATAAAGGGGTGGTTGGGACGCCTGACATCGATAAGATCACCGATTTTAATAGTGCGAGTTATAACGCGGGTGGTGATCGCCTTGATTTGCGTGATCTATTGCAATCAGAAAACCACAATGTGGGTTCGGGCAATCTAACTCAATATTTGCACTTCGAAAAATCAGGCACCGACACTATTATCCATGTCAGTAGCGCAGGTAGCTTTACAGGGGTGTTTAATGCAAATAGTGATGACCAACGCATTGTATTATCAGGTGTTGATTTAACCAGTAATGGCAGCCTAGCAGACGCGGCAATTATCCAAGACCTGTTGAATAAGGGTAAATTGATTACTGATTAATGGGTGAGTACTCAAGTAAAACGGCCAGTGCAAACTGGCCGTTTTTTTTTGTTAGATCACTGCTCAGGCTAGAGGCATTCAAATGTTTATGGCTGGCTTATTACTTAGCCTTGCTGGCAACTGGGCCGCTTAAGCCGTTAATGCCCAATGCTTTAAGCATATCCCATTCACTTTGTGTTTGTACGCGCTCAGCGATGGTTAAAATATCATGGCCAGAGGCAATGCCGATGATCGCCTTCACTAGATTTTGATTACCTGGATGCTGGTCAATGGCTTGAATAAAGCTGCCGTCAATTTTTAAGTAATCAAGTTGCAATTCGTAAAGCTGAGGGATGCTGCCAAAATGACGGCCAAAATGTTTAATCCCTACTTTGCAGCCTAAAGGGCGTACTTTTTGGGCAAAATTGGCTAATGCAGTGATCTCATCTCTAAAGCCAAATTCATTGACTTCAAACCACAGGCGATGGGTGGCATATTTATGTTGTTGCAGGATAAGCAGCAAATCTTCAATAAACTGCGCATCTGCAATGGATTTTGCTTCTAGGTTGATTGCAAGCTGTGCATCGTGCAGTTTAAGCTCGGCGCAAGCTAGCTGAACGGATTCTAAATCTAGGGTATTGCTCAAGCCCAAACGGCTAATAAAGGGCATGAAAGTCCCCGCAGTGAGCAGCTCCTGCGTTTCTGGGTGGCGTAAGCGCAGCAGCAGCTCTCGATGCAAAGGCTGGCCGTCAACCAAGAGTGCGGGGAATGATGCCAACTCAAAGCAATGGTTTTTAAATGCTTTTTGTAATAGAGGCTGCCAATCTTGGGCTGGTAAGGCTTGGGTCGCGCTGGCACTGCTGACGTGACCAGTGCCATTAGCCCCATTACTTTCTGCTTGAGCGAGTGCTTGGTCTGTCCCTGCTAGTAGCTGGCTAATGCTGTCATTATGTTGATATGTGGCAATGCCAATGGCGGCTAAATCATCAGCGTCAGTGAGTTCATGTTGGCGTAGCTCAGCTAAGCCCTGATGTAGGCTTTTGGCTAAATCTAAGCCTTGTTGGCGATCTAAGCCGGGTGCGAGTAAGGCAAAGTCTGCACCATTTAAACGGGCCACCAGCCAATCCGGCTCTTGCCCTGTGAGTGAGGCAAGCCGGCCTGCCGCCATTTGCAGAAACTGATCGGCACGTTCTCTGCCAAGGCGGCGATTGACGCCCGCTAAATCATGCAAACGCATAATGAGTAAAATGCCGCTGGGTGCTGCCTCATCATCTTCTAAGGCTTGTGACAACCGGCCCATAAAAAAGCTGCGGTTAGGTAGCTGAGTGAGCGTATCTCGATTGGCCTCGCTGCGCAGGGCATCAATGCGTGCCGCCTGTTCAGAAAACATGGTTTTAACGCGGCTTACCATGGTGTTCATGGCATTGACGACACTTTTTAATTCTTTATAACGTGGCTCTGGAATAGTAATAAAGCGCCGCTCGCTAATCGCTTCTGCCTGTTCAACCATTTGTGTAATTGGCTTTTTGACCCAGTTCAGCAGCACTTGTAAACCTGCGCCACAGACTAAGCCTGCACCAATAATCCAAATAAATAGTCTGATTGCGCCTTCCCAAAGCGCTTGATAGGCGAAGCGTGAATGGGCAACAACGGTGACGGTGCCCGCCTGTTTCCAGCCATCACTAACCTGTGCTTTACCAAAGGAAATTTGTAAGGGGAAGGTTTTAACGAACCAGTTAGGCACCTCATCGGCTTTATCGCTATTTGTGCGTTCAACAATCGATTTGCCGTGATTATCGCTAAAGCGAATTAACTCAAAGTGGCCAGTATCGAACAGAGCGGCCACATTTAGCTCGATCGTTGCAGTGTCTTTGCTTTGTTGCGACATAGATAGGGCTAAAGAGGAGGCATTGTCATTACTTTGCGTAAATAGCTGCTGCTCTAAATAACCGCGAGCAGTATAAACGCTGACAATAAAGCTACCAGCAAAGGCCACTAATGTGGCCAAAATAATCATCATCCAAAGCTGGCGAAAGAGTGACATGGTATTTCCTTAGCAGAGCTGGGCATATATTTCGTATTCCAATGCCCCATTGATATAAATGATTGTGATGTTAAACACACTGTATAGATAATTAATCAGTCTCGTAACCTTCTGCTTTCATTTTTGAAATAAGATCTTTCCATCGAGATAATTTATCGACAGATCCTGATGGTTGTGCGCTTGCACCAGTAAAAATTCCATCACTATTAAAACTGAATACAGGCGTTAAATCAGGGCGGCGTGAAGCAGGGCGAATATCATTAAGTAAATTATCTAATACTAATGGTTCTGCGTCAGCACTAGGGTAATAAGTTAAAACCATATGAGCTTGGCTAATATTACTGGAGGCGCCACCAATTTTAGCTTTAACGTAGGTTAAACGAAGTTTCTCTTTTGCTACACCAAGTTCTTTTAAGCTGAAATATTTAATAATGGCAAAGTCCTCGCAATCTCCAGCACCTTTGCCTATGGTTTCAAGGGGGGTTGCCCAATAATCAGGCGCATTCCAGATAGTTTGGTCGTCGCCAAATTGAATCCTACGATTAAAAAAATCATTAATTCGCTTTAGTTTATCGGTTTCAGTTGCGTTACGAGCCTCATTAATTAAAGTTTGCCAGTCGCTAAATAAGCGAACAGGCGTTTGCCCCCAGCGCTGCACTAATGATTTTTGTAAACGATCAAAATCTAAGCCTGCCGCTGCGTGCAAGGCTAGTGATGTGGCCATTAAAAGCCAAATTGATATTTTTTTTAAGTAAAATGGGGGGTGTTGGAGCATGGGTCTATAATTTGTAGGTAACTATCTTTATATTGGTTTAATTAAAGCTAATTGTCCAACTTACAATTATAAATGCAGCTAGCCGAAAGAAAGAGGCTGAACTATAATTTTGGCAACACAAAAAAGACTTCGCCATCAGGGTGAGCACATCAAAATAATTGTACTTGCGAATCACACGGGATTAAAAAGATGAAAAAAAAGTTATGCTTGGCTGTTGCCTTGGCATTGTGCAGTATCGGTGCACAAGCTGCTGCCCCTGCTTCTTTGCAAGAAGCAGCAGAGCGGGCTATTAGCAATAATCCCGAGTTACGTGCGCGCTGGTTCGAATTTAAAGCATCTGTTGAAGATGTATCAGCTGCGCGTGGTGGTTATATGCCCCAAGTTGATTTTCAGGCTTTTGCTGGGCGAGAATGGGAAAAACGTCCAAGTGGCGACACCGGTGGGTTTAATCATCCAGGTGCTTCTCTCACATTACGTCAAATGCTGTTTGATGGTTTTGCAACGAGCAATGAAGTGCAGCGTTTAGGGTATGCAAGGCTCACTCGTTATTACGAGTTGCTTTCTTCTTCAGATCAAATTGCCTTTGAAACGGTACGTGCTTATCAAGATGTATTGCGTTACCGTGAGTTGGTGGCCTTGGCTCAAGACAATTTTGCGTTACATAAAGAAATTTTAGGGCAAATTGAAGAGCGGGTTAAAGCGGGGGTAGGCCGCCGGGTTGATTTGGAACAAGCATCTGGACGCTTAGCTTTAGCTGAATCTAATTGGCTTACTGATCTATCTAATTTGCACGATGTTTCTGCGCGCTTTCAACGCATTGTTGGCGAGGCGCCTGCCTCATCGTTAGCACCATCACAAGATTTACGTACGGCACTGCCTAAGGAAGGGGATGTTGTATTAGCAACCGCTTTAAAGCAAAACCCTGGCTTTTTAGCTGCAGTATCAAATATTCGCTCAGCGCGTAGCGATGCCGAAACACGTAAGGCAAATAATTATCCCAAGCTAGAGCTGGTGGCAAAACAAGCTTTAGATCGTGATCGCGATGGTATTAGCGGCACTTTTCAAGATCGTACTATTCAGCTTAATTTAAATTACAACTTATTTAGCGGCGGGCGCGATAGTGCGCGTACTCGCGGTGCGGTTGAAAAGCTGAATACCGCCTATGAATTACGTGATAAAACATGCCGAGATATTCGTCAAACAACGCAGATTGCGTGGAATGATGTTCGTCGCTTGAATGAGCAAATGAAATTCCTCGATCAGCATCAACTTTCTACAGAGAAATCACGCGATGCTTATCGCAAACAATTTGATATTGGCCAGCGTACTTTATTAGATTTATTGGATACAGAAAACGAGCTGTTTACCGCTAAGCGCGCGGTTGTAAACGCGGTTTATGATTTAAAAACCTCAGAAGCGAGTGTTCTAACTCAAACGCATCAATTATTGGTGGCTCTGAAGTTGGCACCTTTAGAAACGGCAGCGCCTGAAGCGCTTGACGACAATCAGCTTGATGATGAGCGTGTTCGTTGTAGCGCTGAAATGCCGAAGGAATACGTAATGGATCGCGATGCCGCAATGGCAAATCGCCCTTCACTTGCCCCAGCGGCGGTCACTACTGTGCCAGAAGCAGCTAAAGACGCGCCAGTGAGCAAAGAACTCGCGCAATTTGGTATTGATTTAGCCGACAAATGGTCCAAAGCGTGGGCAGAAAAACGCACGGATGACTACCTCGCGTTTTACGCTGATAGCTTTGTGCCAAGTAATGGCATGAGCGTGGATAAATGGAAGGCATTCCGCCGTACTCGCGTGGGTAAACAGGGTGATATAACTATTACGCTGAGCAATATGAAGCTTAAGCAATTAAATGATACTCAAGCTGAAGCTAAATTTAGCCAAACCTATAAGTCCAAAGACTATACCGATGTTGTGCAAAAGACGTTAGAGATGGTGAAACAAGGCGGGCAGTGGAAAATCAAAGTAGAGAAAGTAACGAGTGGCAAAGCGTATTAACGTGTAAGTGATTACATTGTTGAAATGGGCCTTCTTTGGAAGGCCCATTTTTATGCCGTTTATCCGCAATAAGCACCGAAGGGCTTAAGGTTTTGCAGCCTCTACTTCAAGCTGGCAGCACAAAATTAAGCTAAAAGGCTTTAGTTTTGTCAGTTTTTCTTGGAGTGCGCACTTGCTCTTCTTTCTAGTCACTTAGTGATCTATAAAGAAAAAGCTCGTTATCTGGGACGGGTTATGCGGGGGGCTAGCTCATGGCAGTTATTGCGACTGAACTACAAAATACAGTTTTGATTAATGAAAACATCAAAATGGTGATTTGGAATTGCTTTGAAATTAATCTAATGGGCTTAAATGCTATTTTATTAGCCAAGCGAGCGGGCCGGATGGCGCGTGGGTTTGGGGTAATTTCGGGCGAATTACGAGAGCTATCGTTGCAACTGCAAGGCAGTATGAATCGGCTGAGTAGTGCTAGCCAAGATATGTTGGCTGAATCTTCTCACAGCATGACGCAAGAGCGGCGTAATCAGATGTTGTTGCATACTTCTGAGCAGTCTGCGGACAATACTACTTACTTAGCAGATACGCTTACGCGTACACGGCTTGCCAGTGATGAACATGCGGCGCGCTTGCGCCTCGTGCATCAGCGTTTGTCAGAATACATTGATGAGGCCTATCAGGCTTGTGTTTTTGGGGTGGTGATTGCGCGTGCCGCTAGAATTGAATCGGCTTATTCTGGCGAGCATTCTAATGTACTGGCTGAGTTGTCTAATGATTTTGCCAGCAAGGTTGATTCCATCGTGCCAAGGTTAGAAGAGCTAAGGCGCATTTCTGGAAATATGAAATGAAAAAAGCCCAAATATTGTTTGAGCAAGGAGATCATCGCTGGTTTGCTATCTCGCGGGATCCCGAGCGCCCTAATCATTTAATCGATACCAATGAATATGTTATTGCAAATGGGGCGGAGGCATTAATAACCGATCCGGGTGGATTAGAAGTTTTCCCTGCCGTATTTTCCGCAGTAAGCTCGGTGCTTGATCCTCGGCTTATTCGTACTATTTTTTCCTCACACCAAGATCCCGATGTGATTTCATCTTTGGCGCTTTGGTTGGAATTTAACCCCGAGCTGAAGTGCCATATTTCTGGTTTATGGGCTACGTTTGTTCCACACTTTGGTGGCTCGAGTGACACCATGATCAGCATTCCTGATCAAGGCAGTGAAATGGTCGTTGGCAGTGCTCACCTCAGCACCATACCTGCCCACTATTTACATTCTTCAGGAAATTTTCATCTTTATGACCCTTTGGCCAGAGTGCTTTTTTCTGGCGATGTAGGGGCGGCTTTACTGCCAGAAGGAAATAGTGATTTATTTGTGATTGATTTTGATCGGCATATTCGTTTTGCAGAGGGCTTTCATAAGCGCTGGATGGGCTCCAACAGTGCAAAGCGGGTGTGGTGTGAACGGGTGGCTAGTTTAAAAATAGATATGATTTGCCCGCAGCATGGGTCCGTTTATTCGGGGGATGATGTAGAGCGATTTATCAATTGGTTTGATGAATTACAAGTGGGTCTTTTCTGATTTTTTGCATGAGTAGATGCTTTGGGGGGCTAGAAATGCGTGCATTCAGCCCCCATTTCATTTGCTCAATCAATAAAGAATTCAGGAAAAATGATGAGCATTACTGTTAATGGTGTTGAGATTACCGATGCAATGATTGCGGCTGAAAGCCAGCATCATCAGGATGCTCCATCTGCGATCGATGCAACGGTGCAAGAGCTTATTTTGCGTGAGCTATTGTTGCAACGTGCTGCAACGCTGTCGATTGACGCCGCTAGCCCAGAAGAAACCATCGGCTTATTACTGCAAACTGAAGTGAAAATCACGGATCCCGATGAGGCCGCTTGCCAGCAGTATTACGACAATAATCCACAATCTTTTGTGCGTGGTGAAACGGTAGAAGGCAGTCATATTTTATTTAAATCTGGTGAAACCGAGCCGGTAGATACTGTGCTGGCTAATGCGGTATTGGCCGAAGTAAAAGCTAATCCAGAAAAATTCGAAGAACTTGCGCTTCAACATTCCAGCTGCCCATCGGGCCAGCAGGGCGGTAATCTAGGGCAATTTAGCCGTGGCCAAATGGTACCAGAATTCGAACAAGTGGCATTTAGCCTGAATGAAGGTGAAATTGCCGCTGATTTAGTTGAAACCCGCTTTGGTTTACATATTATTCGCGCAGGCAGCAAGGCTGAAGGTGCAATGGTGAGTTTTGATGAAGTAAAAGCAAAATTAGCCGAATTCCTGAGCGATGTGGCAACCCGCCGTGCTATGAATCAATACCTACAAACGCTGGTGAATGCCGCGAAAATTGAAGGTTATACCTTGCCTAGCGCTGATGCTGCTCAGTAACTGAGGTTAAGTACAAGAGTTTTTCGCCCGCGAAAGCTACCATGGAAGTCCTTAATTTGCTGAATCCGTATTTAATTTGTGCATCTGAAGGGTGATATTGGTTTATCCCTGAAGTCATTGATAATTATTTATTAAGTGGGCTTCGAGTAATTTGTATTTACATTGTTACATCTGTCTGTGATTAGGCAGCGGGCGGGCCTTGTTTTGCTTGGCTCATCCGCGGCCTTAAAATATATTTCTATCTATTTAGTAGTAGTTTATCTCCCTCGTCCGACTAAGCTTTTGAGGCAAAAAAAACAGTAGAATAAGCCGTAGGAGAAAAGCCATGCTTCAAGATCGGTTCGGACGTTCTATCAGCTATTTGCGCGTTTCAGTCACAGATCGTTGTGATTTGCGTTGTAGCTATTGCATGCCTAAAGGCTTCTCTGATTTTGAAGAGCCCGCTCACTGGTTAACATTTGATGAAATGACGCGCTTGATCGGGCTGTTTGCCCAAGCAGGTGTGGGGAGAGTGCGCTTAACGGGGGGCGAGCCACTACTGCGCAAAGATTTGCCGCTGCTGGCCGCAAGAATTGCCGCGTTACCGGGTATCCGCGATTTATCCCTATCGACCAATGCCACCCAATTAGAAAAACACGCTGTGGCACTTAAAGCTGCAGGTGTGAGCCGAATTAATGTCAGCTTAGATTCACTCGAAAAAGCCTGCTTGGAAGACATTGTGGGGAAGGCTGCTTTTGAGCGGATTATGGCCGGCATTATGGCGGGAAAGGCCGTTGGTTTTGATCCCATCAAAATTAATATGGTCGCCATGCGTGGCGTAAATGATCATGAAATTGAGAATATGGCGGCATTTTGCCTTCAAAACGGTTTTATTTTGCGTTTGATTGAAGCCATGCCGATGGGGGATACGGGGCGCAATGCGCAGTATATGCCGCTGGATGAAGTGAGAGATTCGCTAGTGGCGCGCTTAGGATTAGAGCCCGAAGCTTTAGAGCTGGGCGGTGGCCCCGCTCGTTACTGGAAAACCAGCGACGGTAGTGGCCGGATTGGTTTTATTACGCCAATTTCGCAGCACTTCTGTGCCACCTGTAATCGAATTCGGCTGGCGGTCGATGGCACGCTCTATATGTGCTTGGGGCAGGAGGAGAAGTTCTCTTTCAGGCCGCTACTTAGAGGTGGAGCCAGCGATACAGAAATTTTGACTGCGATTGCCGAGGCAATTGAATTAAAACCAGAAAAACATGAGTTTAGGGAATCACCGCTGCAGATTGTGCGGTTTATGTCGCAGACCGGTGGTTAAGTCATTTTCTATAGCGGATGTTTTTCTTTCACGTAATCGGTCTGTGGTGGATAATCAGTCGGTCTTTTATTACGGGTAAACCCCTATGGCCGATTTGCATCAGTTTATTGAAGGTTTTCGTGAATTTCAGCAACAATATTTTGCTGGTGAAACCGCTTTGTTTGATCGTTTACGCGCTGGTCAGACACCAACTACTGTGTTGATAGGCTGCTGTGATTCTCGGGTCGATCCCGCCATTCTTACCCAATGTGCACCGGGCGAAATGTTCATTATTCGCAACGTGGCTAATTTGGTGCCGCCATTTGAGCAGGGTACAACCAATCAGGGGGTCTCGGCGGCTCTGCAATACGCAGTGACGGTGCTTAATGTTAGCCGGATTGTGGTGCTAGGGCATAGCCATTGCGGCGGTATTAAAGGCTTAATGGATAGTAATGATATCGTGGATAAAGACGATTTCTTGGGCCGTTGGATTCATATTGCTAGTAATGCAAAGCAGCGGGTCTTACAGCAGCTGCCTCATGCCGATAAAGCCACTCAGTATCGGGCCTGTGAGCTGGAAGCGATTCGTGATTCGCTGGTTAATCTAGAGACTTTTCCTTGGATTAAACAGCGGCTTGGCAGTGCTGAACTGAGTTTACATGGTTGGTTTTTTGATTTTGAGCACGGTGCTTTGCTGGGGTTTGATGAAGAGAGCAAGCAATTTCAGCCCTTAGTAAGCGCCCTGCCAACCAAAGATTTTTGGATCGAGATTTAATTGCACTTACCAAGTCCTCAGCGCGTTTTAGGTATTGTGGGGTGGTCAGGCTGCGGCAAGACCACCCTAATAGAAAAACTGCTGCCAGAATTGGCACGTTTGGGGCTTAAAGTGAGTGTCATCAAACATACGCATCATGATGTGGAGTTTGAGCCCGAGGGTAAAGATAGCGCACGATTTAGGGCCGCAGGTGCGGGGGAAGTATTACTCGCTACGCCAAAGCGCTTTGTCCTTCAGCATGAAATGCCAGAGCAGCTGTCTTTAAGTGCGTTGTTAGCACGAATGGCTCCCGTTGATTTAGTGCTGGTTGAAGGCTTTAAAACGGCGGCGATTCCTAAGTTAGAAGTGCGCCGCGCCAGCCTTCCCACTTTGGTGGATCCCTATATCATTGCGATTGCCAGTGATTACCCACTTCACAGCTCCCTTCCTGTACTCGATCTTAACCAAGCTGCAGTCATTGCGGCGTTTATTAGTGATCTTCCATGCTAGATTTTGATACAGCCCTTTCCCGTTTACTCCTAGCAGCCCGTGTTTCAAGTGGGGTGGACGTGTTGCCGCTGAATCAGGCGAATGGCCGTGTGCTTAGTCATGATGTGGTTTCGCAAATTGCCGTACCAAGCTTTGATAATAGCGCCATGGATGGTTACGCCCTGCACATTGGAGATGCTTGGCCTGATAGTTTCAAAGTAGTGCAGCGGATTGTTGCCGGTGAAGTTGGGCAGGCTTTAAATGTGGGTGAGGCGGCACGCATCTTTACCGGTGCGCCTATTCCTGCTGGAGCGAATGTGGTGGTGATGCAGGAGGATTGCCGCGCTATGGATGGGCAAGTTTATATCGCAGCGCCGCTTGAGCTGGGGAGCAATATTCGTTTACGCGGTGAAGATATCGCGGCCGGGAGCGTGATTTTGCCAGCAGGCACGCGGCTTAGCCCTGTGGCGATTGGCTTAGCAGCGTCGATTGGTATTGCAGAGCTCTCTGTGAAGCAGCGCTTAAGAGTGGGCCTGCTATCTACCGGTGACGAGCTGGTGGAGCCCGGACAGCCGCTTGGCGCAGGTCAAATTTATAACTCCAACCGCTATGCCCTGACTGCACTACTGGACGATTGCCTGATTACTGACTTAGGCATTGTGCCGGATGATGCGGAGCTGACTCGGGATATTCTGCAAACCGCCGCAAAGCAGCACGATGTGTTGATTACATCTGGCGGTGTATCGGTAGGGGAAGAAGATCATGTTAAGGGTGCGGTAGAGCAGTTAGGCCATTTAGATTTATGGAAAATTGCAATAAAGCCAGGTAAGCCTTTTGCCTATGGGCGAATTGGGGATTGTGATTTTATTGGTTTGCCAGGTAATCCGGTTTCTAGCTTAGTGACCTTTTTATTATTGGTGCGGCCTTTTTTATTAGCCCGCTTGGCGTGTTTAAAGCTGAAACCTATAAGATTCAAATTAATGGCTGCTTTTGATTGGAAAAAAGCAGGCAATCGCCGCGAGTTTTTACGTGGCAGGTTAAATGAACAAGGCCATGTAGAGATTTATCCACAGCAAGGCTCTGGTGTATTAACGTCTTTAGTTTGGGGCGATGGCTTGGTGGATATTGCCGCGGGCGAAACGATTAAGCTTGGGGATAGCGTGCAGTTTATTCCATTTCATAGCATGCGATGAATTGGGTGATTAATGCTATGCTGTAAACATATAAGTAAGGCTGATGTAGTACAGTATCAATAACTGGATATCTAGATGAAATATCGTAGGCCTACTGGCTTACGTTGTGTTTGGGGGCGCGGCTAGCAGCGCCCTAAGAGCTTTACCAAGCTGAGTTTTAAGAAAGAGCGATTTTAGAGATGACCATGATTCGTGTTTTATATTTTGCTCGGCTGCGTGATGTATTTGCTTGTGAAAGTGAAGAGCTGCCTATGCCAAGCCCCGCAACCGTGGCTGGATTGATTGCAATATTGATATCGCGTGGCGATAATTGGGCGGTGGAATTATCGGGCAATAAAATATTTAGAGTGGCTGTCAATCAAGAAATGGCTCAGCTCAGCGATATGATTCCAAGTAATGCAGAAGTGGCTATTTTTCCTCCTGTGACGGGGGGGTAATGTCGGATATTCGAATTCTGGTGCAAAGTGCAGATTTTGATTTAGCTGCAGAGTATGCCCGCTTTGATAGCGATGCCAGCATGGGCGCAATAGTGACTTTTGTGGGCCGAGTGCGCGATTTAGATCAAAGCATTACCGCCATGCATTTAGAGCATTACCCTGGTATGACTGAAAAAGCCCTCGCTAAAATAGTCGGAGAGGCTTGCCAATACTGGCCTTTGCAAGCGGTGACGGTCATTCACCGTATAGGTGCTTTGCAAGCGGCAGAGCAAATTGTGCTGGTGTTAACGGCATCAAAGCACCGGCAAGCGGCCTATGAATCAAATGCATTTATTATGGATTTCCTAAAAACACAGGCGCCGTTCTGGAAAAAAGAAGGAACTGCTGCTTGCCTGCAATGGGTTGATGCACGATCAAGCGATCAAAGCGCGCTGGATCGTTGGCAGTATTTGAAGGTGATTTAACATGATTTTGGATGCAGTCATTCTGGCTGGTGGCGAAGGGCGCCGCATGGGGGGGCGTGATAAAGGCTTGGTTGAGCTTTCTGGCCGCCCCTTGGTAGAGTGGAGCCTAGAAGCCTTATCGCGGCAGACTCGCGCCGTTGATCATGTTTTAATCTCGGCAAATCGTAATTTGCCTGATTATGCGCGTTTTGGTGCGCCGGTTTTGCGCGATGTTTATCCAGGACATCCTGGCCCTTTGGCTGGGATTCATTCGGCCTTATTAGCATCCCCCGCTAAATACCTTTTAGTTTTGCCTTGTGATGTGCCGTTTTTGCCAGCAGATTTGGTGGAAAAGTTATTGGCAAAAATAGAGCAAGATGAAACGCAAGTTGTGATGGCGCGCACCCCAGATGGGCAAGTTCATCCGACGATTTGCATGCTGCGTCACGATGTTTTGCCTTCTTTAATGGATAGGTTATCTAGGCAAGAGCTGAAGTTATCTGCATGGCAAGAGAGCTTGCAGTTGCAATATGTAGACTTCCCCGAGTTGGCTTTTCCTAATCTAAATACGCAGGATGATTTAGCCGCTTGTGCTGCGCGGCTATCTGGTGTTGATACAATACCTATGCCTTACCGACCTACAGACCAGAGCGCAGCTAGCGCATCAGGGCTCACGCATTTCAACGCTAATGGCGAAGCGCATATGGTGGATGTGGCGGGCAAGGTAGATAGCCACCGCATTGCCCGCGCCGTGGGCGAGATTCGTATGCTGCCCACTACCTTGCATCTGATCGAAACCGGCAGCCACAAAAAAGGCGATGTGCTGGGCGTGGCACGGATTGCTGGGATTATGGCGTCTAAGCGTACCGCAGATTTAATCCCACTTTGCCACCCTATCCCGCTGACCAGCGTGAGCGTGGATTTCACGATTGATCGGGCAGGCAGCCTTGTGCGCTGCGAAGTCACTGCAGAAACAGTTGGGCGCACAGGGGTAGAGATGGAAGCACTTACCGCGCTGAATATCGCCCTATTAACTATCTACGATATGTGTAAAGCCGTGGATCGCGGCATGATTATGTCGCAGATCCGCCTCTTAGAAAAACAAGGTGGTAAATCAGGGCATTGGCAGGCTAGTCATACGATTTAATTGCTTCGCTAAGTCGCTCTGTATAATTTAACCCTTAAAACCTGTTCGGGGTGAGCTTGTCGAACCCTTATTTTTAAAGGCTCTTCGACAGGCTCAGGGTGAGCGAAGAATATTTTCTAATTTGTGCCAACGTACTTTATTTTAAAATAAGTATGAAATGCGTTTATTTGTTACTTTTATCTTTTTGTTTGCTATTAATAAATTGAAAACTTTGCTTGAATTTAAATCTTTCTTTTTGTTTTTATAATTTGAAGTGATCAAATTGGATAGCGTATCTTGAGTTCTAGGCCGTTTTAATTTATCAATTTTTTTTAATTTTTCAATGAGATCTGTATAGATTTCAGTGTAATTTAGCTCTACCAGTGTTTTTTCTTTGACTAATTGTGGAGAAAGAGTTTTTTCTAAAGTATCTTTGGGTGGGGTTAGTTCTGATGCTGTGGCGTTAATTGGTTTTGAGGCCTGTTCAATGATATTTCCTACTGGTTTGGAGTAACAAACATCCTTGGCCCCAGAAAAAGTTTGACGTCTTTCACATTCGTAGCCTGATGATTGGATGTGCCGGATCAGCTGATCATAATCACAATCTTTAGATATTACATAGATGCTTGTTTTTTTATTTAATTGTTTTTCTAAAGCAATAAAGTAGCCTAAGTAGAATGCAATGTGAAAGTCTAGAGCATTTCTACCTGCCCCTTCCATTTTTATCCACTTTATAGCTTGGCCTAATGGTTGTATCTGGCAGACTATATCAAGACTAATTTTTGTTTGATTAGCGCCAGTAAAAATGACTACTTGATCGTGCTCGGCATTGATGTTCGTGTAATCTAAGTGTTGAAGATTCTCGAAATCTACGAAGTACAAATTTTTCATTAAATTAACCCCAAAAATACACTTTTGCTAAACGCCACGCCAATAATATAGGCAAAGGTCAGCACTGAAGCGACTAAGGCACAGGCGCGGATCGTTTTGGTTTTACCGCGTTTTAGCGCGATTGTCCCCAGTACGATATACACCAATAGCCCACAGACTTTAGCCACCAGCCACATCTTGGGGCCGGGGTAGAGCATGGCTAGGCGAATGGCGCTCAGCAGCAACAGGGTGTCGATAATATGCGGTGCAATACGCAGAAATTTTGTTTGCAAGTAGGCGGAGCCTTGCAGCATCAGGCCGCCACGCAGTAAAAATAGCCCTGCAGACAGGGCCACACACAGCATATGTAGATGTTTTACAGCAAGATATTCCATGGCAAGGGTGCTCTCGTGCGAAAATGGTGAGTTCTGCATCTTACTTGGCTTATGCTTGTGGATGTGGCCGGTGAAATGAAAGGATAAGGGTTTATGGAAGAATTACGATTATCAAAGCGCTTAGCTGAGCTGGGCCTTTGTTCGCGCCGTGAGGCCGATGAATATATTGCTAAAGGCTGGGTTAAAGTCGATGGCGTAGTGGTGGATGTGTTGGGTAGCAAGGTGCTGCCTAGCCAAACCGTGAGCTTAGAGCCAGCGGCCAAAGCCACTCAGGCTGGCCGAGTGACTATCCTCGTGAATAAGCCCGTGGGTTATGTGTCTGGGCAAGCTGAAAAAGGCTACACCCCCGCCGTGGCATTGGTGGTGCCGGATAATCATTGGGAAGGCGATACCAGCGGAATACGCTTTGTGCCTCCACATATGCGTGATTTGGCTCCGGCTGGGCGCTTGGATATTGATTCGGTTGGATTATTGGTGCTGACACAAGATGGCGTGGTGGCTAAAACCTTGGTCGGTGAAGGTTCCAATGTTGAAAAAGAATATCTAGTACGGGTAACGGGGCAGCTTTCTAGCGATGGCATGAAAAAGCTCAATCATGGCTTAAGCCTAGATGGCAAGGCGCTGAAACCGGCACGGGTAAGCTGGCAAAATGAAAACCAACTGCGCTTTATTTTGCGCGAAGGTAAAAAACGCCAAATTCGCCGCATGTGCGAGCTAGTTGGCCTAGAAGTGGTGGGCTTAAAGCGGATTCGGATTGGTAAGGTTTTATTGGGCGATTTGCCGCCGGGTAAATGGCGTTATCTTTCTGCAACGGAGCGGTTCTAATGTTGCGTACATTGGCTTTGATGTTATTGAGTGGCGCGGCTTTGGCTTCGTCGGATGAAATTACGGGGCGCTATCAATGTGGCTCGGTGCAATTTTATATGACCTCCAGTGCCGACATGGAGCAGGTAAGGCTACGTGTTGATGGCCGGATTTATGATCTAGCCGCTATGCGCACCGCCAGTGGTGCAGCTTGGAGTGATGGAGAATGGATTTGGTGGACTAAGGGCGCGGATAGCTTTTTAGAACGCCAGTCTGTCATGGTTGCTAAAGATTGCCAGAAGAAGCCGGTGCACTAATGTTCCGCGTGGATGTGTTATTAGTTGAGCAGGGCCTAGCGCCGTCGCGTACCGCCGCTCAAGGCATGATTGCCGCTGGGCGCGTGAGCAGTGCTGGCAAGGTGATTAGCAAAGCCAGCCTGAAGCTGGCGCAGGATTGCGTACTACAGCTGGCGGCGGATGAAAGCGATCGCTTTGTTTCTCGTGGTGGTTTTAAGCTGGCAGGGGCTCTCGCTCAAGCGGGTGTGGATGTAGCGGGTATGCAAGTGCTAGATGTGGGGATTTCTACGGGTGGCTTTAGCGATTGCCTGCTGCAAGCAGGCGCGCGCAAAGTGATCGGAGTAGAAGTCGGCCACGGCCAGCTACACCCTACGCTGCTGGCGGATCGCCGGATTGTGCAGTTTGAAGGCGTAAACGCCCGTCATCTTAGCCCTGAGCTGATTGCTAGCGCCCAAGACGGGCCACTGCAGCTGATTGTGGGCGATGTATCGTTTATCTCGCTCACGCTGATCTTACCGGCGCTGCGCTCCATGCTGCAGCCTCAAGCGGCGTTGTTGTTCTTGGTGAAACCACAGTTTGAAGTGGGCAAGGCAGGCATTGCCCGTGGCGGCATTGTTAAAGACGAAAGCCTGTATGCCGAGGTAGAAGCCAAAATAAAAACAGCCGCAATAGCGGCTGGATTTAGCGTGAAGGATTACTTTGCCAGCTCGATTAACGGTGGCGATGGGAACCGTGAATTCTTTATTTATGCGCTAGCTCTGTAGGGGCACGGCATACCGTGCTCTCTGCATATCACCTTGCTTAGGCCGCCGGATAGCCAAGCGGTTTTTGCTTGGTGTAACCCGCCATGACGAACAGAAGCACAGTGGGTTATGACAGAAATCTGTCTAACCCACTCTACGTTTTATTTCTTTTTCCCAAATAACACTTCAGCGTCATTCACTTCTTTTAATAACGCCAGTACTTCGGGCTCTTTAAATTCGCCGATCGCTTCTTTGTAGTATTCCAAACTTTCTGGATAAGCAAACGCGGCTTGGCGCATTAAGCTGTGGGCTTTGCTGGTGTTACCACGCAGGGCTTCCATAATGGCTTGATCGCTCAGCTGGGTAGGATAGGGGCGTACTTGGTTTAGCCTATCCAAAATTTGCAGTTTCCATGACATGTCCGCCTTGCTGGCGACGATGTAGTTGGATAGCGCAAAATCAGCGTAGAAATCGATGAGTGGGTTTTGTTTCAGCGCTTGCAGGGTTTTAATCCGGCTCGCGTTTTCTGCGGGCTTAGTCGATGGTTCCATGATTGGGTAAATCTGGATATACAGCAGGCCACCAAACACGGCAGTGGCGAGGGCTGCAACGCCGTAGCTGCCAAGGGTGGCGCGAACTGCCAAATTGGGCATCTCTAGCATGCGTGGCGCATCAGAGCGCATAAAGAACAGTGCGAGTGCAAATGGGCCCATTAGGTGGTAATACCATAGCGGGTATTCAACCAAGCTATGTAGTACCGATACCATCACCATGGATGCGCCAAAGATTTTAACGGGGTCGTGCTCGCGTTTTAGCAGAGCAATAAACATCCATAAAATCCCACCCGCCATAACGATGGCACCGGCTAAACCCGTTTCTGCCATGATATTGAGTAGTGAATTATGTGCATGAGTAAACAGTACACTTTCTGTCACTATGGCAAAAGCGGGGTTGATTTGCAGGGCGATACTTTGCGATGGATAAGCGCCCCAGCCAATACCCAGCCAAGGGTGAGCTAAAAAGGTTAGCCATGCTTTATGCCACTCCACCAAGCGGCGTGCACCGTTGGAATCTAGCCTATCTAAGCCAGTTGGCACTTCATTTTTGGCGTGTAGCAAGGATTGCAGTGCTTCATTTACCCAGGGGGCCACAAACTGCATCACGATGATCAGCACGGCACAAGCGACTAAATATCCGCCAAAGCGGCGCACGCTATCTTTGCCTAGCCATGCGGATAAGCCACCAAATACCAGCCAAGCCCCTGCATACATAAATGGTGAGCGCGAGCTGCTCCATGCAATGGCTAGTGCGAGCCACATCGCCACTGGCCAAAACCATGTTCTAGGTAATTCTTTTTCTGCGGCTAGCCACGCTGCGGCGGCTAAGCCCCAGGTTAGATAATGACCATAGAGATTTTTCTGACCTAAGTGGCCAAAGATTAAGCGTGGGCCGTTTTGGATTAGCTCGATAACCTGTTGTACTGAGATGGCAGAATTAAAAATGGCTCCAGCTAATAAGCCCCAAGCAAAAAAAGGGGCGAGCTGCATACTACCAAAATGATCCCTTGCCCTTGCTAATGCCCATACTGAAAACGCTGCGGTCAGAGCATAAAGAATTGGCTCGGTGCGATCAGACCAATAGAGCACTGGCATGACGAGCATCTGCAGGGCAATGACCGCCGCTAAACCAAACCAGATCAAGCTGGCATAAGGTGGGCTGGATTTTTTATAGCTAGGCAGAGCCGCAGCGGTAAGTACCATCAGCAGTGCAAGCACTAGGGCTGCTAGTTCAGAAGGGAATACTGGATTGGGCGCATAGCGAAAAGGAATGCCGCAGGGAACTGCGGCAAGCAAAAATAGCAGGGTTTGGAATATTCTGAGTTGCGCGATCATGGTGTGTTTTCGATGCTTTCTTGGGGAGTTTTATACATCCAGCTGGCGACCAAAACACCCGCTTCAAAGAGAAGCCAAAGCGGAATAGCCAACAGGCATTGGGATACTACGTCTGGCGGGGTAACTACCGCCGCGATGACAAAGGCCCCGACGATAACATAGGGACGGATTTCTTTCAGTTTCGCGATACTAATAAAGCCCATTCTAACCAGAACAATCACCAAAATTGGTACTTCAAAGGTCACGCCAAAGGAGATAAACATCCCAATGGCAAAATCCAAATACTCGCCAGAATCGGGCAGCCATTGCATTGATGCGGGAATCACCGAAACAATAAATTTAAATACCACACCAAACACGAGGAAATAAGCAAAACCAACGCCCAGCATAAAGAGCAGGGTAGAGGCGACAACCAGTGGCAGGATGAGTTTTTTTTCCTGCGCATAAAGGCCAGGAGCAATAAAGGCCCATAGCTGGTAAAGCGTATGCGGCAAGGTAATCATAAAAGCCACCATCGAGGTGATTTTTATCTGCAGCATAAAGGGGGAGGCAATGCCGATGGTGATCAGACGCTGATTAGGTAAAACGTGGGTCAGCGGGGCAACCATTAAATCATAAAGTTGTTCTGAAAAATAAAAGCAGGCAAGAAATCCGACTAAGAAAACCGCTGCGATACGTACAATCCGCGTACGCAATTCGAGTAAATGAACTAAGAGAGGCTGGAGGTTATCCGTCATATTTAACGCCGAGATATGTGGAGTGGGCAGGTTTCTTTGCCCAATAATGATGTATATTGTTATCCGCGAGGCGGAGTGGGCAAGCTGCTCACCTTAAACCTGCATCATCTGATTGGTTTTAACGCCGATCTGGCCTAGATTCTGCATGTGGTGCTACAGGTGGGGCGAATAAATCACCTTGAGGGCCAGTAGGCATTTCATCAATCGTTAGCTGTTCTTTAGGTTCAGTAGGCTCAGACAATGCGGCCTTTGCCTCCTCTAAGGGCTGATGAATGGTTTGACTGAGATGGCCTGCCTCGGCACGAATTTCTGCTTCAACTTTAGCAAGCTCCGCCAGTTGAAATTCTTTATCTAGATCAGACTTCACCGTTGAAATAAAGCGCTGTGCATGGCCCAGCAAGGCACCGGCAGTACGCGCCACCTTAGGGAGTTTCTCTGGACCAATCACAACTAAGGCGACGGCGCTGATAATAATGAGCTCACCAAAACTAACATCAAACACGGGCGAACCTTAGCGTTTGTCGGTTTCGACGGGTTTATCTTCACTCTTAGCAGCGGGTGTTTCGCCATCTTTGATGCCGTCTTTAAAGCCTTTGACCGCAGAGCCTAAGTCTTTACCAATATTGCCAAGCTTTTTGGTACCAAAAACTAAAACCACAATGACCAGAACGATCAGCCAATGCCATATGCTAAATGAACCCATGATAATCTCCTTGCTTCACGCTTATTGCGTGGTGATGTCTGAAATATTAGTTGTAAGGGGCTTGCCGCCAATCACATGCATATGTAGGTGGAAAAAAGTCTGCCCACCACCATGACCAGTGTTGATGATAGTGCGGTAGCCATCGCCTAAACCTTGCTCTTTGGCAAGGATGGCTGTCAAAAGCAGCATTTTGCCAAGCACTGCTTGATGTTCTGCTGTGGCATGCGCCAAAGAATCGACATGCACTTTAGGCACCACTAAAAAATGCACGGGTGCAATGGGGTGTATATCGTGAAAAGCGATCACATCATCGTCTTCAAATATTTTCTTTGCAGGAATCTCACCAGCGGCAATTTTACAAAATAGGCAATCGCTCATGCTATTGCTCCTGCCGTGAGTTTTTTTCGTCGATGCCCGAAATTCCCTCTCGGCGGGCTAATTCCGCGAGCACATCGTCGGCACTTAAGCCTTCATGCGCCAGCAGTACCATGGTATGAAACCACAGATCGGCCACTTCCCGGACAATATGTAGCTTGTCGCCATCTTTGGCCGCCATAATGGTTTCTACCGCTTCTTCCCCCACCTTTTTTAAGATGGCATCGGTGCCTTGATGCAGCAACTTCGCTACATAAGAGGTGGAAGGATCACTATTACGGCGCTTGGCCAGCGTGGTGGATAAGCGTTCCAGAATATCTGCAGAGACCATAGCTTTACCTTGTCTGATGTACTTCAAGCTCGATTATATTGCTAATAGGTTACAAGTATGTGGCGATTATATGGAAATCTTGCCAATAAGGGGGTAGTGATGCCCCGCCTTAGCAATGTGATATCAAGGCTTAGTGGCATAAATTTGCACGGGATCTTTGAGTACGGCATCGGTGATGACCCACTTGTTATCCACCAAGGTGCGGAAAAAACAGCTTAGGCGGCCCGTATGGCAAGCAATTCCACCCACTTGCTCGATTTGGTAGATCAGCACATCGCCATCGCAATCAAATTGGATGGCCGATACTTTTTGAAAGTGGCCAGATTCCTCGCCCTTATGCCAGAGCTTTTGTCTGGAGCGGGTCCAGTAATGTGCCGTGTTTTTTTCGGCAGTAAGCGCTACCGCTTCACGGTTGGCGTAGGCAAACATCAGTATACGGCCGCTTTCTTGATCTTGGGCAATTACCGGTACTAGGCCTTTTTCATCCCACTTTATTTCATCTAGCCAGCTCATAAGCGCACTTCAATGCCTGCGGCGCGCATGACCTCTTTGGCTTGGCGCACGGTATATTCGCCAAAGTGAAAGATACTGGCAGCCAGCACCGCATCGGCGTGGCCTTGTATCACGCCATCGACTAAATGCTGTAGATTGCCCACGCCGCCAGAGGCAATCACGGGGATATCTACCGCATCGCTTACTGCGCGGGTGAGCGGCAGATTAAAGCCAATCTTTGTGCCATCTCTATCCATGCTGGTGAGCAGAATTTCGCCAGCGCCTAATTGTTGCATCCGTGTTGCCCATTCAATTGCATCTAGCCCTGTTGGGTTACGCCCACCGTGGGTAAACACTTCCCAGCGTATTGGCTCGCCTGGCAGGCTGACTTGCTTGGCATCAATGGCTACCACAATCGCTTGGCTGCCAAAGCGATCGCTGGCGTCTTTGACCATTTGTGGGTTGGTCACGGCGGTGGTGTTGATGCTGACTTTATCGGCACCCGCATTAAGTAATCGGCGGATATCATCCACCACCCGAATGCCGCCACCTACGGTGAGTGGAATAAACACTTGAGCGGCTACTTCTTCAATCACATGCAAAATAATATCGCGCTGATCGGATGAGGCGGTAATGTCTAAGAAGGTCAGCTCGTCTGCGCCTTGGTCATCATATTTCTTAGCGATTTCGACGGGATCGCCTGCATCACGCAGGCCTACAAAGTTGATACCTTTGACCACGCGGCCAGCGGTTACATCAAGACAGGGAATAATACGTTTAGCAAGGGACATGGCGTTTTTGGGCTTTTTAGGAAAAGACGGAGCTTATTCGGATTGCTGAGCGGTCCAAAGTGTCCAGAGTTTACTGGCTGCTTCACCATATTGGCCTGGGCAGCCGGCAAACTCGGAGCTGAACCACTGAACAAAGACGTTATGCACAACTTCTCGAACATCGTCTTCAGATTGGCATTGCGGCAACACACGTAAAATACTGCCAACTTCGGGGGCGTAGCCCTGAGGCTCCATGACGAGCGGGATCATCATTGGGTCACAATCAAATAGCAGTTGGCAGACTTGCTCAAAAAGCAGTGGATCCTGCTCTTGCAGATAGTCGCCAATTTTCCTTTCGCTACTGGCCCAATCAAACCATTCAGGCTGTGACATGAATGCCTCACGGAATAGGGCTGCCGCGCCCCTATTATGGAAACCTCTAAAATCCTAGCAGCCTGTCGGACTTAAGACTGCTCTACTACGGAAAAGCCGGATTTGGCCATATTTCACGCATTTTCTCGTTGAATAGCCAGCTATTCGCCTCAAAAACCCGCGAAATCTGTCTCAAACCGGTCTTTCCCTCGCTACGATCGCTTAAGTCCGACAGGCTGCTAGCTCTTTAATATGCTGCGTTACGCTTTAAATAAATTGTTTCAGACCTCAAACAGATGCAGGTTCGCTATTTAAAGCAGGTCTTGGCTTATTTAGAAAGGTAGGTTTTTGCGGCCTCCATTAGTCGGACAATTCGTCGGCGAGTTCTTGTGCCGCTTTAAAGTCTATCGTGCCTTCGTAAATGGCTCGGCCGGTAATAACACCCTCAATGCCTTCTGCCTCTACTTCAGCTAATTTTCTTACATCGTCTAGATTAGTTAAGCCACCGGAGGCAATCACGGGAATGCTCAGTGCTTGCGCTAGTTTTACGGTGGCTTCGATATTCACGCCGCTGAGCATGCCATCGCGGCCAATATCGGTGTAAATCACGCTTTCTACGCCGTAGCCTTCAAAGCGTTTGGCAAGATCAATCACATTTAAATCGGTGATTTTTGCCCAGCCATCGGTGGCGACAAAGCCATCTTTAGCATCTAGCCCAACAATAATTTGCCCAGGGAAGGCATCGCAGGCTTCATGCAAAAAGCCTGGCTGCTTGATGGCGGCGGTACCGATGATGACGTAATCAATTCCCGCATCTAGATACATTTCTATGGTTTCTAGACTGCGAATTCCGCCGCCCAACTGTACGGGTACTTCGCCGTTGATTGCTTTAAGAATACTTTTAACCGCCGCTAAATTCTTTGGCTTGCCAGCAAATGCGCCGTTTAGATCAACAAGGTGCATGCGGCGCGCGCCTTGGCCTAGCCAGTGGCTTACAAAGCTGGCTGGGTCGTCAGAAAACACTGTGGCGTCGTCCATTTCGCCTTGGCGTAGGCGTACACATTGGCCGTCTTTTAGGTCGATTGCAGGAATGATTAGCATAATGGCGTCAGGTTTTGTTTTATGAGGGAGAAAAAGTGTTTTTTTGCTTGAGTTAAAAGATCAATAATTAGCACAGCGCTAAAGAAAACTAAACAGGAATGGCGATCTAAAAAATGATAGCTGGCTAAGCAGACGGTAATTACGCTGTAAATACCGGTCGTAAAGAAGCTTGTTTGTAGTGCTTTATTGCAGCCTTTCCAACTCGTTTTCCAAAGCGTTTCCATTCTATTGCCTTTTAGGTATTGCCATTCCAGTTTACAAAATTCTTCAATAAGCTTAGACCAGCATGATGACTTTTTTCAGGATGGCATTGAATAGCAAAGATATTATCCCTTGCAACCGCCGCTGCAAAGCGATAAGGATAGGCACTTTCTAACACGGCGATGTTTTCACTGGGCTGAAAATGATAGCTGTGCACAAAGTAAAAGCGCTCCCCATTGGGAATCCCCGCCCACAGCGGGTGATCTTGCACTTTAAACATTTCATTCCAACCCATATGCGGCACTTTTAATTTTTGCCCTTGGGCATCCAGCATTTTTTCCTTAGGAAAGCGCACCACTTTGCCCTTAAATACGCCAAGTCCTGGGGTATGTCCTTCTTCGCTTGATTCAAATAAAAGCTGCGCACCTACGCAAATACCAAGAAAGGGCTTGTTTTGGGCCGCATCAAGTACCGCTTGTTTTAAGCCGCGCTCGGTCAGCTCTTTCATGCAATCGGGCATTGCCCCTTGGCCGGGGAAGACCACTTTGTCTGCTGCTGCAACAATAGCTGGATCGGCAGTTAGCACAATATTGGCTAAATCGCCTGCTACATGTTCTAAAGCCTTGATGACTGAGCGTAAATTGCCCATTCCATAATCAACAACTGCAATTTTCATGGCGTATTTTCAGCGTTTGATCAGGGCCGCATCGCCGCAGATCGGGTGATTGATATCAGTTTGATACTGACACAGTTGCAAGGCTGTGCCACGTTTTTTCTGCTCATTGATCAGGCAAGCGACAGCATGTACCGTACCAGCCAAATTTTGAGTAAGGAAATCATGGCCAGCAAGCTGCGCGATCACTGTATTTTGCCGTATCAATAGATGCTTTAGGCTGGCGCTACGCCCCGTTTGGCAATCGACCGCTACGCTGGTTTGGCGGGTGTCGAAATTGCCATCTGAGCTACTCTGGGTGTTTAAGTAGCGCCATTGGTAGTGATAGTAAACGTGGTTACGGCGCTCGATCACAGAATCGGTATCGATCCAGCTGCTGGACTCGCTATCCTTTGCCCATAGTAGCCAGTTGCTGCTGTGGCTTGGGCTGGCAAACAGCAGCAGCAAGATGCAGATGATGCGCATTAGCCGACGAGTGTGCCCTTGGTGGATGGCGTAATGCCTGCCATACGTTCATCTCGCTCCACCGCCATGCGTAAGGCACGGCCTAGTGCTTTAAACACGGTTTCGGCCTGATGATGGGCGTTTTGGCCTTTTAGGTTATCAATATGCAGGCTGATGGCGGCATGATTGATAAAACCACGGAAGAATTCGCCAAATAAATCAACATCAAAACCACCAATCATGGCGCGCGTGTAGTTAACGTTGTATTCCAAACAGGGGCGGCCAGATAAATCAACCACGACACGGCTTAATGCCTCATCGAGTGGCACATAACTATGGCCGTAGCGGCGAATGCCTTTTTTATCACCCACTGCTTGAGCAAATGCTTGGCCAAGGGTGATGCCTACATCTTCTACGGTGTGGTGAGCGTCGATATGCAAATCGCCCACTGCTTTGATTTCGATATCAAATAGGCCATGGCGAGCCACTTGATCCAGCATATGTTCAAAAAAGGGCACGCCAGTATCAAATTTTGATACCCCTGTTCCATCCAAATTTAAAGTGACGGTAATCTGAGTTTCCAGCGTATTACGGCTAACAGTGATCTGACGCATTAATAAATCCCCGAAGGTGGTTTATTTAAAAATAATATCGGCATCAAATTTTTATACCAGTGTCTTATCTGGGTTCAGCGTGACAGTGATCTGGCACCGGTTTGATTTTTGATCAAATGGCGATTTTCATCTCAATTGTCTACGAGAACGGTGCCGCCGTGAAGCCTTAGCGTTTACGTAAAGCAGCGGCAATGCCTTTTTTTGCCCAAATCATCATTTCCTCTTGCTCTTCAAGGGTGGAGTCTGGAAGCGGGTAGTAAGCCATGCTTTGTGCTGTGCCATCTTTTTTGTAATAGCTAAAGGGGGTGAGCCCTAGGAGGGTGAATTCTTCTTTGGATTGGCTATCAGCTTTGATATACAAAATATCGTTCACCACGATGGCAAAGAAGATTTCATCGCAATAAAAGCCATAACCACCAAACATCGCTTTAGCACGTAAGACGCCTAAGCCCGCGAGCTGTTCTAGCAAGTATTCTATGTATTCATTTCGCTTAGCCATATTTCCTGCTTTTAAGAAAGAATTTGTTCATAAAAAGAAATTTCTAAGTAAGAAATAAGCCATGGTTTGTCGTTATGACAAAAATACAACGAAAACGCGTAACTATTGACGGTCACCTACAAAATGCCTACATTTTGCTTTTGATTACCTAAGGCGATGTAATTATTGCCTGTTGCAAAGTGGGGCGATTAATTAAGTCCTTATTCGCTCTGTGCTGAGCTTATCTGGGGGCTTGGCTACTCAATAAAAAACTTGAAACAGGTGTGGTGTTTACGCGTCGAATCAATAGGTCGAGTCAGTAGATTTAATGTCGTATTCCATAGGGTAGTGCTTCTTTTAACAAGTCCACTTCATAAACTCGAAGAGAGATCATTATGTCAAAGCGCTTTAAGTTAGTACGTCCTTTATTGCTAGCAGCGATGCTGGCTTCAACTTTTGCTCATGCAGCAGATTCTGTCAAAGTTGAATTTTGGACATTTAACGTTACTAAGTTCGCCCCATACTGGAACGATGCAGTTCAGCGCTTTAACAAGGCCAATCCAGATCTGGAAGCTGTTTGGACTGATATGAACTGGGATCAAATTCAGCCTAAGCTGATTTCGGCAATTGCTGCGGGTAATCCACCTGCGCTGGTCAATTTTAATACCCCGTGGACGCATGAATTTGCACACAAAGATTTGTTGCAGCCTTTGGATGGTTTGATTGGTAAAAATAAGGCTGAATATCAGCCAGGTGCTCTGCAAGACTTAACGGTTAATGGCAAGATTTATGGCTACCCTTTCTACAATGCCGTATCTGTTATTGCATATAACAAAGAAATTCTAAGCAAGAGCGGTATTAAGGGTGATCCAAAGAATTTCGATGAATTTGTAGCGACGGCTCGTACCATTACTAAAAAAACCGGTGTAGCTGCATTCTCACCTAAATTGGCAACGAAAAGCGGTGATGGCGGCATGATCCCTTGGTTCCAATATATGGGCCTGCCAATTTTCGAAAATGGCAAAGCTGTGTTTAATAGCCCTAAGCATATTAAGGCGGTTGAATTGTTTGCTGATCTTTACAAACAAGGCGTATTGCCAAAAGACAGCTTCCGTCTTGAATTTGAACAAGAAATTGCAGGCTATGGCGCAGGTAAGATCGCCATGATGACCACAGGGCCAACTGCCTTAGGCAAATTGGTCACTGATAACAAACCAGCTTATGACCGCACTGCTGTAATGGCTTTCCCATCGGGTGGCGGCAAAATGGCTCTGGGTGCTTGGCTGATGGCATTTGTACAACCTAAAGCTTACAAAAACCCAGAAGCTGCCGCTAAATTGGGCTTGTTCCTCACTAATAGCGAGCAGCAATTAGGCTTTTCGCAAGCAAGTGGGACTACTTTCCCATCTGCTCGCAAAGCGGCTGAAAGCGATTTCTTCTTTTCTGGCGCCGCCAGTGGCGATCCAGTGGGTGTAGCACGTGCAACGGCGGCTAAATCAATGGGGGCTGCACGTACTCTGACTCTGCCAGCTGCGCTCATGCCAGATGCAACATCAATGAATAAAGAATTCAACGATGAAGTTCAAGCCGCAATTGAAGGCCGTAAATCAGCGAAAGACGCTTTAAATTCTGCTGCTAAAAAATGGAATGAGCGCATTGCTGCTAAGTAATTCTTAGTATTTTCCTCTGCCGAGTTTCGGCATTTATTCCCCTGCCTTGGTAGGGGAATTTTTTTATGCCTATGTTCTACATCAGAACACGGGGTAATCAGTATAAAAACGGTTATTTGTTTGGAATTTTTTTGTAATGCTAGTTGACACTACCTATAAAACACCTAAACTACACCTATTAACACCTAAGTCTGAGGTTAGGAAAATGCGCACAAGTTTAAAGGGCCTATTGCTGGTTTTATTCTGTACGAATGCCTTGGCAGCCGTTGATCACACTGTTGGGCCAAATGGTGAAACACCTACACCTTACGCTCAAGTAAAGATCGCTACGGCAGATCTAGCGCAGTTAAAAGGCAAAGATTACAAAGCTGCCATCTTGATGCATACCACTTCAGATTTTTCGACTGCGCTGATTGCTGGTGCAAAAAAAGTATTTGATGAGCTGGGAATTAAAGTGGTGGCAGTGACGGATGCTGAAATGGATCCTAAAAAACAGCGCACTGATTTAGAAACCGTTTTAGCACTTAAGCCAAACATTATTATCTCTCTCGTGATTGATCCGGTTTCAGGCGCGGTAGCGTTTAAGCAAGCGGTGCAGCAGGGCGTGAAGCTGGTATTTATTAGCAATGCACCACAGGGCTTTAAGGCCGGTAAAGACTACGCTGGCATCGTGACGGATGATTTATTTGGCATGGGTAAATCCGCTGCGGAGTTAATGGCTGACAGCATCGGCAGCAAGGGTGATGTGGCGGTGATTCACCATGCGGCTAATTACTATGTCACCAATCAGCGTGATAACGCGGTTAAGGCGGTATTGGCGCGCTACCCAAATATCAAAGTGGTGGCGGATAAGGGCATTGCTAATCCAAACGATGGCGAAGTGATTGCTTCGGCGATTCTGACGCAAAACCCATCGGTAAAAGCGATTTATGCACCTTGGGATGCAATTGCTGAAGGCGTGACCGCCGCCGTGCGTGCTGCAGGGCGTAAAGATGTAAAAGTGATTACCATGGATTTAGGCGCGGCGAATGCGCTAGATATGGTGAAAGGCGGCAATGTGGCGGGGATTGTGAGCGATCTGCCGTATGACATGGGCAAAACACTCGCCACCATGGGCGCTTTATCGCTACTGAATAAACCCACCCCTGCCTTTGTGACCGTGGATGCCATCAAGGTGACCTCCAATAATCTATCTACTCAGTGGCAAAAAGCCTTATTCCGCCAGCCGCCAGACGCTGTAGTAAAGGCTTTGGCCGCGAAAAAGTAATTGTAGGGTGGGCAAGCGTTTTGCCCACGTGCCTGATACAGGTGAAGCCCACATGGCTCGCCCACCTCAGTAAGCTTTGGAAGACCAATGAATAATTTAGCAATTCAAGCACGTGGCCTGACTAAATCGTTTGATGGCAATGCCGTGTTAAAAGGGGTGGATTTCACTCTAAGGCAAGGCGAAGTTCACGCGATTGTTGGGCAAAATGGCGCGGGTAAATCCACCTTGATGAAGCTATTAAATGGTTTTTATCAGCGCGATGCTGGCCAGTTAGATGTGTTTGGAAAGACGGTTGATTTTCAATCGCCACGGGACGCACGTGCAGCTGGCATTGTGATGGTTTATCAAGATTTAAGCCTTGTTGCCACTATGAGCGTGGCAGAAAACCTGTTTATGGCTAATTGGCAAGGTCGTTGGGGTTTGGTCGATCAAGCCGCGATGGAGCAGGCCACTTTATTGGTGCTGGCAAAAATGGGTGTAACGCTTGATCCACGGCAGGCGGTGGGCGAGCTAACGATGGGCCAACAGCAGCTATTAGAAATTGCCAAGGCCATTTCGCAAGAGGCCAAGATTCTTATCTTGGACGAGCCAACGGCTTCACTTTCTGATATGGAAATCGAAAAGCTGTTCACGGTGGTTAAACGGCTGAAATCCCAAGGGGTTTCCATTATCTATATCACGCATTACTTGCGGGATATTTTTAAGATTTGCGATACGGTCAGCGTATTAAGAGACGGCCATCTGGTGCGTAGCTCGCCCGTGCTCAGCACTAATCTAGAAGCGCTAGTGGCCGATATGCTGGGCCATCATCGCCAAGCCAATGAAAACTGGCAGCGCAGCGTAAATACCAAACAAACTCCCTTGCTAGAGCTAAGAAATGTGGTGACTGCAGCTTTAAATGAAGTGTCTTTTGCCGTTTACCCTGGGCAGGTGGTGGGCTTGGCTGGCTTATTGGGCAGTGGCCGCACCGAAATTCTGGAAGCTATTTTTGGCCTAGATACGATCGCCTCAGGGCAGATTTTGCTTGATGGCGAAGAAGTTAAAATTCGTACGCCTAAAGACGCGATTAAGCTGGGAATCAATCTTGTGCCTGAGGATAGACGCAGCCAAGGCTTGGTTTTAGATTTTAGTGTTTCTGACAATATGTTAATGTCCTTATTTGATAAGTTAGCTCCAAACTTACTTATTGATGAGGTGCGTAGCCAAGAACTGGTTGAGTCTCTGATTAAGCGCTTACACGTAAAGACCAGTGGGCCGAATCAGCAAGTCAGATTTTTATCCGGTGGTAACCAGCAAAAAGTAGTTATCGCCAAGTGCATGAGCACTGGCGCGCGCATTATGCTGCTGGATGACCCAACTTTTGGTATCGACCTAAGCTCTAAATACGAAATTATGCGCATCGTGAATGAATACGCGGCCGCAGGTAATGCGGTGGTGTTTGTTTCTAGCGAATACAGCGAAATAGCCAGCTTTTGCGATAGCACCTATATCGTGAACAAAGGCCGGATTGCTGGGCAAATAAGCGAAGGATTGTCAGAAGAGCGGCTCCTTGCGGCAGTGCAGTAGCTTGTTGGGCGCAGCCGCCCCTATATGACTCAGTAGGGTGAGTATTTGGGCCAATAGCGTTCTTAATGGCCGTTATTTAGATGTAGCTTCGTTTTGCAAAACCTTTTTAAGAGGCAAGGTATGGATATCACGGTTAATAAAGCGGACGCCATCGCGCTGCCAAAACGCCAAATAGAATGGAAAAACTTTGTTATCTACTTGGTTTTTATTGGTATTTTCTTGTTTTTCTCAATTACCTTGCACGATAAAGGTTTTTTAAACGCTGGCAATTTAATGAATATTGCTCGGCAAACCGCCATGATTTCCATCATGGCGGTGGGCATGACGTTTGTATTATCGGCGGCAGAAATTGATCTCTCTTTTGGTGCCATCGTTGCTTTATCAGCCGTTACCGCCGCGCTGCTGATGCCGTACGGCGTGGTTTGGGCTGTGCTGGGCGCGCTGCTGGCGGGGGCATTGTGTGGATTGATTAATGGCCTATTTGTATCCAAAGTAGGCATTCCTTCCTTCTTGGTGACCTTAGGTATGGCTGGGATTATCACCGGCGTTACCCGCTGGATTACCGCTTTGCAATCCATCCCTGTTGAACACGAAGGCTTTGTTTTTGTTTTTGGCTCTGGGGATTTTGGCCCGATCTCGGTGCTGTTCTTATGGATGATCGCCATTGCCGTGCTAGGCCATGTGCTATTACGCCGCACCGCTTTTGGTAAAGAGGTGTTGGCTAGCGGTGGCAATAAGATAGCGGCCATGTATTCAGGCATTAATGTGAATCGCATCAAGCTATATGTGCTGGTGCTGAATGCATCGCTGGCTGCCCTAGCGGGGATTTTGTATGCAGGCCGCTTGCAAAGCGCGCGTTACACCTTGGGCGAAAACGATTTAATGATGGTGATTGCTGCCGTGATTATTGGCGGAACCAGCTTATTTGGCGGCAAGGGCACGGTGATGGGATCCATCATTGGTGCACTGATTATGGGTATGGTGAATAACGGGCTGGTCTTGATGGGCTTGAACGTGGATCAACAGCTGATCTTCCGTGGCCTCATTATCATTTTTGCCGTGACGCTAACGATGGGTAATTTGCGTAAGAAAAAACGTTAAATGTGTAGGGTGGGCACCCGTGCCCACGCGTGACAGCACAAACCCTAAATCTTGAACCAAAGAGAACACAGAAGACACTGCGTGATACGGAGAGCGTATTCAATCTTATTCTGGCTTTTTGTAAGCACTGCTGCTCTCTCTTTTTCATATTTGTTTTTAGATTTTTCAGTGTGCTGTTTGTTCTTCTTACTCTCTGTGCCTACTGCTCTTTCTTCTTGAATTTTTTACTCAATTTATATTAACCACTGACCGTGTTTTGCACGGCCAATGGCCCCTTATTGCTTAAATTTGGAGTCTTGTATGTTTGAATCGTATCAAAGCCAAGCTGCTGAGAAGATTAGCAACTGGTCTTTAGAAGAAAAAGTCGGTCAATTGTTTATTTTGGCTTTTCCAGGCAAAGACGCTGAAGCGGCTCGGCCTTTGATTGAGCGCTATAACTTGGGCGGCTGTTATCTCAGCCAAGATAACGCCTCGACCTTTGCAGAAGCGCAGCAACTGACCCGTGCGATGGCGGCGATGGTGAATCAGCGAGCAGATGCCGTGCCTATGCTGCTGGGTGTGGATCAAGAAGGCGCTTGGAGCGTGCTGACCCCTGAGTCTTCTACTGGCCCAGGTAATTTAGCGCTTGGCTCGGCGGATAACCCAGCGCTCACGGCACAGATGTATAGCGTATTTGGGCTAGAGATGCGCTCGGCTGGTTTTAATTGTGTGCTTGGCCCCTGTGCTGACGTTAATTTACAGCCTAATTCACCGATTATTGATACCCGTGCTTTTGGTGAAGTGCCTGCTGAGGTGGCGATCCAAGTTGGGGCTGCCGTACACGGTGCGCACGATGGCGGCATTGTGGTGTGTGCCAAGCATTTTCCTGGCCATGGCGATACCACGGGTGATACTCACCGCGAAATCCCCGTGGTGGATAAATCACTGGCTACCCTGCTGATCGAAGATCTTGCGCCATTTAAGGCGGCGATTGACGCACGCGTGGAGCTGATGATGACCTCACATATCTGCTATCCACAAATTGATCCTGAATACCCAGCCACTTTATCTCGCGCAATTTTGCAGGATGTATTGCGCAAAAAGCTCGGTTTTAAGGGCATTGTGATTTCGGACAGCATGAATATGGGCGCGATTCGGCGGAATTTTTCGCCGGTAGATGCCGCGATTATTGCGTTTAAAGCGGGCATCGACATGATGATGCTCTCCGAAGAGCATTACGATCACAATGATAATTACCTCGAAAACCAGCTAGCCATGATCGCTGCGATTGTGCGCGCCGTGGAAGACGGCCGCATGCCTGAGGCTGATCTAAATAAAATCGTTGAGCGGGTTGTGGCCTTTAAGTTGGCAAGGCTGACAGCAATGCCGCTATATCAAGATATTAATATCGCGGCTAATCGTAAGGTAGAGCAGGCAGCGGCCAAGGCTGCAGTTAAAATCCTGAGCGATAGCGCCCACAATCTACCGATACAAGCGGGTAAAGAGGTCTTTGTGGTGCAAACCACGCCGCTGGCTGATTACGCCAATTTGGTGAATCCGCGCGGCATTGGCCCCAACCAAGCCGTGCCCGCCTTTGATTACTTTGCTGCCGAGCTAAGCCAAGGCGTGGCCAGTGAGCAACTCAATATTTTGAATTACCAAGCAGCACAGGTTTGGCTGGCCAGCGTAGACGTTCAGCCACAGCAAGTAGTGTTAGCCGTGATCGAAAATTATCCGCTCCCCGGTGAAGACTTTAAACAAGCCGCTTCCAAAGCGCTGCTAGCCCAATTGGCAGAGAAATTTGGTGCGCAATTAGTGGTGATCGGCTTAAGAAATGCCTATGAAGCCGTACCAAAGTTAGCCAGCCATATTTGCAGTTATGGCAGCCGTGAATGCAGTGCAAGGGCTGCAGCCCAGCTTTGTCTTTGAAATAACTTAGCCGATGAATATAGCGTGATTGGGCTGTATTCATTGAGCTAAGGGTGGTGCTGATTGTAGAAGTTTTTAAGTGATTTTTATCTGGAGGTGCAGCAGTTAAATAGGCTAAGCATTAGAGCAAATTGAAGTTTTCATATAAATAAAATTTTGTGTTTTTTAGAGCATTTATCTTAAATAACCTGAGAGAAAATGAAAATGAAATGCCGCTTAACCATATTAGCTTCTTTATTCATTTCTGTGCCAATGATTTCGGCTGCCGCGCCTGTAGCCACTAAAGGATCTTTTCAGGATTTCCTTGATAATATGCGTGCTTTTGAATCGGGTATTGATCCCGATAAAGCAGATTTTTATAAACAGAATTTTAATTCACCTATTCTGCGTTACGCCAAAGTAGTTACCCCTGGCGTGCCCGTGCGCGATCCAGCTACAGGCAGCTTAGTTATTGAGCCTACTACGGTAAATCAGTATTTTACTAAGCTAGGTCTTAATACAATTTATAACCAAAATGCGGCTGATCAAGCGGCAATGTTTAAAACCATGCAATATAGCTCATTAAATGCATGGGGATTTATTGGTTATCAGCTTGGTGAAGCATTAATGATTGATACCGGTTATTACACACCGGTGAAATATGTTTCTGCAACAGAAACCCTAGATAAATTCTATATCTTTGCGCCTGATTCAACATGGGCAAATGGCGTCACTGAAGCAACGATTGAAATTCCTGGTTCGGGCGGCAATAAAGTTCGTGGTACGCATAATAATCGCTGGGATGGTACTTTCTCTGGTAGAAATGGCGTGAATAGCTTTGCTGATTTAAAAATCCCAGCAAAACAAGAATACGTTATTCGTGATGCCATGCGCTTTAACTATGGCGTGATGTCAGAAAAGCTGGCGGCTGCCAATATTACTTGGGCACAGGCTTTAGCTAAAACTTGGCCGGGTAAAGACGAGCAGGGTAATCCGATCACTATTAAAGCCACCATGTCTGGCTTATTGGCCGCTGCTCATTTGGGTGGTGCTTGGGGCGCAGCGGATTTATTGATCACCAATAAAGTGGCTTGCGATGAGCAGGGCACCTGCGTGACCACGTATATCGATAAATTTGGTAATTACGATACGCTGATTGATACCCCTAGTGATGACGTCATCAGCGGTGGCCCGCTGGATGAAGTGTTGTCTGCAGGCTTAGGAAATGACACGGTTTATACTGGTGGCGGCAAAAATACAATTTATCTGAGTCAATACCCTAGCGGCACCACCACAGTGAAAGACTTTGTGATTGGCAACGATAAGATTGTGCTGCGCAACTGGACTGGTTCTAATCCGCTGGCAAACTTAGCGGTTACAGATAGCGCAGGCGGTGCATTACTGCAGTTTGTTGGTCAGTCTGTACTACTTGAAAAAGTAAGTGCTGCAGCGGTAAAAGCAAATCCTGCTGCGGTGATTGCTGTATCTACCGTGTATAAATTGGCATGGTCCGGCAAGCAAACGGCAACGGGCTTTAACCCAGCTTTAGATCAAATCCAAGGTACGGCAGGTTTGGGCTTTAAGCATCTGAAAGTGTTCCAAGACAATGGCAGCCTGTTTGTGGGTACACAAGCGGCCGATGGTGGGATTTATTCTTGGATTGAATTGTCAGGCATAACGCGTGCTCAAGTTAGTGCAGATATGTTTACCAATATGGCAGGTAGCTACGCTGCGCTGGAATACACTGTGCTGCTGAACCCAACAACTTGGGGCTGGGGCAAGGCTAAGAGCGTTGATTACTTTAAGGCTGCCAATACCACGGTTAATTTAGCTGCATTTGCTTACAATTTTAGCGCCTTAGCCTTGAAGCAAGATGGCGCTGATGGGATACTGACCTTAAATCCAGCTTCTAATGGTGGGGATACCAAGGCGCTGCGTTTACTCAATACAAAGATCTCTGATTTGTCGGCCAAGAATTTCTACGGTGTAACCGGCAATTACAGCGATATAAAGATTGATGATCCGGCGAATGCGGTTTATTTCCCTGTGACTGCTTCTGCGGGTGCTAATGGCTCAATTTCTCCATCAGGCGTGGTGCAGGTTCGTGAAAAAACCAATCAAGTGTTCACTATCACGCCAAATGCTAGCTTTAAAATCAAGAGCATTACTGTAGATGGCGTAGCGCAAGCGATTAGCAGCTCATTTACGCTGGTGAATGTAACTGGCCCACGCAGTGTTGCTGTAAGTTTTGAAGCAGGTAGCGCCAACACTTGCGCAGCTGCGGCATGGTCTGCCACTCAGGTTTATGCAGCGGGTGGTACTAAGGTTTCATACAATGGCTTTGAATACACCAATAAATGGTGGACTCAAGGTAATCAGCCTGATGTAAGTGATGTTTGGACTAAAGGTGCTGCTTGCCAGTAAACCTATAGCGGTATGAAAACGGCTCAAGCCCTGCCACATTGGCAGGGCTTTTTTAATTGGAAAGGCTGATTAGGTAATTACGCAGATTAATGCCTTTATTGGTAATTCCTAGTTTATTTCTAAGGCTATTGCGGTGATTTTCTACCGTTTTGGAGGCCACGCTTAAGCTTTGGGCAATTTCTTTGGTGGACATGCCAACCTTAATAAATTTGGCTACTTGCACTTCAGAGGGTGTTAATAGTGCGTACAGGCTGCCATCTATTTCGCCATTATCATTGACCGCAGAGGCCACAATCCCTTCGATTAGATCAAGGCACATAATTAAAATTGGGTCAGAAATCGTGGCTTTTACTTGGCGGATTTGCGGCAAGTGTTGGCTGCGGATACGCTCTAATACTTCGTCAATTTCACCGCTATCTTGCCATTCTCTGAATTCGGTTAGCGTTTCAGTCAGGCTGTAGAATTTTGCAAAATCTGGGTTTGGATTATGGCTATCGTTTTCTTCTTCTATCGATCCTACTTCGATATGCCACAGATTTTGCTGAACCCTGAATAAATGCAGTTTTAAATCACGATTAAAAAACTTCCAGCCGTCCGATCCACTCACTGAGGTTTTAATCAGCGCTTTAATTGCCGCTAGGTTGTCGGTGCCAATTAAAAAGCTGAAATGATCGAGTTGGGTGGCGCTTTCGTGCGAAGGATAATTATGATCCAGAATCTCACCTGAGCTAAAAAAACTAATCACAAAAATATTGCGATAGGCGAGCACGTATTGAAATGAACTGATTTTCATTTCAAGTTTTTCAATTAATTGAGTGGTCTGGTCAGTGGTCATTCTTTAGCTTGAAAGTGATTAAGGCGCACGGTATGGGTGAGATTCATTTTAGCTTAGCTGTTGTGGGATGGGGAGATTGAATGTTGCATTGCGGGGGGATGGTTTGAGTTTTTGTGTGGTGGGTTGCAGTCGACGTGTGCCATGTAAAATATTTTAAGTGCCTTCGGCACGTTGATTTAGGAGCGGTAGCCACCGCGGGGCCTTCCTTTCTTGCTTCGCCAAGAAACGAAGCCAAAGAAGGCGACCCCACGAAACACGAAGGCCCCTGCGCTGCGGACAATCGAGTCGGCGGCAGGCGGGATTGGCTCGTTCCTCGCTCCCTTGCCGAAATCCCGCCCCGTTTTTTCCTCGCTACGGCGTGTTTCAAGGGGAGATTTAAGCCCCGTGCCACACGCTGAGATACGAATCATAATTGCGGGTTTTTTAAAACACTTAAAACCTTACAAAACAACTTTGTTCAAGCTTTGCTTTTCTCCGTGAAACTCTGTGTTCTCTGAGTTCTCCGTGTTTTAAGATTTAGGTTTTTCGTAAGGTTGGTATGGTAATCCCCCCATTTTTAAGCTCACTTAGAAGTAGAGGCTAGGCATGTAATGCCAGTTTTTGTTTCGGGGTGATGCCGCCCAATCCCATATGCGGGCGCTCGTTATTGTAAATCCAAAGCCA
>JBDKJX010000010.1:0-77437 GCA_039796405.1 Pseudomonadota bacterium
TTCGGCTTGCTTTAAAATCGCCATAATCTGGCTGTCGGAATAACGTGCTGCTTTCATGTAGAGCTCCTCAAAGACTGCGAGAAAATTCTACTTAAAAATGAGCTGGTTTTGTGGGGGGATTACCCAGCTACCCGCGCAGCTGATCACTTTTTACCTTTGTGCGCAGAGGGGGCAATGATTGATAAGTGTTGGCTGCGATTTTTGAGCGGCAACAATGCAGACCCTTCAGTCCGCTATGTTGTGTTTTATGCTCGTCATGGTTTGTATTGGGCTGATTATGCCTCTGTGTGTGTATCAAGCATCAACAGATTCTAAGCGTTCGATGAGTTGCCGGTTTAAGGTTGCGGCATTCGAGTGACGGTTACTATCTGGTAGACCCCACCAAATATCGTGCGTTTTTGCCAATGGTATTGATTTGCGTGGCTGGCGTAATGGTTGATTTCATTATTCCATAACGCTTCGGCAAAGGGCTCTAGCTTGGCATTTACCCACTTTAATATCCAGCGGATTGGCTGCCAGAGCGATGGGCGATGGTAATCAACAAACAATACTTTTCCACCAACGGGTATTTGGCTGAGCATATGGTCGACGATGCTACGTTTTTTTTCATCAGGTACTTCATGTAATAAAAAGAAGCTGCAAATAAGATCAAACGATAGCGCGCTTTGATAGGTGGCGGCGTCACTGCGGATCACTTTTGCCCATGGATATCCCGCTAATTTGGCCTGTGCGTGCTCAATTTGTGCGGGGGTAATATCGCATAAATGAAATTCACCTTCCGGCCCTACTTTTTGAGCGACTTTACGTACAAGGTCGCCATAAACATGCGCCACCTGCCACACCTTCATACCTGGTTCAATTTCATTCAGATAGGCGCGCATCAGGCGCTGGTCATTCCCAAATAGCAGCACTTTAACCACCATATTATGGTCAAGTTGATTAACGCGTTTGGGGTTGACATAGGCCCAGTCGTAAACATCGGTCATATAACCAGGAACCCCTTCGTAGTAAGGGTCTGCAGGTAGTTTTGGGTGATTTTGTGTCATGGTGGCACGCTTTCTAGGGGATTTTTTTTAGCTTAATCTGAGGTGCGGCAGCATGCCTTGAGCTGGGCCAATATCTAGCTATTTAGGATTAGGTGGGCCGCTTCTAGATGAATATTGCCAAGAGGGCTGTATTCTTAATGGCGGGGTTAAAGCTAGGCTTTATGCGGGGAGCGGCGATTTATCAGGATTTAATTAATGAATAAGCCAAGAAGGGAGTGTGCGGGTTTGTGAGTAATTACTTTTTATGAGCTTGCTGAGCACATATAAAAAACGGCGCTTAGAGCGCCGTTTGGGTCAAGCTGCTGCAGCACGGTATGCCGTGCCGCTGCTTAGTGGTGGCGACCGCCCGATCGTTTGATTGGGGCAAATAAGGCGGCCACTGGGGTGTTTTCATTGCTTAATGGCTGTTGATCACCACGCGGCTTAGCTGGCGTACGCGGTGCTGCGCTGCGTGGTGTATCGCTGCGCGCGCCACGATCGGCATAGCTGCGCTCTTGCGGCGCACGCCCCTGTGGCTGATCACTACGGCCAGTGCGTGGATTGCTACGGCCATCTGCTGCTGGGCGCGCTGCCGATGGGCTGCGCGCTTCGCCACGTGGATTGTTGTTAAAGCGGCCTTCGCCTGCAGGGCGTGGCGCTGCGGAAGAAGGTGTTTCACCACGTGGATTATTATTGAAACGGCCTTCCGAAGCAGGGCGGGCATCGGGGTTGAAACGGCTAGCTGGGCGCGCTGCTGGGCGGCGGCTATCGTCGCTTGCACGAGGTTGGCGCGGTGCATCGCCTGTTGCTGCCGCTGGGGCATTGTTGGTGCGATTATGCCCGCGCGGAGGACGGCCACTATTTGGGTTACGTGGGTCGCGGTTGCTATTACGCGCTGCACCATTGCGGCCATTTAAAATGGGCTCGGCTTTGATGCTTGGATCAACGGCAAAACCTTCCACGCTTTCACGGGTGATATCGCGTTTGATCAGGCGTTCGATATCGTTTAATAGCTTGTGCTCATCCACACAAACCAAGGAAATCGCTTCACCTTCAGAGCCAGCACGGCCAGTACGGCCAATACGGTGCACATAATCTTCAGCTACGTTAGGTAGCTCAAAGTTCACCACATGTGGCAATTCTTCGATATCAATGCCACGAGCAGCAATATCGGTAGCGCACAGCACTTGCAGCGTGCCAGATTTAAACTCGGCTAAGGCCCGAGTACGTGCGGCTTGGCTCTTATTGCCGTGAATCGCCAGCGAGTTAATGCCATCTTTGCTCAGTTGCTCGGCTAAGCGATTAGCGCCGTGCTTGGTGCGAGTAAACACCAAAACTTGGAACCAATTTTTTTCTTTGATCAGCTTGGTGAGCAGCTCACGTTTACGCTCACGATCAACAAAGTAAACCTTTTGCGTAATCATTTCGGCGGTGGCGTTGCGGCGAGCCACTTCGATCAGCGCTGGCTTATCTAGCAGACCATCGGCGAGGGTTTTGATTTCATCAGAAAAAGTAGCTGAGAACAGCAGGTTTTGGCGCTTGGCTGGCAATAGAGCGAGCACTTTTTTGATATCGCGAATAAACCCCATGTCGAGCATGCGGTCTGCTTCATCCAGAATCAAAATCTCAACTGCGCTTAAATCAACGGTTTTCTGCGACATATGATCGAGCAGACGGCCTGGTGTGGCCACCAGAATATCGACCTGACCTTTCAGTTGTTTAATTTGCGGGTTAATGCTGACGCCGCCAAACATCATCATGGATTTAAGCGGCAGGTATTTACCATAGTCGCGCACGCTTTCTTCAACCTGAGCGGCTAGTTCACGCGTAGGGGTAAGAATCAGTGCACGAATTTTTTTGCCAGTAGCAGGTTTTGTGCTGAGTAAATGCAGCAGCGGCAGCGTAAAGCCGGCTGTTTTACCCGTGCCGGTTTGTGCGCCAGCAAGTAAATCACCACCGGATAGCACGGCAGGAATCGCCTGTTGCTGAATAGGGGTTGGTGTGGTGTAGCCAAGTTCAGTAACGGCACGGACGATGTCGTCCGCAAGCCCTAGGGCGGAAAAACTCATTCAAACTCCAGAGGAGATATCGGCCTGTCGCCAAGAGTGGCGCCAGTCAAAGGCAGATGGGGTAGGTGATCTTACAAATATGGCATCAAGATAGCTCACTCAGCAACTTTTTGCTGAGCCCTGCATGCAAAAAAACATTGCGAGGTAAATGATTTAAGCTTGATGGCGTATCTGGGTGGTGTAGCGCGGAGACTGGGTAACGCGCCCACGGCGTGATTATACCTGTGTACTTGTATTGGCGTGTGAAGCAATCATGAATTAGTGCAGATTACACAGCGCCTATTATTTATTTGTAGGGGCACGGCATGTCGTGCCCCTTGCCTATTAAGCGCCGATAAAGCGCATTTTAAAGCTGCGGCCTTTGATATTGCCTTGGCTCAGGCTATTAAATGCTTTATCCGCCACGCGGCGATCGATGGCCACATAGGCCATAAATTCATAAACATTAATTTTACCGACCTGCTCTTTAGTCAGGCCCGCATCGCCAGTCAAAGCGCCAAGTAAATCGCCAGGGCGAAGTTTGTCTTTTTTGCCGCCCATAATGCATAGCGTCACCATGGGGGCGCGTAGCGGGCCGCTGGCTTCGGCTTCTAGGGTGTTCAAATCAAACCAACGCACTGGGCCGCCTTGGTATTCTTCGATCAGGGTCACCCATTTTTTCTCGTTCGGGGCGCAAAGACTGAGGGCTAGGCCTTTATCGTGGCCACGGCCGGTACGACCAATGCGGTGGATATGTACTTCGGTGTCTTTAGATACGTCAACGTTAATCACCGCGCCTAGGCTTTGGATATCTAAACCCCGTGCGGCCACGTCGGTAGCAACCAGTACTGAGCAGCTTTGATTAGAAAACTGCACCAGAATCTCATCGCGTTCGCGTTGCTCTAGCTCGCCGTAAAGCGCCAGGGCACTAAAACCTTGATCTCGGAGCTCGGCAGCAAGCTCTCGGCAATGGATCTTGGTATTGCAGAAGGCCAGTGTCGAGACCGGTTTGTAGTGATTGAGTAACTGCGCCACGGCGGCGTTACGTTCCTCGTGTTCAACGAGGTAGAAGCGTTGTTCGATTTGACTATCAGCATGTTGTGCCTCTACTTTAACTTCGGCAGGCAGCTTTAGGAATTTAGCGCTGTCTTTACGAATATTGTCGGGATAGGTGGCAGAAAACAACAGGGTTTGGCGGCGCGTTGGGCAGGCGCTGACAATACCGGCGATCTCATCGTAAAAGCCCATGTCGACCATGCGATCGGCTTCGTCCAGCACCAGCGTTTGTACCGTAGATAAATCAATCGAGGCGCGGCCCAAGTGGTCGCGGATACGGCCCGGTGTGCCGACAATAATGTGCGCACCGTGTACTAGGGAAGCAATTTGCGGCCCCATTGGCGAGCCACCACATAGCGTTAGAATTTTAATATTGTCGGTAAAGCGTGCTAAACGGCGCAGCTCTTTAGAAACTTGATCGGCCAACTCGCGCGTGGGGCAAATCACCAAGCCCTGAATGGCAAAGTAGCTAGGGTTAAGCTTATGCAACATGCCAATCCCAAACGCTGCCGTTTTGCCGCTACCGGTTTTAGCTTGGGCGATTAAATCGCGGCGCTCTAGAATGAGCGGCAGGCTGCGCGCTTGGATCTCGGTCATCTCAACGTAACCCAAGCTGTCCAAGTTTTGCAGCATGGCCGGCGAGAGGGGTAGATTGGCAAAAGATGTTGTATTCACAATGACTTATCTCGCAGACCAAAAGGGGCAGTAGTCTATCAGGCACAGCGCTTTAGAGCCAGCGTCTGCTATCTATCATGGTTTTTCAACCATGATATTGATAGATAAATATGACGTTGTGATGCCGGTGATAGGATGGAGTGGCGTTCTTAAGCCATTTTTGCATCATGCCGTGATTATTTGCTTGTCTTCAGCCTAGTAGGCCGTGTCAGTACTGAGTAGCCTAAAATAGAGCGAGCCAGCCGTTGTGGTAGCCAGCGTTTGAGGGTGTCTGCTAGGTCATGAATGCGGAGGGGTTTACTTAAAAAATCGTCCATACCTACTGCTTGGCAGCGGTCTTTATCTTCTTGATAGGCATCTGCAGTGAGGGCAATAATGGGGATGTGTTTGCGTTTGAATTGTTGCTCCCAGCTACGGATTCGTAAGCTAGCCTCATAACCATCCATGATGGGCATTTGGCAATCCATTAAAATTAAATCATAGGGGCTTGCACTTTTTAGGGCATCGAGTGCTTCTTGTCCGTGTTGAGCCAGCCCAGTTTGATAGCCTAAACGAGCCAGCATGGCTAACACAACAGCTTGATTGATGGGGTTATCTTCAACCACTAAAATACGATGTATCTGCGGCGTCTTTTGTAGTGGAGGTAATGCTTGGTAATGGATGGGTTGGTGCTTTTCTGAGTCTGTTGCTTCATCAACAGGAATCTGAAACCAGAATTGTGATCCCTTGCCTAATTGGCTTTTTACCCCGATTTCACCCCCCATTAGCTGAATCAGACTGCGGCAAATGGCAAGGCCTAAGCCTGTGCCACCATAGCGGCGAGTGATGCTACTATCGCCTTGGCTAAAGGTTTGAAATAGCTTAGAGATTTGTAATTCATCTATGCCATCTCCGGTGTCTGCTACCGTAAACTTTAAGAAAGAGTTCTCTAATTGCTCGAGTTGTAGGGTGATGGTTCCTTTCTTCGTAAATTTAAGCGCATTGCTGAGTAAGTTGCTAATGACTTGTCTTAAGCGATAAGGATCACCCCAGCAGCTTAAATTAAGCGGTACATCAAATAATAAAACTAGCTCTAGATTTCGTTGATGGGCGGTTTCTTGGAATAAATTGGCAACTTCTTGCACTAGCTCAGCAGGTTGAAAAATCAGCGATTCTAATGCCATTTTCCCCGCTTCTACTTTAGAAAAATCTAAAATTTCATTCAGTAAGGAAAGCAGATTATCGCCGGAGCGAAGGATAGTTTGTGCATAATTTAGGCGTTCTGCCTCACCTACTTTTTCTTGCATCAGCAGCTGGGCCATTCCCATTACGCCATTAAGGGGGGTACGAATTTCGTGGCTCATGGTGGCTAGAAACTGGCTCTTGGCTAGATTGGCTGATTCAGCTTGCTGTTTGGCTTCAATAAGTTGTATCTCCTGTCGCTTGCGTATGATCATTTCTTGCTGCAAAACAAGGGTTTTGTTTTCAACTTCAATCGCTACACGGCGGCGGTCTGCACTTAAAATTAAGGCGAGATTTCCGATGACGGCAGTGGCGGTCAGGATACAAAATAACAGCACTAAGGAAGCACTGATGGTTTTGCCACCTAAGGCATTGGTTGGTTTATGCAAGATCAGCTGCCATTGCCGATTTGCAAAATTGAGGGGCTGTTGAAAATAAACGCCGGTAGGGTCGAGTTGGCTTGAACCTATAAATAAGGGGAAGGGGCGATTAAAATTAGAGTAAACCACTTCAGCTTTCCACTCGGTAAGATCAAGGATTGCCCACTGTACTTGCTTGTGTTGTTGCATTAGTTTAAGCCAGCTCCGAATATCAATAACACCGGATACAATGCTTTCTACCTCCCCCGTTGCAGATAAAACAGGGGCCATCATGAGTAAGCCACCAGGTCCTTTTAAATCATCACTAAGTAAGATTTTGGGGCTAATGGCGACTTGATGGCTTGTCATAACGGCCTTTGCTGTTTGAGCTCGGCGTGGCTCGGAGAGTAAATCTAATCCCAACACTGAAGGGCTGGGTGGGCTGATCATGGTTAAGGGTAAAACCCCAAGGGGATTGGGCTGCCAGCTGGCTAGACGGTGTATTTTTATATTATTTAAATTGAGGGTTTGTTGTAGCTGTTTATATTGGCGATCGTAGGGAGCATGGCGTAATAAGGGGGCCCAAGATAAAGTACGAAAGCTTGTAGAGGCTTGATTGCTTTGTTTTACAAAGGTAGAAAACTGCGGCAAGGATAATGGTTTAACCAACTGGGCTAGGGTAGCCAAACTGCGCAGGGTTTGGGTGTTTACTGCATCTAATTTCTCAAAATCTTGGCTAATCGTGATTGCTTCGGTAGAAAACTGGTTTTGTATCTGTTTTATTTCACTGTTCCTGAGAAATAAATACACAAAGACAAAAGATGAGAAGGTGAGCAGAAGTGGCGTCACCACCATCCAGCGCCTATCCCTCCAAACTGGGCGTTTGTCGTAAAGAGCAATACAGAGCGGTGTAAAAATTAATACGCCCAGCGCATCCCCTAGCCACCAAGTGGATAAGTTTTGTGCAAGTAAATCTCCACTTAAATAGCCTTTAAAGAATAAGGCGGTATTGGCAATACTGCTGGCGATGGTGCAAGCCAAGAGCCCACAGCCACTAAATTGCAGAATACGTATAGGCTGATCCATTTCAAAGTGTGGATCAAATTTACGTAGTAATCTGGCGCCAATCATTGCTTGTAAGACCGATCCAGCGGCAATAATAAGGGGTAAAATCCCCAAATCCCAGTGTGGCCCTACGCTTATATTAACGCACCAAGAGCCAATGAGTATGCTCGGCCAAATTTTGCGCCCATCAAATAATAAGCAAGCAGCAAACGCTATCCCTGCTGCGGGCCAGATGGCTGTGGCATATCCGGGAGGAAGTGATATCAGTAAGCCAAGCTTGCCTGCCACTATGTAAGCTAAGGCTAGGAGCAGGTTCGTTAACAGCAGGCGCACGTTTCATACTCCATTGATCTAAGGCCAGACGGACATAGACGAAGAATAGATCAGCTGTACAGGTTAAAATTACACTTAAAGACAGCATAGGTATGAATTAAATGAGATGCTTTAGATGTTCATACTGATGCGACTGGACGTATATTGAGCTTGTAAGAAACTGCCAAGCGATTTTACCTTGTTACAAATCCCTTGCAGAAATTGTTTTAGGAACTATATGAATCACAAAGCTCGGCGGCCTACTTTGCAAGATGTTGCCGATAAAGTAGGTGCCTCCAAAATGACCGTTAGCCGCTATCTGCGTGAGCCGCAGCAAGTGGCGGTAGCAACGGCGCAGAAAATTGCACTGGCAATGGAGGAGCTGGGGTACATCCATAATCGTGTGCCCGATATGCTGGCGAATGCCAAAAGCCGTGCAATAGGTGTGTTACTACCTTCGATGTCAAATCAGGTTTTTTCTAGTGTAGTACGTGGTATTGAGTCGGTAACTGGGCCAGCTGGATTGCACGCGCTCTATGGTCATTACGGCTATACCATGGCGCGGGAAGAGCAGCAGATTGAGCAATTACTTTCGTTTAATGTCGATGGGCTGATTTTGTCTGAAACGCAGCATACTGATCGCAGCTTAAGAATGTTGGAAACCGCCGCTATTCCCGTGGTAGAAGTTATGGAGCTGCCTGAGCGGCCGATTGATTTGGCGGTTGGTTTAAATCATGCCGCCGCGGCGCAAGTGATGGTGAGTTTAATGCTGGCTAAAGGGCGCAAACGGATTGCCTATCTGGCGGCACGTTTAGACCATAGAACGCGCCAGCGTGAAGCAGGGTATTTAGCGGCACTGGCTGAGGCGGGGCTTGAGCCTATTCTGATTCACACCGATCAGCCTTCCTGCTTTACCTTAGGTGGGCAATTGTTACGTGATGCGCTGCAAGTTGCGTCTGATTTGGATGGGGTATTTTGCACCAATGATGATATTGCTGCGGGCGCGATGTTGGCCTGCCAAGCATTGGGGCTTCGTGTACCAGAACAAATCAGCGTGGCTGGATTTAATGCCCTCGATATTGGTCTAGCCCTAGCACCACAGCTAGCTAGCGTAATCACCCCGCGTGAAGCGATTGGCCGGCTGGCTGCTGAGCGTTTAATTGGTAGGATAGAGGGCCGTCATTACCCCGACAAGGTGGTGGATTTGGCTTATGAAATTTTTCTAGGCCAAAGTTTGTAGGGGGGGGGGGGCGATAGCCGCCCCTATCTGTGCTTATGAGAACAATCTGCTAGTTAAAATAGTCCAACTCCAGTGCAGATTTTACTTCGCCCAAAGTTGCTGCGGCGATGGTGCGCGCATGCATCGTGCCTGCTTTTAAGATTTGCATGACATGGGCTGGGTCTTTGGCTAGCTCAAGACGGCGAGTGCGGATCGGCGCGATCAACTCTTGCAGACGCACCTCTAAATGCTGCTTGATCACTGAATCGGCTAAGCCACCCTTGCGGTACTTGGCTTTCAAATCGTCAATAAAACTAATATCGGGTTCAAAAGCATCAAGGAAAGTAAAGACGGCATTGCCTTCAACTTGGCCTGGGTCGTTAATTCTTAAGTGCTTCGCATCGGTGTACATGCTTTTAACGTATTGGCTAATTTCATCTGGGCTAGCCGATAAATGCAGCGCATTACCTTGGGATTTACTCATTTTTCTTTGGCCATCTGCGCCTGGTAGGCGGCCGGTTTGCGGGATAATTGCACGGGTTTCTAGCAGAATATCTTTACCCACTAGGGTATTAAAGCGGCGCACAATTTCATTGGTCTGCTCGATCATCGGCGCTTGATCTGCACCTACTGGCACCGCAGTGGCTTTAAAGGCGGTAATGTCGGCCGCTTGGCTCACTGGGTAGCTTAGAAATCCTGCGGGAATATCACGCTGGAAGTTCTTTTGGCGAATTTCTTCTTTCACCGTAGGGTTGCGCTCTAGGCGGGCCACTGTGACCAAATTCATAAAGTAGTAAGTCAGCTCAGATAGCTCAGGAACTTGCGACTGAATAAAAATGGTGTTTTTAGCAGGATCCAGGCCAACCGCAAGATAGTCAAGCGCGACTTCCAATACATTGCGATGTACTACATCGTGATCGGTATCGGTGAGTGCTTGCGCATCGGCCAGCATTAAAAATTGGGTGTGTTTATCTTGAAATGCGAGGCGGTTTTGTAATGAGCCAACAAAGTGGCCTAGATGCAATGGCCCAGTAGTACGGTCGCCAGTCAGAATAATATGCGAAGTCATGCTCTCGATCCTTGTGTGGATTTACGCCGCCGAGCCCATGGGGTGTGTAGAAACAACAATGCCGCCTGGACCGGCGGCATCGTTCAAATAAATGAGTCTAGGCCGCCAGTAACATATAGTGGCGGTAGCACCAGCTCGTCGGCTGGGAAATAAGGGGGCGTTGAAGTGCGTTCATGGGCTCTACTATTGCAGCTTTTAGACCGCTTGTCTATATAGCAAGCCATGTTATTGATAATTATTATCGTTTACTCTGTACGGTGATTACAAACTGGGCAGGCAGGATCTTGTTTGTAGCGCATTTCGCGCCAAGCCATATTCCGAGCATCTAATAGCTGCAAGCGCCCAATCAGTGGCGTGCCTATTCCGACCATTAGTTTGAGCGCCTCTGCGGCTTGAGCCGCGCCAATAATCCCTACCAGAGGGGCAAATACGCCGAAGGTGGCGCATGGGCCATCGCTAGCGTCGCCTTCTTCCCCAAATAAACAGTGGTAGCAGGGAGCATTGCTAAGGCGTGAATCAAAAGTGGTGAGCTGACCGTCAAAGCGTACCGCAGCGCCTGAAACCAGGGGTACTTTGTGCGCGACACAGGCGCGGTTTACCGCGTGGCGAGTGGCAAAATTATCGCAGCAATCCAGCACAATATCGGCCGCTGCCACGAGTTGATCTAGCTTGGCTGCCGTGGCGCGTGTTGTGATTGCATTGATTTTTATTTGCGGATTGATCGCGATAGCCGCTGCTTTGGCAGATAAGGCTTTGTTCTGCCCAAGGCTGGCCGTGCGATGGATAATCTGACGCTGCAGATTGGATAACTCCACATGATCGTCATCTACCATACTGAGTGTGCCAACCCCTGCTGAGGCTAGATAGAGTGCTGCGGGTGAGCCTAAGCCTCCCGCTCCAATCAGCAGAACATGGGCATTGCTGATCGCCAACTGGCCTTCAATACCGATTTCATCGAGTAAAATATGGCGGCTATAGCGTAGTAAATCTTGATCGCTAATATCCGCTTCGTTAGCAACAGATTGGGGAGGCATTCGGCTGATCATGTCTAAAAATCACAATGAAGAAGGAGATTATACGGAGGTTGTGGGATGGTTTTTTGCGCGTGCATTGCAATGCTTAAGTGGGAGTTTTTTATAAATACCGCCGTAATTCCTCCGGCGTTTCATCGTGATCACCGTGTGGGTGATTATCCCAAACCTTGACATAGACATCGCGGCTTTTAATATTGTGCTCGGGGATTTCTAAATTGCTGCGAGCGATATCTTCGCAATAATAGACAAGGGCGCGTTTGATTTTGCTTAGGATGCTTTCATCCAAATGAAATCCGGCCGTTTTGAGCTGATTTTCGATGCTTTGTAGTGTGTGCTCTTTGATCTGGTAGCGTACACAGATGCGATGCTTGTTGGCAAAAATTTGAACGGAAATGCCTGTTAGCGTTGCCAGAAATTGAGCGGCATGGCTGGCTTGGGCTGGGTGCGGATAAAATTGAATATCGTGTTGCCTAGAGATAGCGTCTGCTGGCTTCATCATTATCCTCCGCTTTTTAGAGCTTGCATGGGTAGATAAAGCTTGCCCACCCAAAGCATCCATGAAGGGCAAGCCCCTCATGGATGCTTTGGGTTATGACTATGGCTTAGCGGGTGCTGCTACAGCTTTATTTTGCAGAATTTGCTGAACTTTTAAAATATTCAGCGCTTGTTGCAGTTGGTAGTCATTTTTCGAAGCCAGCTCGCGTGGGTTGTCTTCCGCCGTTTCGCTTGCAACTGTTTTTGGTTTCTGGGCCTTGATGACCGCTTTAGGCTCTGATGCTGTTTTACCCGCATTTTTTTCATTTGGGTTATCCAAACGATGGCCTAAATCGGCTTCACGAATACGGAAGGCGCTTTGTTCCTTGCCGTTGAGGGTTGCTTCTTCAACCTCGATATCCGGAGTGATCCCTTTTAACTGAATCGAGCGGCCTAGTGGGGTGAAATAGCGTGCGGTGGTGAGCTTCAGAGCCGTTTTGTTATCAATCGGCATGATGGTTTGTACCGATGCTTTACCAAAAGTCTGAGTCCCAACTACGATGGCGCGCTTATGATCTTGCAATGCACCCGCTACGATTTCTGAAGCAGAAGCCGATCCACCATTGACCAAGATCACCAGTGGTACGGTTTTGACTTCTTTTGGTGTGTTTTTAAAGTAATCATCTTTACCACTTTCGCGTAGATAGTTTTCCTTGCTAGCGGTGAGCTTGATCTTAGAATCCGGTGTGCGGCCTTCGGTGTAAACCACCAGCGTATCTTTAGGTAAGAATGCTGCGGATACACCCACTGCACCGTTTAGCAAACCACCCGGATCATTACGCAAATCTAGGACGACGCCTTTGAGGGGCGCTTTGTTTTCTTTATAAAGCGCTTCTAAGGCTTGGGCGACGTTTTCTGTGGTGTGTTCTTGGAATTGCGCTACACGGATATAGCCGTAACCCGGCTCAGCCAGCTTAGATTTCACGCTTTGCACTTTAATCACGGCACGTTTTAGCGATAGTACGATCGGCTTGCTTTCGCCCTTACGCAGCATAGTGAGTGTGACGGATGTGCCAATCTTGCCGCGCATCTTGGTTACGGCATCATTAAGCGACATCCCTTGCACGGGTGTTTCGTCAATTTTGGCGATAAAGTCACCGGCTTTTACACCCGCGCGGTAAGCAGGGGTGTCTTCGATCGGCGAGACGACTCGAACCAAGCCGTCTTCCATACTGACTTCTATGCCCAAACCACCAAACTCACCCTGGGTTTGGATTTGCATATCTTTAAATGCATCGGCATCTAGATAGCTTGAGTGGGGGTCAAGACCAGAAACCATGCCTTTGATGGCTTCTGTAATCAGCTTTTTATCTTCAACGGGCTCAACATAGCTTTGCTTAATCAGGCCAAACACCGTTGAAAATGCCCGCAGTTCTTCAACCGGCAGTGGGTTTCCGCCAGCATCTTTATCGGCGACGGCATTAAAGGAAAGGCTGAGGGCAACGCCCAGACCTGCGCCTGCCAGTAGCAAGGCGATCTTTTGGAGCTTTGGTTTTTTGCTGCTCGAGGACATCCGCGTTTTCCTGTTATAGGCTTACTGACATGGGTTTGGTTTTTAATGCTTAGGGTGTTCTTGATGCTTTTTGCCACGAAAAGCACTAAAGGCATGAAAAAATGAGCTTAGACGCGGTGCACTATCGTGATTTGATTTAATCATCTTATTAGGTATCGCCAATACTTCCTGCACCAATAGCTTGCGAGTTATGTGGGCGAAGCATTTTTGCTTAAAACTCATTAGCCAGCCCACGCGAGTGGGTCAACAGGGCGGCCGTTTTGCCTGAGTTCAAAGTATAAGCCGGAATCAGCCATTCCACCGCTGTTCCCACTGGTGGCAACACTGTCTCCTGCCTTAATCGTATCACCTACTTGCTTGAGAATGCTCTCATTGGCGGCGTAAATACTCATAAAACCACCGCCATGATCCACAATCAGCATATTGCCAAAGCCACGTAGCCATTCGGCAAACACCACACGCCCGCTGGCAACGGCCTTTACACTCTGGCCAGAGGCGGCGCGGATAAATACGCCTTTCCATTGCCCACCTTCACCGCGGGTGCCGCCAAAACGGCCCATAATCTCGCCCTTAATCGGCAATCTTAGCTTGCCTTTGAGCGAAGCAAAGGCTTGGCCTGCTTGGCTGGCATCGGGTAGCGCGGTTGTGGTTTCTGGAGCCGGCTCTGGCTCAGCTTTGGGGGCCGGTTTGCCTGCGGCTTTGGCTTTGGCCTGTGCGGCGGCGTTTCTGGCGGCGCGCTCTTTGGCTTTTTTCTCTGCTAGCTGCTTGGCGGCTGCAGCTTGTTTTGCGCGCGCTAGCTCTTGGCGTTTAATAATTGCATTGAGTTTATCGACTAGACCGGTTAGGCGTTTTTCATCGGCAGCGAGCTTTTGGATTTGATTGCGCTGGCTGCTGATTTCTTGTGACAGGCTATTCACAATTTGTTTTTTTTCTTGCTGCTCAGAAACCAACACGTCTTTTTGCTGCTTTTTGCGCTGAGCAAGCTGCTGCAAGGCTTCGTTTTTTTGGCGAATTTCTTCGGAGAGCTGGGATAATTCGGCGAGCTGCGCTTCTAGTTTATTGGCCAATTGCAGCTGAGAGCGGCTGATATAGCGGTAGTAGGTGAGCTCGCGGCTCACTTGATTGGGGTCTTGCTGATTAAGTAGTAAGCGCCAAGCTTCAATTTGCCCTGCCTTATAACGGGTCTTGAGGATCTTTCCAAGCCTGACTTGGCTGGCTTGAATCCCGCTACGGGTATGGCTGATATCGTTTTCTAAGCGCTTAATTTCGGCGGAGCTTAAGGCTTGTTCTTCTTGCATGCTGCTGAGTACGCGATTGGCGTCAGAAATGGCTGTTTCTGAATCTTTTAAAGCGTCGCTGGCTTCGCTTCGGTGGGATTCATTGGCAGCCAGATCTTTTTTAAGCTCTTGCAGTTGACCGCGTAAGTCTTTTAGCTCGGCCTGCTTAGCCTGTGATTCTTGCTGCGGAGCGGCAGGGGTAGCAGGTGCAGCCAGTGCACCGCTTGCAAGTAATAAAAGAAATAGCGGTCTAAGCAATTTAGAAATTCACCAATGATTTACCCGTCATTTCTTCGGGCTGATTAAGGCCCATTAAGGCCAGCATGGTTGGAGCAATATCGCGTAATGCGCCGCTACCACGAGCCGCCATTGTTGCTGGTCGGCCAATATAAACAAATGGAACTTGATCCGTGGTGTGCTGGGTATGCGGCTGATGTGCGGTATGGTCATACATCAATTCACAATTGCCATGGTCCGCAGTGATCAGGATTTCTCCGCCCGCTGCAAGCATGGCGTCAACACATTGTGCAACACTCTGGTCTAAAGCTTCAACTGCTTTAACTGCTGCGTCAAAAATACCTGAGTGGCCTACCATATCGCCATTGGCATAGTTACAGATAATGGCCGCGTATTGCTTGGATTCGATGGCAGCTACAATTTGCCGAGTGACTTCTGGCGCGCTCATTTCTGGCTGCAAATCGTATGTAGCTACTTTAGGAGAAGGGACTAAGATGCGGTCTTCGCCTGTAAATTCTTTTTCTTCGCCGCCAGAGAAAAAATAAGTGACGTGTGGGTATTTTTCGGTTTCGGCGATGCGTAGTTGTTTTAAGCCTTGAGCGGCGACATATTCACCAAAGCTATTTTTTACTTTTGGCTTATCGTAGGCTACAAGCAGGCTTGGATAGGCTGAGCCATAGTTGGTTGCCGTGCTAAATGAGGCAAATTTTGGCTGACGCACTTTAAAGCCATCAAAGCTGGCATCGGTGAGAGCTGTAGTGATTTGGCGAGCACGGTCGGCGCGGAAATTCATAAAGATCACCACATCACCATCTTGCATCGATGATTTTTCGCCAATGGCAGTGGCAGAGATAAACTCATCGTTTTCATTGCGAGTGTAGCCAGCAGCCAGTGCATCTGCAGCGTTGTTTGCATGAAATAGGCCTTCACCTTCCACCATGACCTTGTAGGCGGGTTCTACGCGCTCCCAGCGCTTATCTCTATCCATAGCCCAGTAGCGGCCAGTAACGGAGACGATACGTGCAGCTGGGTGGGCATCACACACTGCTTGTAATTTGGCGAGGTAGATGGCTGCGCTGCGTGGTGGAGTATCTCTGCCATCAAGGAAGGCATGCACATGGATTTGTGCAACACCCGCATCACTGGCTGCGGCAATCAAAGCATTGACATGGGCTTCGTGGCAATGTACGCCACCATCAGAAATTAAGCCTAAAATATGCAATGTTTTGCCGCTATTTTTGGCTTGTGAAATGGCCGCAGCAAACACAGGGTTTTGACCAATGGAGCCATCTGCAACGTCACAATCAATGCGGCTGATGTCTTGTTGCAACACGCGCCCAGCGCCAATATTTAGATGGCCAACTTCAGAGTTACCAAATTGGCCCTTAGGCAGGCCAACATATTCTTCTGAGGCGTTAATCGTAGTCCACGGGTAGGTGGCAAATAAACGATCTAAATGAGGCTTGTTGGCGGCTGCGATGGCGTTATCAGTTGTCTCTTCTCGGTAACCGAAGCCGTCTAGAATGAGTAACAAGACAGGTTTGACGTTTTGGCTCATATTGAATTTATCCCTATGATGTTTGCTTACGCAGGTTTGTTAAGCAAACAATTTTTAAATATCACTAGTATTCTAACTCATTGCATAATAGCCTCTATGACGTTTGGCAATATTTCTACCCTAATCAGCAATATATAATTAGAATATCTCCCCTAAACCTTTTATTCTTCAGATAGTGATTATGGCCAATTCCATTGAGCATATGGACGACCCCCACATTGATCAGGCTTCGCGTGCAATGAAAGCAATGTCGCACCCGCTGCGCTTAAAAATTCTCTGCGTTTTAGGGGATAAAGAAGTCAGCGTGCAAGATATTGTGGAGCAAGTAGGCACCACACAATCGAATATTTCCCAGCATCTGGCTTTGATGCGGGAAAAGGGTGTGTTGCGTACGCGCAAAGATGCTAATCGGGTTTTTTACCGTGTTGGTGATTTGCGCACTCTTGAAGTGATTGTGATGCTTAGAAATGTATTTTGTGGTTTTTAGCTGTTTACATCGCGTACCAAGTACGCGATGTTGCACCTATATAAATTACAATTATTTACTTAATTCTTTTAAGTAACCTTCTAGTTTTTCTTTTTTGAGCCGTCCTAATTCTATTGCGACGCGCTCTCCTTTTGCATTGTAAATGGCGGTAAAGGGTAATCCACCAAGCTGATTACCTTCTTTTCGCATCAGCTCCATTGCATTGGCATCACCCACTAATATTGGGTAATTAATTCCATATTGTTTGGAAAAGCTGCTGACATCTTTTGCTTCATCAATGGCAATGCCAATAAACTGCACCTTTCCAGCATACTTTTTTTGTAAGGCAATAAATTCTGGAATTTCTTCGCGACATGGGCTGCACCACGTTGCCCAATAATTCATGATGACGGGTTTACCTTTCCACTGGGAAAAAGATTGAGCTTTGTTTTTTAAATCAGGTAGTTGGGCTGTGAATATCCCTTCTGCCTGCGCTAAAGCACTGATAAAACTAAATGCAATCAGCCAATGTTTCATTGTGCTTCCTTTTTAACGCGGTTTAATGTGGCTTTAAATGCTGCGGGATCTTGGTAGCCAATCACACGCTCATTTAAAAATTGCCCTTGGCTGCCAGAAAATAAAATAGCGGGGGGACCAAACAGCTTAAAGCGTTTTAATAATGCTTGGTCTGCGGGATTATTTTGGGTTACATCGGCACGCAGTAATACCATCTTGGATAATATGGCTTGAATCTCTGGATCGCTCAGGGTATCGCGCTCAAATTCTTTGCAGGCAATACACCAATCAGCATAAAAATCTAACATAACTATTTTGCCATTAGCGTTGGCAATGGAGCGATCTAATTCTGCGACTGAACTAATTGCAGCAAATTGCGGCCCAGCTGTTTCGCTGGTTTTTTCCCACAATGGTCGAGCCACCCATGCTGCCATAGCCAGTAATAAGACACCGAAGGCTATTTTAATCCCCTGCATGGCTTTGCCTGATAGCTTGGGTAACACGCTGCCACCAAACACGCCGATGGCAAGTAAGGGCAAGCCTAGGCCAAGCGCCAGCATGTATAGAGCGCTACCACCAAGTAATAGATCTCCCGTTTGGCCTAAATAAGCTAAGGCCGCAGCCAAGGGCGGGGCAATGCAAGGCCCAACGATCAGCGCTGAAAGTGCCCCCATCGCAAACACGGAGGTAAATTGGCCACCAGGTAGGCGATTGGCCCATTGATTCATTTTGCTTTGGATGCCACCCGACAATTGCAGATCAAACAGCCCAAACATAGCCAGCGCCATGAAAACAAAAAACATGGAAAACATTGCGATAACAAAAGGTTGTTGTAAGACCACAACAAGTAAGGTGCCGGTAGCGGCGGCTGCAATGCCAATTAGGGTGTAGCTCAGTGCCAAGCCTTGCACATAGGTAAATGTCAGCCCTAAAGCGCGCATTTTGCCCTGCTGGCCATTACCTAAAACAATGCCTGAGACAATAGGAATCAAGGGATACATGCAAGAGGTGAGTGCTAAACCCAGCCCTGCTAAAAAGAATAGGCCGAGAGTGGCTAGAAACCCGCCACTGAAAAAAACATCGGCCCCGCTGGGGCCGATTGCTGCGGGAGTGTTGCTCTTGCCAAAAAGCTGCTCTAGCGCGTCTTTGGGCTCGTCGCCTATTTTAAGTTGCTGGGTTTGCGGCGGGTAACACACGCCTACTTCGGCACAGCCTTGGAACTTAGCACTAATGGCCACATCTAATGGAATAAATGCGGTGGATTTGAGCCGCACTGCGGTATCGTGCTTGTAAACTTGCACCTTGCCAAAGCTAGGGTCGTTTTTTTCTGCACCAATCGGAAAATCAGGCGTGAGCAGTGGATTAGTTTTAAAGCTAATCCGGTCTCGATAGAGGTAATAACCGGGTGCCACTTTAAAACGAACTTCCAATGTATGGTCATCAATCTGTACCATGTAAGCTTGGAAGGCTTTTTCTGGAGGTAATAAGTCATCTGCTGCATTGGCGGAACCGATGAGCAAGAAAAAGCAAAGTAGGCGAAATAGAGAGATCATTTGGCAGCTTCCTTAGAACCAACAGAATCTTGTACCCAGTTTAGATAGGCGGGCAGTCCTGCGGTGGGGCTTAGTGCGATAATTTCTGCTACCTCATACGGGTGATGCGCGGCTAGCCAAGCTTCTAAAGCAGGGTAGGCGGTTTGGGTCGTTTTAATCAAGATGGGAACTTCCCTTGTGGATTCGATTCTTTCGTTCCATAAGTAGGTAGATTGCACGGGGGCTAATTGGTTCACACAGGCCGCTAGGCGCGCTGCTACAACACCGCTGGCTAAACGATTTGCTACATCTTCGTCTGGGCAATTGCACAGCACGATCAAAATATTATTTGGAGTTGTCATGCCTTACCTGCTGTTATTGCTGTTTGTAGCCTACCCGATTGCTGAAATTATCACGATCGTTTTACTGGCAAAAGCGATCGGTACTTTTTGGGTGGTGCTGTGGCTGATTGTGGCATTTTTTAGCGGTTTGCTGATGCTGCGCCATCATAAACTTGCCGTGGGCGCGGCCCTTTTTAATGATGTGCGCTCTGGGCGTTTAAGGGTGAGCAGCTTATTTGCCGTTGCTCGTTATTATATTGCTGCGGTACTGCTGCTGTTGCCGGGTATTTTGGGCGACGTGGTGGCGCTTGTATTGCTGTTGCCTTGGGGCTATTTGGTGGGTAATAAGGCTGCCGTTACGTCAGCTTCAGCGAGTGCAGATAGCGATGTCATTGATGGTGAGTACCGGCAAGTTAAACCCGATGTGGATCGCTTGAAAGGCTAAATTTTATATAGACAAATTCTCTAGTGACAAATAAAGAGAACTCAGAGCACGGGGAGAAAACCAAGGGATTGGCTTTCTCCCCGTGCTTTTTTATTGACTAATGTTATGTGCTCCTCTGTGGTTCAATATTTGGATTTTGCTGAGAACATCAGTTACTTCAGCATAATCATGCTTACGCCCTGCAAAATAATTTGCTCTAAGCTAGGCACCACAACATTCAGCACCAGTTGAATCCCTAAAATCAGTACTAATGGTGTGATATCTACGCCACCTATCGGTGGAATAAAGCGGTGTAGTGGACGTAGGAATGGTGCGGTAAGCGCGGTTAAAATCGGCATGAGTGGATTGTACGGTGCAAGCCAAGACATCAATGCTTGGCCAATAACGGTGGCAAACAGCAGGTAGAGCGACATTTTGCAGATTTCTAATAGGGCCGCAAGGGCCAAAGAAAATAGCGAAAATGGCGCGGTAAAATCAAAAGGCCAAGGTGATAGGGCCAGTAAAGTAGCGTGCATAAGTAGCGCCACTAGCCATGCCAGTACTAAGCTGGCGCTGTCTAGCCCACGAAACGGCGGCAAAATACGCCGTACAGGAATAACCGCCCAGTTGGTGAGTGATAGTACAAATTGCGTCAGTGGGTGCTTAAAAGGAATTCGCGCGGCTTGTAAAAAAAATCTAGCGAGAAGCAGCAGCAGAAAAAACTCGCACAGATTACGAATTAAAAAATTGAGCGTGTTAGTTAGCATTAGGATTCATCTCCCAATTCGCGTGAGCGTGCGGCTGCAGCAGCTGCAGCAGCGATAATGGTGGTGCGCACTTGGCTCGTTTCAAGCGCATTAATAGCCCGTTCGGTGGTGCCGCCTTTGGAGGTTACTTTTTTACGCAAAGTAGCTGCATCGTCTTCACTTTGTAAGGCCAGCTTCACCGCGCCCTCAAATGTTTTGTAAGCTAATTTACGGGCCACATCGGGTGCAAAACCTTGTGCGTGCGCAGCGGCTTGTAAGGCCTCCATAAAGTAGAAAACATATGCAGGGCCAGAGCCAGAAATAGCGGTAATGCCATCAATATCACTTTCGCTCTCTACCCAAACCATCTCGCCAATCGCAGCGAGCATGCGCTCGGTTAAGGCTTGATCAGCGGGTGTGACCGCACTGGTGGCGTAAGCCCCTGACATGCCTGCTTGCACAAGTGCTGGGGTATTGGGCATAACACGCACAATGCGCGGATAAGCTTCTAGCCATTTGGCCAGTGTATCGGTGCGAACGCCAGCGGCAATCGAGATGACCAAGGCACCATTGATTTGCGCGCAAAGTGATTGTGCAACGGCCTGCAGTTGCTGGGGTTTTACGGCAAATAAAATTACATCGCTAGGTAAAAGCGGTTGATCTGGGCTGCTACATTCAATAGCGTAGGTACGATTTAGGTGTACGCGTTGCTCTTCGCTGGGATCAACCACATGGATTTGATTGGCGCTAAAGCCATGTTTAAGCATGCCACCGATCATGGCGATGGCCATGTTTCCGCCACCGATAAAAGTGATTTTCATAAGTATCCTTAAGGTGAAACGAACGCATCATTCCCTTATTGATTTGGGTGAGTGTCGCTCGGTTTCGTAACGCGGGAGCCGAATAAGGCGGTTCCTACCCGCACTAGCGTTGAACCTTCGCTAATGGCGATTTCTAAATCGCTCGACATGCCCATTGATAAAACATCCAATGTAATGTCGCGGCTCATTAGCTGGCTTTGCAGGTCACGAAGTATTTTAAACTGTGAAGCTAAATGCACCGCATCGCGGCTCGCCTCGGGTATACACATTAATCCGCGTAATTTTATACGAGGAAGTTGACAGATTTTGCTTGCCAGCTCTAAACATTTATCGGGGCTAATGCCTGATTTAGAGGCCTCACCCGATACATTAATTTGTATACAGACATTAAGATCGGGTAGATGTTCCGGTCGCTGAGCAGAAAGTCGCTCAACAACCTTTAAACGATCGATTGAATGCACCCAATCCGCCAACTCTGCCACAGATCGGGTTTTATTGCTCTGTAGCGGGCCGATAAAATGCCAAACTAGTGCTTTACAGTCGCTTAAAGCTGAGTGTTTCTCAATAAGCTCTTGTACATAATTTTCGCCAAAGTTCCGCTGACCACTTAAATAAAGCGCTCTTATGTCGGAACTTGGAAATGTCTTACTAACGGCAAGCAGCACTACACCGCTGCTTTCTCTATGATTTCTTAAGCAGGCACCGGCAATGCGCTCTTGCACGCCTTGCAATGCTGTAAATATCGTTGCCATAATGGGCTCTCAGCTTGAAATATTGTTGGCTATAAAATGAGCCACTCACAATATCGGTAGATATAAAGTGGTGTAAAAAAGGCCGCCTTCGCACTTTATGGGGGCCGATATATAGCAGGCGTTTGAACATTATTACGCAAAAATTTGTTTCACTTCTACTATGTGGATTGGATTAGACAATGGAAATCTCCGAACTATTAGCTTTCACCGTGAAAAACAAGGCATCCGATTTACATCTATCGTCTGGATTGCCTCCCATGATTCGCGTTGACGGAGATATTCGTCGCATTAATACGCCGGCGCTGTCGCATAAAGACGTACACGATATGGTGTACGACATCATGAATGACGGCCAGCGCAAGATTTACGAAGATACGCTGGAATGCGATTTTTCTTTCGAAATACCGCGCTTAGCCCGCTTTCGGGTGAATGCCTTTGTGCAAAACCGTGGGGCAAGTGCGGTATTTCGGGTGATTCCATCTGATATTAAAACGCTGGAAGAACTGGGTTGCCCGCGTATTTTCCAAGATATTGCTGAAACACCACGCGGCTTGGTGCTGGTAACTGGCCCTACTGGCTCGGGTAAATCCACCACGCTGGCGGCAATGATTAACTATATCAATGCCAATGAATACGGGCATATCTTAACCGTGGAAGACCCGATTGAGTTTGTCCATACCTCGCAAAAATGCCTGATTAACCAGCGGGAAGTTGGGCCGCATACCATGAGCTTTTCTAACGCTTTGCGCTCAGCATTGCGTGAAGATCCTGACGTAATTCTGGTGGGGGAAATGCGTGATCTAGAAACGATTCGTCTGGCACTGACTGCCGCTGAAACCGGTCACTTGGTGTTTGGTACGCTACATACCTCCTCAGCTGCTAAAACGATTGATCGGGTGGTTGATGTATTTCCAGCTGCCGAAAAAGAAATGGTTCGCTCCATGCTCTCTGAATCATTAAGGGCGGTTATTTCGCAGACATTATTAAAAAAGAAAGAAGGCGGGCGTGTAGCGGCGCATGAAGTCATGATTGGTGTGCCAGCGATTCGAAATTTGATTCGTGAAAATAAAATTGCGCAGATGTATTCGGCAATTCAAACCGGCCAGCAGTTTGGCATGCAGACTTTAGATCAGTGCTTACAAGAGCTATTGAAGCGCAATATTATTTCTTTGCCTGAGGCACGAATGAAAGCGGCCATTCCAGATAATTTTAGAGGCTAAGTCAGCGCAGAAAAACGATCAGCCACTGGGGCTGATCGTTTGGTGAAGTCGCATTGCTTTAGCAAGATCGTTTAAATTTATTAGTATTTTCTTAAATTTAAGTTGTTGTCAGTGTAGTTAGATTTATTACATTCTACTGTCTAAATTAAAGTTTGTTTCTTAATTGTTATGTAAGTTATCATTGCGGCATCTTAAGAATAGATTTACAAGTTGCTGCTGATATTAGGCAATTAAAACAAGCGCATCGCGGAAAAAAGAATAATGGAAAAAGAACAAGCCGCAAAGTTTATGCACGACCTATTGCGGCATATGCGTGGTAAGGGGGCGTCGGATTTATTTATCACGGCTGATTTCCCACCAGCTATGAAAATTGATGGCAAAGTGACGCCGGTTTCTAATCAAATTCTTTCTGCACAACACAGTAAAGAGTTAGCACGGGCGATTATGAATGATCGTCAAGCAGAAGATTTTGAAGCATCCAAAGAGTGTAATTTTGCGATTAGTCCTGGCCAGCTTGGGCGCTTTCGGGTGAATGCTTTTATGCAGCAAGGGCATGTAGGCATGGTGCTGCGTACGATTAACTCTGAAATTCCATCCTTGGCCGAGCTAGGTTTGCCGCCGGTTTTATGCGATATCGCTATGGCCAAACGGGGTTTGGTGATTTTTGTGGGAGGTACGGGCTCGGGTAAATCCACGTCGTTAGCGGCAATGATTGGGCATCGTAATGAGCATGGTTATGATCACATTATTACCATTGAAGACCCGATTGAATACGTACACGCACATAAAAATTGTATTGTGACTCAGCGTGAAGTGGGCGTTGATACGGATTCATGGCAGGCGGCGCTGAAAAATACCTTACGCCAAGCGCCTGATGTGATTTTAATCGGTGAAATTCGTGACCGTGAAACTATGGATTACGCGATTGCTTTCTCTGAAACAGGTCACCTCTGTATGGCAACCTTGCATGCCAATTCGGCCAATCAAGCGCTGGATCGTATTATCAATTTCTTTCCAGAAGAGCGCCGTCAGCAGTTATTGATGGATCTATCGCTCAATCTACGCTCCTTTGTTTCACAACGCTTGGTGCCGCATCGCACGGGTAAGGGGCGCGTGGCGGCGGTGGAAGTGATGCTGAATAGTCCTTTGATTTCTGAGTTGATTTTTAAGGGTGAAGTGCACGAAATCAAAGAAATTATGAAGAAATCGCGTGAGTTAGGTATGCAAACTTTTGATCAGGCTTTATTTGATCATTATGAGGCGGGCAAAATTACTTACGAAGATGCCTTACGTAATGCCGATTCGGTGAATGATTTACGCCTGAGCATTAAACTACAGGGGGCCGAGGCCAAGCATACAGATGTACTTTCTGGTCTTGATCACCTCGATATTGTTTGAGGTGTCTATGCGATTTAACCAATATTTATTACTGGCGAGTGTGATGCTCCAGCCTGCTTATGCGGCGGTTTTGGGCGATGTGCAAGTGCGCTCGGCGTTGGGCGAGCGTTTTAATGCCAGAATAAATGTTGTTGCAAATGATGGTGATGAATTAGATAGCCATTGTTTTCGGCTAGTGGCCACTCGGGATGAGAATGTCGCCCAATTACGGGCGCATTTATCATTTGAAGCCAATGAAACCGGTGGTCAATTAGTTTTGCGAGGGGACGAGCCTTTGCAAGAACCCTTGGTCAATTTTTCGATTCGGCAGCGGTGCGCAAGTGAGAAAAGTGCGGTTTTTCAACGCGACTACAATGTTTTACTCGATCCGCGTGAATATAAGCCGAAGCGTACTCCGGCCGTGGCCGTGGCTTTGCCCGCTATTCTTAAGCCGCTGCCCGCTATTCGTAGGCCGCTGCCTGCTTTTTCTGGCGTGTGGCAAAGCCAGGAAGGGGATTCTGTAGAGCGTATTGCACGGGCATATTTCCCTCAAGATCGCCCAAAAAAAGCCCTTATGGTGGATGAGATTTACCGGCTGAATCCAGATCTTGCTCAAAATACCAATGCTAGATTACCCATCAATACCGGCATTAAATTACCTGATCGTAATAGCGTCATTGCAAATGAGGTTGTAAGCCCCAAAGCAGCCCTTGAAAAAATGAGCCCTCTATCTGCCTTAGCCCCTCAGTTGGCTAGGAGCTCATTACAAATTGCTGCACCTCCTGCACTTCTTGCCAGTAAGGATGGCTTTCATCTAAGAATTTCAGACTCTATTCTGGGGGATATTCGTAAATCTCAGCTCAGCCTAGAGGATAGTTTGCTTGCTCGTGAGCGCTTGCAGATTTTAGAGTCGGATGATCAAACGGCGCAGCTGCTGCAATATAAATACCAAATTACGCAACTTGAAAAAAAACTTGCAACCTTACAAGATGGCCATGCTTCTGTTTTAGATGCTACTGCGGACGCTTTGTTTTACCAAGTGATTCGCAGCTGGCCTACTCCATGGTGGCTACTACTCTTGCTGCTGCCCTTGGTTTGGTGGCGTTTTCCACGTCGTCAAATAAATCACTATTTTGATGCATTTGTACTTGGGCAAAGCAGCTTGGCATCTAGCCCCGAGCCTGTAGCGGTGTCTAAACGCTTAAGAGATGTTGTGCCTAGCCGTAATCAAATGATGGGAATGGTGAGTAATTTTTCGCAGGCGGCCTCGGGTTGGAGTCGCGATGATGTGGATGTGGTGCAGCCTAAAAACGTCTCAGAAGAAGCTCAGATGCTGCTGGATCACGGCCTTACAACTAAGGCGATTAATTTACTGATCAGTGAGATTGAGCAATATCCAAGTGCGTTGACGCTATGGATGAAGCTGTTTGATATTTATGTTAGCCAAGGGATGAGGCAAGATTTTCAAAATAGAGCTGTTGGTTTTCGGCTGCAGTTTTCTAGCGATAGCTTGTGGCAGCAGGTGCAAAGCTTAGGACGTAGCATTGATCAAGAAAACCCGCTTTATCTTTCTTTAGACGAAAAAACAGACCTGCCCTTGGCATTTGATAAAGGAGTTGCGCTAAATCAGGCGGAAGATGGGGCTAAATTAAGTGAAACTGCTTTAGACGTTAAAACCGGCCCTTGGGATAATGAGCTTGACCAGCAATTTACCTTAGACACTTTGGATATTCCTGCTCTAGCGGAAATCACTTGTCCTAGCGAAGCTCCACGGCTTAATTTGGATGACTTCTTAAGCAGCGATCCTGCTTTGCAATCGGTTATTGGGCTGTTAGAACATGACAATATTCAAGCGGCTTGTCATGAGCTAGAGCAGCTGCTCTATCGAGGCACGATGGAGCAACGGCAACTTGCCGTGAAGTGGCTGGATATCTTGATTCCCATGCAAATATAGTCCCGGTCGCCTAGGCGCCAATTCCCAGGTGTGTTGGGCGCAGTTAATCCACTTTTAATTTATTCCATTTACTCTTAGATATTTCAGTAAGCGGCCTTTATAGGCATTGCCATTATGTAATGGCGTTTTAATCAGCGTTTCTGTTAGGTTAAAGCCATGTTCGGCCATTTGGCGATTAAATGCCGTGCGATTACCACGATTGGGATCGATAATCAGCACCTCTGCATCCGCTGCGGCGTGTAGATCAATAAAGGTGGCGAGTGCGGCGGGTTGGTTGCGCTCATATAAAATATCGCTACCAATAATGAGATCAAATTTTCCCAATTCTGGATTGTCCCTATCCCAATGACCGGTACTGTACTTTAGGGCAGGTAGGGTATTGAGTAGTAAGTTGGCATTTAGAAAATTTTCCGTGAGTGGGTGGCAATCACTTGCAGTGATATTGCCGTTTCGACGATGCACCACCATACTGGCCAACGCTAAACCGCAGCCTATTTCTAAGACGCTTCGTTCACCTAAGTGATAAACCTGCATTAGATCAGCTAGCTTTTGTGCGGAAGGCCAAAGCTGCCCAAATAGAGGCCAGCAGGCTGGCGATATTCCCACTTTTTCAGCCTCTCCAAGCGGGTCATAATATTGCTGAATATCCAGAAGTGAGCGGATATTTAATTCAAGCCCACCAGCAACGGCAACTTGCTGATGTTTGATTTGATAGCCAAGCGTGGCAAGAGTAGACATGAAAGCCTTGTGTAGGTGCGGCGTAGGATGCTTTTCGAACCGACGCAACACTTCCTAAGAAGGGCTTTGCAAGAATGATTAGTATTCGGCGGGGCAGGACATAAAAGAATTTCATATTAACACTTGTTGCCTCTTGAATATTAAGCCCTGTGTAAAAAGGTATTAAGGACGTTTTAAATAAAGTTTTTTGTTTGATGTTTATAATTTCATACCAAATTTCAGGCACTTACAGTAAGTAAGCTATGTATAAAAATAGGATTGGCTTAATTAATTTTTATTATTCTTGTCAGTTTTATATTTGAGAAAAAAGATGAATAATCCTATAGCGCAGCGATAATTTACGGCTATTCTTGAATAAGGGTTCCCTTATTTTTAAGGTAATGATCATGAAAAAGCTTGGTTTTCGCGCAAAAATAATGCTCACTGTATTGGGCTCCTTACTTATTATATTAGGATTAATGCTATCAATCTTGGCATGGAATACACGCAAAGAAATGAGTGCGGAGGCTTTTTCTAGTGCAGAAAATATGGCAAAGCAATATGCTCAATTTGTACAAAATGAATTAGAAAATTCATTAGGGCCATTGCAAACATTAGCCAGTACCCTAGAAAGTACTAAACAGCATGGCACATTACAGCGTAGCCAAACCAATCAAATGCTTTTGCAAGTTTTAAAAGATAACCCCGCTTTATATGATTTATGGCTAATTTATGAGCATGGCGGTTTTGATGGTAAAGACGCTGAATATACCAAGGATAAAACGGGTTATCCATCTGGGGCATATGCGCCATGGGCTTTGCGTAAGGGCGATAAAATTGAGCTAATAGAATACGTGCATGATGGTGATAAAGGCATGGACCAGGCTGCAATTAGCAAATGGGAAGAGCCTTATTACAGCGGGGGCTACTACACTGCGCCTAAAAACAGCGGCAAGCTCTCAGTGATTGAGCCTTATGTAGATACCGATACCAAAGTATTAATGATGTCATTTGCACTGCCTTTACAGTCACAAGGGAAGTTTATTGGGGTGGCTGGTAGTGATATTCCTATGGCTGGATTACAAAAAATATTAAGCCAAGTAAAGGTTTTTGATAGCGGATTTATTAGTTTAATTAGCGCTTCAGGTGTATATGGTAGCCACCCTGATTCGGCGCTCCTTGCTAAACCCGTGGATCCCAATGAAGTACCTGCTGCAGCGTTAGCGAGCATGAAAGATGGTAAAGAATTAAATATAGAAAGCGGTGGTTTTTTGCGGTTTTTAATGCCGATTAAAATGGGAAAAAGTGAAAGTGTTTGGAGTTTAGTGGTGAATGTTCCACAGGCCGAGTTATATGCTAGATCAGATCGTTTATTAAAAATATCTTTTTTTATCGGAGGTTTAGGGTTATTGCTATTGTCCGCTATTTTATCGACTACTTTAGCCTATATCACTAAGCCAATTACCCAGTTAAATTTAGCAATGGTGAAATTGTCCACTGGCGATGCAGATTTAAGTCATCGTTTAAGTGTAAATAGTGGTGACGAAATTGGCCGAACTTCTTTAGCATTTAATATGTTTGTGGGGTCTCTTGCAGAAATGATAAGCATCGTAAAACTGCAGGTTAATGAGTTAAATTTACAAATAGCTCAGTTAGCGGGTCATGCCAATTCGGTGGTGCAAGGCTCTGCCCAGCAAGCCCGGGCGGCAGAGCAAACTGCCAGTGCGGTAGAGAAAGTATCGGTGGGGATTAGTTCGATCGCTGAAAATGCACTCACTACAGAAAAAATGAGCAATGTTGCAGAAAAAAATGCGCGAGAGGCAGAATTGGGTATGCGCGCTACCTCGGCCGAAATTGGTAAAATAGAGGCCGTGGTTAAATCTCAATCTATGCTAATGAATGGCTTAAGAGCGCGCTCTACCGAGATTTCTAATGTGGTAAATGTGATCCGTGGCGTGGCAGAGCAAACTAATTTATTGGCACTCAATGCTGCGATTGAAGCCGCAAGAGCGGGTGAACAGGGCCGTGGTTTTGCCGTGGTGGCCGATGAGGTAAGAAAGCTCGCTGAAAACACCAGCAGTGCCACTGTGGATATCAGTAAAATGATTGCCTTGATTCAAGAAGAAACCTCACAAGCCGCACAGGGCATGGAGCTAGCCTTGCAGCAGGTAGAAGAAGGGGTTGAGTTGTCTAGAGAAGCCGCCAATCAAATTGCAGAAATAACGATAGGCACCAATGCCATGTCGGAAAGCGTGCACCATATCGCCCAAACCACGGCACAGCAATCTAAGGCCACTGAAGATATATCCACAAATGTAGATAAAATTAATATTATGGTGAAGGATAATAATGCTGCTTTGCAGCAGGTTGGTATCGCTGCAAAAAATCTAGGTGCACTATCTGCAGATCTACAAAAAGCGGTAGATCGATTCAAACTTTAGGTACAGGCAGTGATTTTTTGGTGTAAGTTGTTAAGTGGTTACAGACTTGGTTTTTATAGGCATCAGCTTTGATGCACTTGCGTCATATCCGGTAACTTATGTAAGCATCACATAGCTAATCGACAGTTTAATGATGTTCTTGCATTAAGACGTCATTGAGAAAAGCTATCATCAAGATGAACTTTGTTGATTGGACAAAGTCTAAGTTATTAGTCCAAAATACCAGTGGTTATTTTTTAGTCTTAAATAAAGGAGCATCCACATGGCCGTACTCGTTGGTAAAAGCGCACCAGATTTCACCGCCGCCGCCGTTCTTGGAGATGGCAAGATCGTAGATAGCTACAACCTTAAGGCCGCCACTGCTGGCAAATACGCCGTGGTGTTCTTCTATCCTCTAGATTTCACTTTTGTTTGCCCTTCAGAGTTGATCGCTTTTGATCACCGTCTGGCAGAATTCAAAGAGCGTAATGTTGAAGTGATTGGCGTGTCGATCGACAGCCAGTTTACCCACGCGGCATGGCGTAATACCCCAGTAGAAAAAGGCGGTATCGGCCAAGTTGGTTATACCTTGGTTGCGGATACTAAACACTTAATTTGCCAAGCTTATGATGTAGAGTTGGCAAAAGAAGGTGTTGCATTGCGCGGCTCTTTTCTGATTGATAAAGATGGCGTTGTACAACACCAAGTAGTGAACAACCTGCCATTGGGCCGTGATATCAGCGAAATGCTGCGTGTGGTTGATGCGCTGCAATTTACTGAAGAACACGGTGAAGTTTGCCCCGCAGGTTGGAGCAAAGGTAAAACAGGTATGAAGGCTGATGCTGCTGGCGTTGCTGATTATCTGGCTAAGAATGCTAAAGATCTGTAAGCGTATCGCTGATTAGATTACGTATATAAAAAAGCCCATTAGCCGTTTGCTAATGGGCTTTTTACTACGCTTTGAATGCAGTAAAACTAAGTTTATTGATTTGATGTAATCACTTCTAGGCGCTGCGCCACATCCCGTACTGAGCTGGCCTGTTGCTCGGTTGCATTGGTAATTTCACTGATTAAATTACGCATTGCCCCCACGTCTTGCACAATTCTAGCTAAGGCTTTTTCTGCGCTAACAGCTTTTTCTTCCCCTGCGGAGACCTCTTTTTCGCCTGAGGTCATGGTGCCTACTGCGCGTTCAATTTCGATTTGGATAGAGTGGATCAGCTCGCCAATTTCTGCTGTGGCTTTTGCGGTGCGCTCGGATAATTTGCGCACCTCATCGGCTACCACGGCAAAGCCACGGCCTGTGTCTCCCGCACGGGCGGCTTCAATGGCTGCGTTGAGCGCTAATAGATTAGTTTGATCGGCAATATCTTTAATCACACCAACAATCACGCCAATTTTATCCGATTGGGTATTGAGCTGGCCGATCACGCCAGCCGTGGTGCGAACCAATAACGCGACATCGCGCATTCCTTGCACTGCACCTTCAACCACGACTTGCCCTTCATTGGCACTGCTAAATGCGCTATTGCCGCGATTACTGGCCTCGCTGGTGGTGTGGGCTACTTCGTCGATGCTGGTGCTGACTTGCTCCATGGTGGAGGCTATATAAGACACTTGTTCATGCAGTTGGCTGGCTTTGCTGGCTACGTCTTGTTGTAAATTTTCATGCTTAAGCTTACTGGTGATGTCTTCCCAGCAGGCAAGGTAGCATTTTACCTTGCTAGAATCTGTGGCATCCCAAATGGGAAAGGCTTTGGTGCGTAAGGTGATGCTGCCTAGAGGGATATCGGCCACATGGCTGGCGTTGCGCGCGCCACTGCCTAGTTTTTCTAAAATACGCCGCACACGATCTGGGTCAGTATGAAAGCGGTGAATAGAGCCGCCTTGTGCTGCGGTAGGGTCTGCGCCGCGTAAAACTTGGGTCATTTCTTGGCGATATTGCTCAAAGACATTTTTGGCAGTTTGGTTAACATAAAAAACATTGTTTTCATGGCTGGTATCGCAAAGGAGCACCATATTGTCGACATGATCGAGCACCGCTTTCATGGTATCTAACTGAGCATCGGCGGTATTTTTTGTTTCTGTTTTTTGAGTAAAGCCAAACATAAGGTGATCCCCTAGAAAACGGTATTGAAAGCAAAGTGACTGTCCTCTTTATAGAATGGCTAGGATTAAAATCAATCCATAGTGATCGAAATAAGGTTATGTTTTAAAAAATAAAACTAAGGGGTTTCTGGATGAAAATAAGGGGTTTATTCCAGAGTAAATCTCTGCAATAAACCCCTTAGTATGAGTTGCTACAGAATAGTAAGAGCAATGCCAATCACTCTGCTACTTAATTGGCAGGATTGGGGCTTTGTTTGTGAATCGCCTCGATGGCGGCATCTAGCTCTGGGGTAATGAGTACATCTAAACTAGCAATGTTTTCTTTAAGCTGGGCCATGGTGGTGGCACCAATGATATTACTGGCGACATACCAGCGGCTGCTTACCCACGCTAAGGCCATTTGGGCTGGAGATAAACCGTGTTCTCTGGCAAGCCGTATATAGGCCGCAATGGCAGGTGGAACGGCGGGCTTTAAATAACGTGCACCAAAATTGCTATAGCGCGTCATTCGGCCTGCAGCCTGTGGGTTATCTAAATATTTGCCAGACAATAAGCCAAAGGCCAAGGGGCTATACGCAAGCAGACTCACGTTTTCTCGGTGGCAGGTTTCAACCAGCCCATTTTCAAAATTACGATTAATTAAATTAAATACATTTTGAATGGTGGCAATTCGCGGTAACGATTGTGCCTTAGCCACGCGGCTGGCTTCCATTACGCCCCAAGGGGTTTCATTGGATAGGCCGATATGGCGCACCTTACCCGCTGTGACTAGCTCATTCAAGGCGGCTAATTGCTCAGCAAAATCGGGGGTGTTATCGGGTTCTTGGCTAGTATCGTAATAGCTTTGGCCAAACATCGGCACATGGCGGGCGGGCCAGTGCAGCTGATAGAGGTCTAAATAATCGGTGCGTAGGCGCTTTAGGCTGGCATCGCATGCGCTAATAATCTGTTCACGATTAAGCTTTGGCCCGCCGCGTATCCAATCCATGCCGCGGTTGGGGCCAGAAATTTTACTGGCCAGAATGATTTTGTCGCGGCTTTGCGTGGCTAGCCAAGAGCCCACATAGCTTTCAGTTAGCCCCTGTGTTTCTGCTTTGCCAGGCACGGGATACATCTCGGCCGTATCGATAAAATTAATGCCCGCTGTTTGTGCATAGTTGAGCTGCTCATGCGCTTCGGCTTCGCTGTTTTGCTCACCAAAGGTCATGGTGCCAAGGCATAGGGTGGAAATGTTTAAATCAGTGCCGGCTAAGAGGCGGTATTTCATCGGGCTAATCCTTTACAAGCAGGAGGGTACAAAGAAGCTTTGCCCACAAAAGCCACGATAAACATTAAAGTTCGTCGAGGGTTACGCCCCAGATGAACAGCGCAATACAAACAAACTCAAATAGTCAGTAGAGGCGCGACAAGCAGCGCCTCTACATTGGGCTTGCTGCAGAGAGGTTTTAGTGGTTTTCGGTTCTTTCATGGACGGACTAATTATTTAACTGGGCTTACTCGGTAGCCTTGTTGGCGCAAGCTTTGAATCAAGCCGGTTTTACCGGGTAGGTGGAGTGCACCTACGGCAATAAAGGCGTTACCGTCTTTAAGCTTGTCCGCTAGGCGCTCTGCCATGCGCGGGTTACGTGCTTCTAGTAGTTGAAAGCGCCATTGGCTATACCAAGCTTGATCGCCCATCTTGATGTCGTCTTGCTCAGCAAAAGCCGCAAGGCCGTTGATATCTTGCTTAAGATACAGGTCTAAAATTTGTTGATAGCTTTGCTGCATAGCCGCTTGCTGATCCAGCACGGTGTAAAGCAGCTCAATTTGTTTTTCTTCTGGAATATTTTCAAACAGGCTGAGTTGCTCGTCCAGTGTTTCTAAACCGGTATATTCTTTTTGCCCTTCGATCGCCATTTTAGCAAACAGCAAATCCAGCGGCATTTGCCCAGCTTGTCTAATTGGGGTCATGAGCAGCATGGCTGCGCCCCAAGGCTTAAGTTTGGCCGTGGCCACTTCTGGGTAACCACGCGCTTCCAGTGCTGGTAAGAGCTTTTGGTAGTGTTCGATGTCTATTTTTTGCGCTAAAGAAGGCTCTGGCGTCAGCATGCGCTTACCCATTTCCATCATCATGCCAAAATCTAGGCGGATTTCAGTGACAACTTGCTTGGCGTCGCTAAAGGCGGCTTCAGTTTTGGGGCTAAGTTGGGTAACGCGAGGATCGCCAACGTGGGCGGTGCCAAATAGCCAAGAATTAGGCGTGCCTTTTTTTTCTATTTTCCACAACAGGCTATTGGCGTTTTCTACTTTTGCACTTGCGCTGGCTTTATTGGCAGCGGCGCTAACATGGGGGGCGAGGAGGGTGGTGGCAACAGCGACGGCAACAATCAGGGGGCGAAATCGAGCTAGCATCCAAGTCTCCAGCAATTTTTATGTTTGGATGAATAGTATAAAGCCATGCGGCAATGGATGCCTTCGGGAAGCGCTGAGTAATGCGATTTATTTAGCTGGCAAACTATTGTGTTGAATTGGGGGGCTTCCTGAAACGCTGAGCTCTCTGTGAAACTCCGTGTTTCAAGGTTTTGGTTTTTCTCAATCAATCCCAATTAAAGTCTTTACCTCATCTATATATCGATCTGCATCGGTGCGTGCTTTATTGGATTGGCGCGATGCCATATTCCAGTGGGCAATCACAACTTTGCAGTTGCTCTGATTGCATTGCTGTATCTCTTGCAATTTTTGGTTTTGTGGGAATCGACGGCCGTTCTTTATTTTAGGTGCAACCAAAAAGGTGCAACCATAGGGATAGTCCTGATTTTTTAGGTGCAACTCTATCTTAATATGCGAGCTTGATAAAATAACTACGGCATAAACATGGCCAGTACAACGCTAGGAATTAAAGTAGATGATGCTTTACGCGCGCGGATTAAAACTGCCGCTCAGCAAATGGATAGAACGCCGCATTGGTTGATTAAACAATCTATTTTTGCCTATTTGCAGCAGGTAGAGCAGGGCGCTCGCCCGCTGGAGCTGGCGCAAGATGGTGAAGCGCAGCCTCTTGCAGATGAAAACGATGTGCTTGAAAGCAATCTACCTTTCTTAGAGCTGGCCCAAAGCATTGCGGTGCAAAGTGTTTTACGCTCTGCCATCACCTCGGCTTATCGCCGCCCAGAAGCCGAATGCCTGCCGGTGCTGGTTGAGCAAGCCAAAATGCCGAATGCGCAAATGGCGGAGCAAACTCAAGCACTCGCGCATAAATTGGTGGCGGCATTACGCGCCAAGCGCACCGGTGGCGGCGTTGAAGGCTTGATCCACGAATTCTCTTTATCCAGCCAAGAAGGCGTGGCATTGATGTGCTTGGCCGAGGCGCTACTGCGGATTCCTGACCGTGCCACACGGGATGTGCTGATCAGAGATAAAGTCAGCAAGGGCGATTGGCATGCTCACCTTGGCCAATCGCCTTCTTTGTTTGTAAACGCGGCAAGCTGGGGGCTGATGCTGACCGGTAAATTGGTTGCTACCAATAGCGAGGCGGGTTTGTCTTCTGCACTGACCCGTATGATTGGTAAGGGTGGCGAGCCGTTGATCCGCAAGGGCGTCGATATGGCGATGCGTTTGATGGGTGAGCAGTTTGTAACTGGCGAAACCATTGCCGAAGCGCTGGCCAATAGCCGTAAATTTGAAGCCCGTGGCTTTAGATATTCTTACGATATGCTGGGTGAAGCGGCCACTACTGCGGAAGACGCCAAGCGCTATTATGCGGCTTATGAGCAAGCTATTCATGCCATTGGTAAGACATCCGCTGGCCGCGGTATCTACGAAGGCCCAGGTATTTCGATCAAACTTTCTGCGCTGCACCCACGTTATTCGCGTGCTCAGCAAGACCGTGTAACTGCCGAGCTCTTGCCTAGCGTGATTGCGCTCGCCCGCTTGGCACGCCGCTACGATATCGGCTTAAATATTGATGCCGAAGAAGCAGACCGGCTAGAAATCTCGCTCGATCTACTCGAAGCCATGTGCTTTGATGAGGAGCTGGCAGGCTGGAATGGGATTGGCTTTGTCATTCAGGCTTACCAAAAACGCGCCCCGCATGTGATTGATTATGTGATCGATTTGGCGCGTCGCAGCGGCCACCGCCTGATGATTCGCTTAGTGAAAGGCGCGTATTGGGATAGTGAAATCAAGCGTGCGCAAGTGGAGGGCTTAGAAGACTATCCGGTATATACCCGTAAGGTTTACACCGATGTATCTTACCTAGCCTGCGCTAAAAAACTACTGGCTACGCCAGATGCGGTATACCCACAGTTTGCAACGCACAATGCCCAAACGCTATCGGCGATTTATCATCTGGCAGGGCAAAATTACTACCCAGGCCAGTATGAATTCCAATGCCTGCACGGCATGGGTGAGCCTTTATACGAAGAAGTGACCGCGCGTGAAAAACTGGGCCGCCCTTGCCGCGTGTACGCACCGGTGGGTAGTCATGAAACGCTGCTGGCCTACTTGGTGCGCCGCCTCTTAGAAAACGGTGCTAATAGCTCCTTTGTAAACCGGATCGCTGATGAAAACGTGGCGATTGAAGAGCTGATTGTGGATCCTATCGTGCAAGCGTTAACGGTGGTTCCAGCCTTTGCCCCGCACGATAAAATCCCTTTACCACGCTTTTTATTTGGGCTCAACCGGCTGAATTCTAGTGGTTTGGATTTATCTAACGAGCATAGATTAGCGTCGCTTTCTGCGGCGCTGCTGGCGGGCGCAAATAGTGAATGGTTAGCGCTGCCGATGTTAGGGATTATGGCTGAGCCGGATGTATCACGTAAGCAAGCTGTTAAAAACCCTGCAGATCATCAAGATATTGTTGGCCAAGTGATTGAAGCGGATGAGAGCGATGTGGCTGCCGCCTTTATGCACGCAGCTAATATTGGCCCAATTTGGCAAGCCACCTCGGTGGCCGAGCGCGCTGCCTGCCTAAACCGCGCGGCGCAATTGCTTGAATCGGGAATGCAGCCGCTCTTGGGGCTGATTGTGCGCGAAGCGGGTAAATCCCTGCCTAACGCGATCGCCGAAGTGCGTGAAGCGGTGGATTTTTTACGCTATTACGCGCAGCAAATTGAGCAAGATTTTGCCAACGATTCGCACCGCCCACTCGGCCCTATTGTATGCATCAGCCCGTGGAATTTCCCGCTGGCGATTTTTATTGGTCAAGTGGCCGCTGCCTTAGCCGCAGGCAATCCTGTGTTGGCCAAGCCTGCAGAGCAAACGCCATTGATTGCTGCTGAAGCCGTGCGTATTTTGCGTGCCGCTGGCGTGCCAGCAGGCGCGGTGCAACTGCTACCAGGGCGTGGTGAAACCGTAGGTAGCGCCTTGATTTCTGACGCGCGCTGTAGCGGTGTGATGTTTACTGGTTCTACCCAAGTTGCACGCTTAATTGCCAGCAATCTGGCGCAGCGTTTAGACAAAGATGGCCGCACCATTCCGCTGATTGCGGAAACCGGCGGGCAGAACTGCATGATCGTCGATTCATCGGCGCTGGCAGAGCAGGTGGTTGGGGACGTGCTCATGTCGGCCTTTGATTCGGCTGGCCAGCGCTGTTCGGCGCTGCGCGTGTTGTGCTTGCAGGAAGAAGCCGCCGATCACATCTTGCATATGCTCAAAGGCGCGATGCAAGAGCTGCATATAGGTAATCCAGATTCGCTTAGCGTGGATGTAGGCCCAGTGATTGATGCAGAGGCTCAGCAAAATATTGCCGCGCATATTGCAGCATTTAAGGGCCGTGGTGCTGAAGTGCTGGCGCTGCCATTACCCGCAGCTTGCCAGCAAGGCACGTTTATCGCGCCAACGCTGATTGAAATCAGCAAGCTTGCTGAGCTCAAACAAGAAGTATTTGGCCCCGTGCTGCATGTGATTCGCTATCGCCGCGAAGCATTAGATCAATTGATTGACGATATCAATGGCACAGGTTTTGGCCTGACTTTTGGTGTGCATACACGCATCGATGAAACCATTGCCCATGTGGTTGGCAAGGTGCAAGCGGGTAATGTCTATGTAAACCGCAATGTGATTGGTGCCGTAGTTGGGGTGCAACCTTTTGGTGGTGAAGGCTTATCCGGCACTGGCCCTAAGGCGGGCGGGCCGCTTTATCTGCCACGCTTATTATCACGCCGCCCAGCGCAAACCTTGCCAGGCGATCAGGCCGCCTTAGCGCCATTACTGGCGTATCACGATCACTTGCAAGCTAGCCAGCAAACCGAAGCAGCAGCGCGTTGCAGCCGTTATTTAGCAGGATCTGGCCTAGGGGCGAATCTTGATTTACCCGGCCCAACGGGCGAGCGCAATCGCTATCTGCTCCATCCACGTGGCCCTGTGCTATGTATTGCAGCCAGCGAGCAGGGCGCAATTGCGCAATTTGCCGCTGCATTGGCCAGTGGTAATCAGGCGATATTTATTGCTCACCCTGTGGCGCAAACACTGCTGGATTCTTTACCGAGTGCCCTGCAAAGCCGCGTATCCCTAAAGCCATCTCTTGAGGCTGCTGGTGATATTGGGGCGGTATTGTTTGAGGGGGATAGCGATGCATTGGCTAAGATCAACTGCCAAATCGCCGAGTTGGCAGGCCCAATCTTGCAAGTGCAAGGCCTATCTAGTGCGGCTTTGGCTGCGGGTGAAGATTTTGATCTAGCTCGCCTCTTGGCAGAGCGCTCCATCAGCGTTAATACCGCAGCAGCGGGCGGTAATGCTAGCTTGATGAGCATTAGTTAATTCGCTAAGAGATGAAGGAAAAGGGTCTGTAGACACAAAGAGCATTAAGCACACATAGATCACTGAGAAAGCAATAATCGGTTTCTCAGTGATCTATGTGTGCTCTTGGTTTTATCACGGTGTCTACAGACACTTTCTGGGCTAAGCAAGATCAACCATCTTGCTTTTTCTATCTTTTTACAGTTTTTTTAAGCCTTGTGTTAGGGTCTGTTGACGTTTCATTCGCCATTGCGCTGAGCCGGAAAACGGCCAGGCACAAGGCATGTGACGAAGGCAATAACGGGTTATTGTCGAGGAGCATAACGCAGTGAATGGCCATTTTCCGGCTCAGCCCTTCGGGTTTAGCCCACTTTTGGGGCTGCACGGCGTTAAAAATCGCTGATGGTACTCGTACCATGTCGCAATTTTCTCCTTGTTCAGCACCAAAACTGGGCCAAACGCAGCCGTGAATGAAGCGTCAATAGACCCTAGTAAGCTTTCCCCCAATCGGTGCATAATAAGCCGGTCTGCATTGCTTAGCTGGTGGTTTATGACTTTCCTTCTTTCCCTGCTCGAAACCCGCATTCTTGGTGCGTTGATTGAAAAGCAGATTACTGTTCCTGATACCTATCCTCTCTCGCTTAATTCCCTTGTTTCAGCTTGTAATCAAAAATCAAATCGCGATCCTGTCATGGAAGTGAATGACACGGAGGTGGATGAGGCGCTGGTTCGTTTAAAAGAATTGAAATGGGTGGATGGATATCACCCCGGTGGGCGGATTGCGCGTTATTCGCAGCATTTTGCCGCTGTGTTACAAATTCCGTCGCAATCGGTGGCAATTTTAGCCGCCTTAATGTTGCGTGGCCCGCAAACGGCTGGTGAGCTGCGTTTAGCTTGCGAGCGTTTGCATAAATTCTCAGATATTTCGGCTGTAGAAGGCTTTTTAGAAGAGCTGGCGGAGCGAAGCGCGGGCGGCTTAGTGGTAAAGCTGCCACGCGCACCAAACGCAAGGGAGTGCCGCTGGGCGCACTTGCTATCGGGTGAGCCAGTGATCAATGAGGTGCAGCCTCATACTAAGGGCGCAGTAGATTCTGTATTACAGCTTAAGGTGGATGCTTTAGAGGCGGAGCTACTGGAATTGAAGCAAAAAGTGGCAAAGATCTGTGCTGAGTTAGGAATCGAATAAATTGGTGCATTGCGGTGGCCGTTTGGCTGCCGCATTAAAGTCGCCATAATTTGGGCCGATGATCAGGGTATACGGCATGCAAACTTTCGATTAATTGGCACGATGCTTGCATAACCTTTTGATAACACTTGATTATCAGGATGTCTATCATGAGCACTTTTGTTATTCACCCTATTTGGCCAGTGAGCGAACCTGAAGCGATGGAATACGGGCTTTTCCGTGTTACTCATCATGGCGAGCAAGAGCTATTGCGCAGCGCTTGTTTAGAAAGCCTCACTGATTTACATCATATGATGAAGTATTTGGCTCATCAGCCGAGTGGCACGAAACCGTGCGGGGCGGGTTGAGGTTTAACCTAAAATTTAACTTAGGGTAAGATGCTGGCTTATTTCATTTTTCCCGTGATCCGCCATGGCCCTCAAGGCAACTATTTTTAAGTCTGATTTGCAAATTGCCGATATGGATCGGCATTACTACGCAACGCATCCGCTGGTGATTGCACGCCATCCTTCTGAAAATGACGAACGCATGATGGTGCGCTTATTGGCCTTCGCTCTCAATGCTAGTGAATCGCTCGCTTTTACTAAAGGCTTGAGCGATACCGATGAGCCAGATATTTGGGATAAAGATTTAACCGGCGCAATTCAATTGTGGATTGAATTAGGCCAGCCAGATGAAAAACGTATTCGCCAAGCATGTGGGCGCGCCGAAAAAGTAGCGGTGTTTACATACAGCGGCAATAGCGCTGATGTTTGGTGGAAAGGCATTGCCAGCAAATTAGAGCGTTTAGATAATCTGCAAGTGATTAATGTGCCAGTAGAAATGACGCAAACATTAGCCACGCTCGCTAATCGCAATATGCAATTGCAATGCACGATTCAAGATGGACAAGTATGGTTCGCAGATAATAGCCAATCTATCGAAGCGCACTTTACGGTTTTAAAAGCGTTTAAGTAGCTCGTTAAATTAATTAATATCTATAGACACAGAGAAAAAATCGGTGTGTTGTAGCTCTGTGCTGAGTCAAACGAAGCCCAAAAATGCGATTCAGAATATTGGGTTTCGTATACTCAACACCAAGCTACACCTTATATTAATATTGAATATTAGTTATTTAGTACGGCATATTCAATTTCGGGTTTTCTCCGTGTTATTCTTGATCTCTGTGTCTACAGATCTTTTAAAGCAACTTTTCTGAGAAACAAATGGATTTAAATCAGTTAATGCTCGATGTTCGCCAATTTGCTAAAGATCGCGATTGGGAGCGTTATCACACGCCTAAGAATTTATGTATGGCAATGTCGGTAGAAATGGCGGAATTGCTTGAGCATTTTCAATGGGATACTGCAGAAGAGTCTCAGCAATTAAGCAGCGAGAAGCGCACCGCCGTAGAGCAAGAAATGGCCGATGTGCTGCTGTATATGATTAGGCTGAGTGATGTGCTAAATGTAGATTTAGAAACGGCCATCCGTGAAAAAATCCTGCTTAATGCCATTAAATATCCACCTCTATCAAAATGACCCATCTATCTAGTCAACAAATCATTCAAGAGACCGAGCGCTGGTTAACGAGCGCGGTGATTGGCCTTAATCTTTGCCCCTTTGCTAAAGCGGTGCATGTTAAAAAGCAAATTCGCTATGTATTGAGCGAAGCACGTAATATTGATGTTTTGATTGAAACATTGATCTCTGAGCTAGAAACCTTGGCTGCAGCAGATCCTGCTGAAATTGAAACTACGCTACTGATCCATCCCCATGTTTTGGCTGATTTTTTAGCCTATAACGATTTTCTAGACATTGCTGACTCTCTGCTCGAAGAGCTAAACTTAGGCGGTGTTTTGCAAATTGCCAGTTTTCACCCACAATATCAGTTTGAGGGGAGTTGCCCTGATGATATTGATAACTACACTAACCGCAGCCCTTACCCCACTTTGCATTTAATTCGTGAAGAGAGCATTGCTAAGGTAGAAGCCGATGCGGATGTGATTGTGGAGCGCAATATTGCCACCTTGCGTGCTATGGGCTTGGCGGGATGGAAAAAACTGTGGGAATAATTCCGCTGGCTTGATTAAATCAGGGCGTGAGCAGCATTTACAAATAAAAAAATGAACTTTAGCTCTGTATTCTTTCCAAACAAGGATCGCTCGCTAAGGATTTGTTATGTTGTTCCGTATTACTATTTTGTGCTTGGCCTTTGTATTAACGGCTTGCCAAGAGAATCACTCCCCTCGCTCTAAGGCTCAAGCTGAAGCGAGTACTCCTGATGTGTTTTTTAAAAAGAACCAAGCCGAATGGGATACCTTGCAGCAATTTATTGGCCAAAATCCGCAAGACATCAAGCTGTGGGAGCGCGCCCCGCTTAAACATGCACTGCGCTTATTACTTGGCCCTCAGCTTGCTACCTTTAAGCTGTATATGGAAAAATCCAGCCCGCTTATACAAGATCGCGTGTTGTATGTGAGTGGCAGCAGCAGAGAAGAAGGCAAGGGGCAGGCGTATATTCTGATTGATATTGAAAATAGAAAATTAGAAGTAGGCATTATTAGTAATGGCAAGCTAGAAGTTTTGACTACGCCAGGCGAAGCAATCTATTTTCCTAGCGATTTAGAGCCGATGATAAAGAAATTAAGCATTAGGATGTAAAACCTTGCAGATGATGGGTATAATCTGCCCTGCAAAAGTAGTCCTCGTAGTACAACGGATAGTACAAGTGCCTCCTAAGCGCTAGATACAGGTTCGATTCCTGTCGGGGACACCAGTTTTGTGCTACAAAAAATCAGCCCGCAAGCTTTATGCTCTGCGGGTTTTTTGTTGTTTGTGTATATGCTGGCCAATTCCATTGGCCAATAAAAATAGCCCAATGGGGCTATTTTTATTGTAAGAACATGGTTTAGGCTTAAAGCTTAAATCGGCCAAATTGCTCTCTAAGGAAAGCGGCTAGTTGGTTTAGATCGTGAACCGTTCTGGTGGCATTTTGCAGATTGGCATCAGATTGTTGCATTTGGTTGGTAATGTTTTCCGCGCTTTGTGCCATCGCGGTTGTGGCATTTTGTTGCTCGAGGGTAGCGTGTGCAATTTCGCCAATTTTGGCCATCACTTCATCCATGTTTTCACGAATGGTACCAATTTTGGTTGCCGCTTCTTCAGATAAATTCACGCCGCTTTGTACTGCGGTGATGGTTGTTTGCATATTACTCACAGCAATCCCTGTTTCTCCGCGAATCCCTTCAATCATTCCGGTGATTTCAATGGTGGCTGAAGATGTGCGCTCTGCCAGCTTGCGCACTTCGTCTGCTACCACGGCAAAGCCGCGGCCTTGCTCGCCAGCTCGGGCAGCTTCAATAGCGGCATTAAGCGCCAGCAGGTTTGTTTGGTCTGCAATTTCCTTAATCACGCGGATAATGCCGCTAATATCTTGGGCTCTTTGATTAAGGCGATCGAGCAGATTGGATAAATCGCTGACTTCTTTCGCTGATTTGCCAACTTCATTGGCAACTTCTTTAACTGTTGCTGCTGATTGCCCAGATAAGGCCCCCGTACTTGTGACGAGTTGATTTGCATCTCTGGAATTATCGGCGATATGCGAGATACTGACAGTGATTTCTTCAATAGTGGCCGCATTGGATGCGGATAAGTCCGATAGCCTTTGCGAGTCATCTGCCAAATCATTTAACACCGAATTAATAGAACCAATACCAGCAGTTAAATTTTCTGTTTCTTTGCGAATATCAATAAACATATTGCGTAATTGATCGGTGAACTTATTAAAGGCTTGTGCAGTAGCGGCAATTTCATCATTGCCATCAATTTCAATTTTGCGGGTTAAATCGCCACCGCCTTGTGCAATTTCTTGCATTGCATGCCGAACTTTATCTAAGCTGCGTAGCATTTTAGTAATTAAAAATCCAGCAAGAGGAATTAATATAATTAACAAAATAACTAAGGCTGCAATAGCTTGAAGGATAAGTTGATTGAGTGGTTCTAAAATCACTGATTTATCGATAACTAAGATTAAATTTAAATCAGTGCCTTCAATCGGCTGTACAAAGACAAATTTTTTCTCGTTCGCAATAGTAATTTCAGCTAGGTCATTTGTCGCTGCCATGCTGGCAAGGTTATTGGTGTTTAAATCGCTGGATATATCACTAGTAGGCTTATTAAGCTTATCTTTATCATTATGAGCTAGAATTTGGCCGCTTTTATCGGCCAAAATAGCATAACCATTACCGGTTAATTTGATATTTAAAACATCTTTAACCACTCCCTCTAAGGAGATGTCAACAGCGGCAACCCCTTTAAAACCAGCTTCTCCGTTTACTGGCGAGGCAAAAGATAAAATAAGCTGTTTGCTTTCTGCATCTACATAGGGCGGGGTAAGGATAGTTTTTCCCGCTGCAACGGCTTGTTTATACCAAGGCCGAGATGTGGCATCAAATCCTGCGGGCATATCAACTTTATGCCCGCTGATGAATTTCTTATCTGGAGTACCGATATAGGCTAAATCGAATTTTGCGCTTTTTTCAGTTTGGTATAAAGCAGGAACTGGGTCATCGGCTTTGGCTAATGCTTCTGCTAAACCAGAAACAATGTTTTGCTTTTCGCTTATCCAATTACGAAGCACCACATTGTAGCCAGTGGCAACACCTACTATTTCATTATGCAGGCTTACATTAACCATTTCATGGCGCATTTTTAAATAGCTACCAAATGTAAGCACAGAGCCAGATATCAGTGTTAAAACTGAAATAAATATAATCAACTTAACTTTGAGTGATTGGTTCATGATTTGGCTCTTTAAAGCTAATTATTGATTAGTAATTTGCTGGATAAACTGTAAGAATGAATCTAAATATCATTCTCAAGCTGGCTTATCCATCTGCCGTATGAATACTCCTATTGGTATTATTGCATAAAAAAATATAAAGGCATTAGTAAATGAAGATTAACTGATGTAAGGTGTTATCCGCGTATGACACGAATAACTTCATTCACATCTTGTAACTTTATTAAGATTCTTTGTAATTGCTCCGCATCTCTAATTTCTAAAGTAAACCGCATCATTACCCGCTGATCTTTGCTTTGCGTATTGACTGCAGTTACATTAATTCGCTCTCGTGCCATTATGTCAGATAGATCTCTAAGCAATGTGCTACGGTTATGCGCTTCAACTAATAAATCAGTTGCAAATACATGGCCTCTTTGAATGCCCCAATCGGCATTGATAAGGCGCTCTGGCGCAGCGCTAGCTAGGCGCTTTAGTGTACTGCAATCACTGCGGTGAATAGATATCCCCCGGCCCTTGGTTACAAAGCCCATAACGTGATCGGGGGGAACAGGCTTGCAGCATTTAGCTAATAGCGTCATGAGTTTATCCACACCCTCAATTAAAATACCTTCGCCGTTTCCATTGGCTCTGGCGGCTTTAATAAAGTCGTTAGTGGGTTCTGCTGTAATTGGCTCAATAGGCGCAAGGCTTTCTCTGAAGGCTTGATTAAGCTCACGTTGGGAGATTTCGCCTTGGCCCAGCGCTGCATACAGCTCATCAATGTGCTTGCAGCCTAGCTTAATTGCGATATTTTCTTGATTGGCATCGCGCGCAGCGCAGCGAGCCGCCTCTTTATCATAAATAGAGCGGCCTGCTTCAAGCGCGATATCTTGGTGTTGCTGTCGTATCCAATGGCGGATTTTGCTGGCGGCACGGTGGCTTTTTACATAACTATTATGCAGCCAATCAAGGCTAGGCCCACCTTCTTTTGTGGATAGAATTTCTACGCGCTGGCCGTTTTCTAGCGCGGTATACAGCGGCACAATTTGGCCGTTTACTTTGGCCCCTCGGCAGCGATGCCCAAGATCGGTGTGCACATGGTAGGCAAAATCAACGGGCGTGCTGCCCTTGGGCAGGGTAATGACGCGGCCTGCTGGGGTCAGAATATAAATAGTGTCGTCGAATAACTCGGCTTTAAAGGTTTCTGCAAATTGCGTTTCGCTGGCCATATCTTCACGCCAATCTAAAAGCTGGCGCAGCCAAGCAATTTTTTCTTCATAGCGTGCATCACCTTGGCCGCCTTCTTTATAGCGCCAGTGTGCGGCTACGCCATATTCGGCATGCTCATGCATTTCTACGGTGCGAATTTGTACTTCAACCGCTTTATCATTTTCGCCAATCACGGCTGTGTGCAGGCTGCGATAAAAATTGCCTTTAGGGTGAGCAATATAATCGTCAAACTCACCCGGAATAGGTTGCCAAAGATTGTGCACAATACCGAGCGCGGTATAGCAGTCTTTTAAATCGGGCACCAAAATACGCACGGCGCGGATATCGTAAAGCTCAGAGAAATCGAGCTTTTTTTTCTGCATTTTTTTCCAAATGCTGAAAATATGTTTCGGCCTACCCATTAAATCGGCTTTTACACCGGCATTATTAAGCTCAATTCTGAGCGTATTTAATACATCATCAATAAATTTTTCCCGATCAACTCGGCGCTCATCCAATAGCTTGGCAATTTTTTTATAGGTATCGGGGTGCAGATATCTAAAGCCTAAGTCTTCTAATTCCCATTTGATTTGCCATACGCCTAGCCGATTTGCTAATGGGGCAAATAAATCAAGGGTTTCTTGGGCAATTCTGCGGCGGGTTTCTTCGGGCGCACGGGCTAGCTCGTGCATGGTTTGGGTGCGCCAAGCCAGCTTAATCAGCACGGCACGGATGTCTTCTACCATGGCGATCAGCATCTTACGCACGGCTTCAATCTGCTGCGCTACATCTTGAGATTTACCACCCGTGGGGTGAGCTAAGCTGCGTAGTTTACTGACTTTACTGGCCCCATCAACCAGACGAGTTACATCCGGACCAAAGTGGCTGTTGATCAGCTCTAGCGGCTGAGCCAATTGATTAGGCAGGGCAAACAATAATGTCGCGATGACGGAGTTAGCATCTAAGCGCAGATCGGCGACAATCGATGCACTGGCTACGGCGTGCTGAAACAATGAGCTGCCGGTATCGGTATGAATCTGCTGGCCGTACTGCTCGAAAACCCAATCAATAGCTTGGCGTAAGCGTACGATATCGGTGGGGGGGTAGCGCTCAGTAAGAGCACTAAGCCAGCGATCAGGGTCTGCAGCTTCGGCAATCGATTGGGCAAGTGGGCGGGTAACGGCAACCATGGCAAATCACAATAAAAATTTAGAGGCTAATTTTGCCTACTTTGCGTGGACAGTCATAGTGTGAACTGTGTTTATTGTAAATAATTTCTGATTATTCTTAAAATAAACATAGTTTTTGCTTTCAGTTATCGATAATTAGATTTAAACCGAGGAGGGGGGCTACATAAAAGTGTGAATGTTGCTCCCCTATTATTTGCGGGGTTTATAGCTTAAAAAAATGTATTTTTTCTTGTACTAATTCTGTTTGTTGTTTGATTTCATCTGATGAGCTGGTGAGTTGAGTGGCAAGTTCTGAATTCATGCTGGATATCGCGCTAAATTGTTGTACGGTTATGCTGATTTGCTCAATCGCGTTGGATTGATCTGCGGCTGAGGCTGATATTTGCGAGATGAGTTCGGCGGTGCGCTGAATTGCGTTTTCAATTTGATCCAGCGCTTGAATGGCCGCATCTGATTTTTCGATACTCGTTTGTGCCAAACCTTCAATGTCAGAGGCCGCAATTTGGCTGCGTAGCGCCAGTTTTTGTACTTCTACGGCCACCACGGCAAACCCTTTGCCATGCTCTCCGGCCCGTGCTGCCTCAATGGCCGCGTTTAAGGCGAGCAGATTAGTCTGGTAGGCAATATCGTCGACGATGCTGACTTTCTTCGCAATATTTTGCATGACACCCACTGTTTCTCTGACGATTAAAGCACCGTGCTTAGACGCTTCAACGGCATCTTCTGATTGGCGGACCGATTGAAAGCTATTTTGGAGGGTAAGCCGAGTGGTATGGGTGAGCTGGCTTAAAGTGGCGGTGCTTTGTTCTATGCCTGTGGCTAATTCATAGCTGGAATGATTGAGTGTTCTTGCCGTCTGGCTGATTTGAGTGGATTGCGTTGTAAGCGCAGAAACGCAGTTTTGCGTATCTTCAATGATCTGTTTTAAGTGCATGCCCATGGCTTTTATCCCCGCGAGCAAGCCCGTTGTGTCTTTAGGATTGAGAGCGGTGACTACTTGTAAATTGCCCGCTGCAATATGCGTCATGACATCGGCCATCGCAGGTTCTGCTTCTAAAATGCGCAGTACTTTGCGATAAGTAGACGCCACGATAAGACCGATGATGATGAGCGTGATGACGAGCAAACCTAAGGCAAGCAGGCTGCTTTTTTGTGCGGTGCGGGTAGCCATTTTTTCTTCCTCTTGCTGATAGGCAAGGGCAAGTGGAATAACGGCATCGATTCCTTTACGATGCACCTCATATAGCGCTTGTAATTTGATGCCCGCTTCTTTTATTGCAAAATAGTCATCTACATTGATGGCAGGCAGAAGCTGTTCCCTGAGTAAGTCAAAATATTGTTGTGCTGGAGGGTAGGCGACGTCTTTCATAGCTTGGATGATGGGCTGTGGAAACAAGCTGTGATGCCAGTAAAGTTGGCGTTCTTTAAAGTTTTTTTCTGCTTTATTTAAGTCTTGAATGAGCTGGGCACTTTGTTTGGCATCGGTGCTATTGATTAATTGCTGTACCAGCAGATGTGTCCCTACTAAATAAGCGGGAGGGGGAAGGATATCGGCAATGAGGTCTTTGCTGGCAATAATGCGCTGATAGCGTGGGCCATTGATGAGCACTTCGGATGAGAAATGCCAAACAATGGCTGTTTGGGAAAGGAGTAATAAAATAATCAGTAAAAGCAGACTAAGAAACTGTCGACGTACCGTAGTCGCTTTACTCATTACCTTACCCCAAGCCGATTGAATAAAATAAGAAATTAAGCATCAGGCAGAGCAAAGCATGGTGGCTTGTTCTTTAAAGAAGCTACTTACATCGCTATATCTTCTTTAATCTGATGACTTAATTTCTTCTTTTACAGCTTAGTCTAGGCTGTGTATTTCTCAAATAAATGCAAGCCTATTGGCTAGATTTAATAGCGCTCACCTGCACTTAATTCATCTTGTAATCGATGTAGCAGGGCCAGCCTTTGTGGGCTAATCGTGCCTTCTTCTACCCCTGCACGCATGCCGCAATCTGGCTCTTGGCGATGGCGGCAGTTATGAAAGCGGCAGGTGCCAATGCGCTCTCTCAATTCTGGGAAATAAGCCGGTAAATCTTGTGCCGTAATATGCGCTAAGCCAAAAGACTGCAAGCCTGGCGAATCAATCAGCGCCGATTCTGCATCCAAATGATAAAACGTGGCATTGGTGGTGGTGTGCTTACCCGCGTCCAGCGCGATAGAAATCTCATTCACTCGCGCATTAGCATCCGGTAGTAGTGCATTGGTAATGGTGGATTTACCCATCCCTGATTGCCCAACCAGCACGGAGATATGCCCAACTAAGGCTGCGCGTAGTGCGCTGATATCGTTGGTCAGCGCCGAAACTTCGATCACCTTATAGCCCAGATTCACAAAGTACTCTAAGCGCTCTTTGGCCGCTGCTGCGCTGGGCAAATCGCATTTATTTAAGCAGATTAGTGTTTGAATCCCACCCGCTTCGGCAGCAATGGCACAGCGACTGATCAGCTCGGTAGAGAAGCTTGGCTCAGAGGCCAATACAATAATCAGCTGGGTGACATTAGCGGCAATCAGCTTGCTTTTCCAAGCGTCAGAGCGGTAAAGCAGCGTTTGACGCTCTAATACACGTTCAATAACGGCCTGTTCATCATTGATGATCTGAATGTTGACGAGATCGCCACAGGCGTAATCGGTTTTTTTGCCACGGGTACTGGCCCTAAGGCGCTTGCCACCCGCGCATTCAATAATATAAGACTTGCCGTGGCTAGCGACGATACGGGCTGTTTCTGTCATGAAGTGGCTTTTAAAGTGAGTGCGTCTGAACGGGCGGCGCAGATAAAATCGTTTCGGCTAATGCCATTGGCGGAGTGGGTGCTCCAGCGCACGCGGCAGCGGCTGTAACTGACGTCTAGATCAGGATGATGATCCTGCTGGTTGGCCATCCAGGCCAGCGCATTAACGAAACCCATGGTTTCATAAAAGTTTTTAAAGCGGAAGGTTTTTTCTAAATACGTTTCCGTCACAATCCAATCTTGTAGATCGGTAGAAAGCATTTCAGCTTCTACTTCGCTGAGTTTTGCCGCGTCATCGATACAGTTTTCGGTGTTAAGGGACATGATTTATTCCTTATTATTGAGTTTCTTCAAGGCGGCAATACGCAGCGCTGCCGGAGGATGACTATCGTAAAATAGGCTATGCAATGGATCAGGTGTCAGCGTAGCTGCATTACCCTCGTAAAGCTTAACTAAGGCATTAATAAGATCACCAGCGGATTCTTGTGCCGCTGCGTAGGCATCGGCCTCGTATTCATGTTTCCTTGATGACATTGAGCTTAGCGGCGCAAAAATAAATGTAAACACCGGCATCACTAAAAAGAATAGTAATAGCGCAGTAGCAGTACTGCTGTTATTTACCCCAAGCCCTTGATAAAACCATAGCTCTTGTTTGAGTTGGCCTAATGTCCACAGCATGGCCAGCATTAAGCCGAAAGTCCACAGCATGCGCTTGGCAATATGGCGATGTTTAAAATGGCCTAATTCATGCGCTAAGACGGCGGCTACTTCGCTGGCATTTAAAGATTTAAGCAGGGTATCAAAAAACACAATACGCTTGGCTTTACCCAGACCGGTGAAATAAGCATTGCCATGACTAGAGCGTTTAGAGCCATCCATTACATAAATGCCATTGGTTTTAAATCCGCAGCGTTTCAATAATGACTCAATTCGAATTTGTAAATTGGCATCGGCTAGCGGTTCAAATTTATTAAAAATAGGCGCAATAAAAGTGGGAAAGGCCCACATTAATAGCAATGAAAAGCCCACCCAAGTCGCCCAAACCCATAGCCACCAATATGTCCCCATCTGATCCATTAGCCAAAGCACCCCCGCTAAAAGCGGCAGGCCAATCGCGGTGGCAACAGCGGTAGTTTTAAGTGTATCGGCGATAAAAAGCGTGGTGCTGGTGTTATTAAAGCCATAGGAGGCTTCAATTTTAAAAGTAGAAATTAAAGTAAACGGTAGCGTAATCAAGCTATGCAGCAGGGTAATGCCTGCAATCAGCGCAACGCCCGCCCAAAGCGGGGAGCTAATCCATCCAGATAGCTGCTGGTTGATCCACTCAATACCCCCACCTAGGGTAAATGCGGCCAGTAGCATCGCCTCAAATAGGCTAACGATCATGCCAAAACGTGTTTTTGCCACAGTGTAATCGGCGGCGCGCTGGTGCGATGCTTGGGTAATATGGCCATTAAATTCTGCTGGAACGCTGGCTCTGTGGCGCTTTACATGGTTGATATGGCGCATTGCCAGCCAGAGTTGCAAGATCACACTGGCCGTTAATGCAAACAGAAAGAGGAGGGAGAACTGATTAGCGTTCATTTGCAGGTAAAATAGCATTTTTGTATGTTGAATAGGGCCAAGTATGCCACAAGACAAGAACCACCTCATCTGGGTTGATATGGAGATGACTGGGCTTGATCCAGAAAAAGAGCGTGTTATTGAAATTGCCGTCATTATTACAGACAGCAATCTAAACCTGATTGCTGAGGGGCCCGTGTTTGTTGTGCACCAAGATGCTAGCATTTTGGATGCGATGGACGACTGGAATAAAAACACCCATGGTAAATCGGGTTTAATTGAAAAGGTAAAAGCATCGACCTTAAACGAAGCAGAAGTAGAAGCGCAGTTGATTGCCTTTTTAGAAGAATACGTGCCTAAGGGCGCATCGCCGCTATGTGGTAATTCGGTACACCAAGATCGCCGTTTCCTAGTGAAATATCTGCCCACCTTGGAAGAATTTTTTCACTACCGCAATCTGGATGTTTCCACCCTCAAAGAGCTATGCAAGCGTTGGCAACCAGAAGTCGCTAAGCAATTTAAAAAGCGCGGCGCGCATACGGCACTGGCCGATATTCAAGAATCGATTGATGAGCTGAAGTTCTACCGCGAAAACTTTATTCGCCAGCCTGCGGTTTAAAATTTAGCGTGGGCACGTTGTGGTGCCCACGCGGCTGTGTTGATGTCATTTGTATGATAGCCACCCTACATTTGTTTTTATTTGAAATCTAAAGGTTTAACCCCATGTTAGGACTAGCAACTGAACTGGGCCGCGTGCTGCTGGCGCGTGGTCAAAGCGTTACCACTGCAGAATCTTGCACCGGCGGTTTAATTGCTGGGGCGATTACTGATATCGCGGGTAGCTCTGCATGGTTTGAGCGCGGGTTTATCACCTACTCCAACGAAGCCAAAATGGACATGCTGGCCGTTCCGCCAGAATTTATCGCCAAGTTAGGTGCGGTGAGCGAGCCGGTGGTGGCCGCCATGGTGCAAGGCGCCTGTTTGCTAGCCAATGCCGAGTGGGGCGTGGCGGTGAGTGGCGTAGCTGGCCCCGCTGGCGGTAGTGTGGATAAGCCGGTCGGAACCGTGTGCTTTGCCTTTGCAGGGCCAACGGGCATTATCACAGAGCAAGAATTATTTGATGGCGATAGGGCCGAGGTACGTAAGCAAACGGTACGCCACGCCTTAATTCGCTTGATTGAATTGATTGAAGAGCAAGATTGATGGGATGAACTCTCTATAAAAATCTTTAGACACAGGGCGCGCAGAGGGTCAATACAGCACACAAAATCAGCAGAGGCCTACGTTTTTTTTATGGCATAAAGGTTTTCTCTGTGGCTACAGATTATTTTTGAATTGCGCTAATAAGGAAAATAAATGACTACGGTCGTTGTCGTTAAAAAAGGCGATCAAATCGCCATTGCGGCAGATAGCCAATCTACTTTTGGCGACACTCGCCTTGGTGCGGGTGATGATGCATGTTGGAATAAAATCTTTGCCGCCCATGATGGCTATTTTTCAATCGCTGGCAGTGCCGCACACGATTTAGTTTTGCAAGCCGCGCTTAAAAAAGTTAAGAATTTAGACTTTAGCGATCGACCTGCTATTTTTGAAAGCTTTAGAAAGCTGCATCCAAAATTAAAAGATGATTTCTTCTTAAAAGTAGATGAAGAAGATGATGATCCTTACGAATCTAGCCAAATGACCGTCTTGATGGCCAATCCGCATGGTATTTTTGCCGTGTATAGCCTACGTGAAGTTTACGAATATCAGCGCTTTTGGGGCATAGGCAGCGGGCGTGATTACGCCATTGGTGCGATGAATGCGGTTTACGATAATCCAGATTTTAACGCTGCTGATATTGCTAGGATTGGCATCGAAGCAGGCTGCGCCTTTGATGTTAGCTCATCCATGCCGATGACCAGTTATACGCTGGAAAAAAACAAATAATGTAGGGTGGGCAGGAGTTTCTGCCCACGCGTTTAGTTGGCATCCCTCGCGCGGATAAGCTCAATTACCCCTCGCGCAAGTTTGTAGAGATAAAACAATGAAAGATTCACTAGAGCGTTTTTTGTTTGATGGCTTACCAGTACGCGGCGAAATCGTGCAGCTAGATGCCACTTATAAAGAGGTGCTTACTCGCCATCCATATCCACCCGTTTTGCAAAAACGCATCGGTGAGCTATTGGCTGCTGCCGCCTTACTGACCGCCACCATTAAGCTTGATGGTACTTTGGTGATGCAATTACGCGGTAATGGGCCACTAAAAATGCTGGTGGTGGAATGCACCAGCGAAATGACCATGCGGGCCACAGCGCGTTGGGAAGGGCTGATTGCAAACGATGCCACGCTGGCCGAGTTGATCGGTCAAGGCCAGTTTTCTATCATGATTGATCCACAAGATGGCGAAACCTATCAGGGGATTGTGGGCTTTGAAAAAGGCCAGAGCGTGGCCCAAATCATCGAAACCTATATGCAGCGCTCTGAGCAGCTCGATACCAAGCTATGGCTTACTGCAGATGGCGAAACAGCCGGTGGCTTGTTAATTCAAAAGCTGCCAGATGGCCATGGCCATGGCGATGATGATGGTTGGGATCGTGTCAACGCACTGTCGCAGACGATTCAAGATGAAGAACTGCTAAACCTACCGCTGCGCGAAACGCTTTATCGCCTCTATAACGAAGAAAAAGTCCGCATCTTCGACCCCGTATTCCCAAGCTTCGCCTGCACCTGCTCACGCGAACGCGTTGGTGGCATGCTTAAAATGCTCGGCAAGGCAGAAATAGAAGGCCTGCTCGCTGAACACGGCCATGTGGATGTGGGTTGTGAGTTTTGCAACGAAAAATATCAGTTTGATCAAGTTGATGTGACCCAGCTTTTTATTGGGCATGGGATTACAGAGGTGAGTCCGCAGTTGCATTGAGTTTGTTGTCCGCCATAAAAAACCGCCCTCAAAATATTTGGGGCGGTTTTTTATGGGCTAAAGCTTATTGCTCTGCAGCTGGCTGTTGCCAAGGCAGGGGCACGTTGATGCCGTTGAGTAAGAAGCTACCTTTTTCTAGCGAGGCTTTGGCAGAGAGCAGGCCGTTTTCGCTGCGGATCAGGTTTTGATCGGTTAGCTTATTGATCTGGCCTTCTACAAATTGCCCTGCTAGATAATCAAGATCATCCGCTGCTACGCCGCTATCTGGGCCGCCGAACATATTGCGGGCTTGCCACATCACCATGGTTTCGATCACTTTACGCGGTACCGAGAAATCGGCTTTGGCGTGCAGTTTATTCACGAATTCAACCGGTTTATCTAAGTCGGCAGGTTGGAAGCCTTTTAGGCCCACTTCGGTGGTGAAGTGGATTGAGCCATCGGGGAGTTTAACGTCAAACTTTTTGATCGCTAATAGTGGGTCGTGCGTTAGCAGCGGCATGCCGTGGGTTTTAACCAGCTTAACTAGCTCGTTTGAAAACTGATCACGGTTAAGCTGTTTCTTTTGTAGTGCGGTAAATTCGTCAGCAAGCTTGGCAAGGGTTGGGCCGTGTAAATGGCTGGCCGTGGCTTGCACTTCGGCGGGGCCGTAAGGTTGGTCATCTAAAATCAGCTTGGCTAAATTAATATTTGCGCCACCATTGATAAACTCGCCTTCTTCGCTAATTTTGCCTACATAGGCTAGCTCTTCTAGCTTGAGCTTGATGGGTGTGCCTTCAAGTAACTGCATATCAAAACCAGCTAGTTTGGCATTGGTGCTGCCGAGCATAACGCCGGTTTTGCCACGTACATGCTCAAAGCCAAAGCTTAAATCATTAAAGGCGAAAGAGAGTTTACCTTTGGCTCCGCCGGATAAGCCTGGCGCATTGGCAAGCAGTTTTACGCTGTTAAAATCGCCGCCGTAATTCAGCGTGGCGTTAAAGCCTTTCCAATTGGCTTTTACACCAGAGATAGCCTCTTCGTAATCAAAGCTAGGTACTTTAACGTCAATTACGCCATTGTCATTAAAGCCAATTTTATTTTCAATATGAATTGGTTTTTGTGTGCCAAAAAACTGGGTTAAAAACTTTTGAGTTTCTGGCGAAAATATAAATTCGGATTCAACCACCGCCTTATATGGGTGTAGGTTAAATCTGCTTAGCAGCGGTAATGGGCCGTGCTTAATATTCTGGGTATAGGTGACTTCAAATTTTGGCAGCTCGGTGCCTGCGCGCTCAATAAAAAAGCGATATAGCTCGGGATTAAGCAATAGCGTGGTTTTTTCGCTAGAGCTAAACCAGCCGCGCTGATATTCACGATTTTTTACAATAAAGTAGGGCAGGCTGCTTAGCCATTCGTGCTGCTTTTGCAATGTGTTTTCTGCAGCTTTACCTGCAACATAGGCCCCGCCAATATAGGCAGTAGACAGTATGGCGGCGGCAATTGCACTGCCCAGTAATACTTTACGTTTCACCATTTTCTCCGGCATTCAATAACAAGCATCGTATTGGGATAGCTTGACAGAAAAACGGGCGCTTGTGGCGCCCGCTTTGATGGGATTAAATCCGATTCGCCAGTTCTACGGCTTTACCGATGTAATTCCAAGGTGTCAGCTCTTTCAGGCGGGCTTTTTCTAGCTCAGGGATTTCTAAACCATCAATAAATACCGCTAGTGCTTCGCGGGTAATGCCGCTTTTACCACGTGTGAGTTCTTTTAATTGCTCATACGGGTTGGGCACGGCATAGCGGCGCATGACGGTTTGAATCGGCTCAGCGAGCACTTCCCAATTGGCGTTCAGATCGTCAAGCATGGCTTGGCGATTGACTTCCAATTTGTTTAGGCCTTTTAAACAGGCACTATAGGCAAGCAGGCTGTAACCTAAACCCACACCCATATTACGCAATACGGTGGAGTCGGTAAGGTCACGCTGCCAGCGGCTGATCGGCAGCTTTTGCGATAGATGTGTCAGCATTGCATTAGCCATGCCCAGATTACCTTCGGAGTTTTCGAAGTCAATTGGGTTTACTTTATGCGGCATGGTGCTTGAGCCAATTTCATTTTTATTGACGCGCTGTTTAAAAAATCCTAGCGAGATATAGCCCCAGATATCGCGGTTCATATCAATAAGAATGGTGTTGGCACGGGTAAACGTGTCGTACAGCTCGCTCATATAATCGTGCGATTCAATTTGCGTGCTATAGGCGTTAAAGCTGATGCCAAGGCTTTCTACAAAGCGACGGCAGAAGCTTTCCCAATCAAAATCAGGGTAGGCGGAGATGTGGGCATTGTAGTTACCTACTGCACCATTGATCTTGCCTAATAGCTCTATCTTTTCGATGCGCACTAATTGGCGCTCAAGGCGGTAAGCTACATTGGCCAGTTCCTTGCCCATGGTGGTTGGCGTGGCTGGCTGGCCGTGGGTGCGGCTCATCATGGGCGCATCGGCTAAATCATGGGCAAGCTCTTTGAGCTTGCTGACCATTTCTTTTAGCTTAGGCAGCATCACGGCGTCACGCGCGCCTTTTAGCATCAGGGCGTGGCTTAGATTATTGATGTCTTCTGAGGTACAAGCGAAGTGGATGAACTCGCTGGCTGCGCTTACTTCAGCATTGCCAGATAAGCGTTCTTTCATCCAGTATTCAACGGCTTTTACGTCGTGATTAGTGGTGCGTTCAATGGTTTTAACTTCGAGCGCATGCTCGGGTGAAAACTGGGCGACAACCGCATCGAGTTCAGCGATGGTGGCTGCAGAGAATGGCTTAATCTCTTCAATGGCCGCTTCTGCAGCAAGGGCTTTTAGCCAAGCAATTTCAACGGCCACGCGGTTTTTAACCAGCGCGTACTCGCTAAAATAAGGACGTAAATCGGCCAGCTGTTTTTCATAACGACCGTCGAGCGGGGAAAGGGCGGTAAGGGCTGAAAGTTCCATTCTAAGCCAAGTCTCACGTCTACAAAAATCAAGGCGCTAATTTTAGCACAGCCGCCGCATGCTGCTCTGTGCAAACTGCATTAGCGGATGGATCTATTTAGCAAAAAGCCGGATGAATGTTGTTTTTACAGGGGTTTTGTTAATTTATAGCGTTTATCAAGGGCGGTTTGTATCAGTATCCTACTTAGGCTTTAAGCACTAGCATGCTTTGATGAAATCTTGTGTTGAGAGATGCCTTGATCTGTTTGCAACGTTAGGATAAACAAGGATGACAGCAGGGGCGGCTCTTGTAAGAATGGCGTTACAAATATAAAGAAAAGGATGGGGGAATGAACACACAGATTACACCTGACTGGCAAAACTGGATTGTGGAAAACCTAGCAAGGGGCTGCGTGCCGCAATCTTTGGTTGAAGTGATGGCGGGCAAGGGTTTTGATCCTATTTTTGCCAATGCCATTGTTTTTCATTTTTCGAATATTTCAACACAAGCTAAAACCACTTTGCCTGCTGCTGCGGTGCCTGCTGCAGGCTATATTGCCGAGCGGCCTCGGTTTCCCATGCAAGGCAGCGTGATTAAAACGCATGATCGCGTAGTGCGGGTAACAACTCGAGTGGGCGCGCCGGTGGTGGTGGTGTTGGATGATATCTTGTCGCCAGAAGAGTGCGATGAGCTGGTGCGTTTATCTAAAAGCAAATTAAAGCGCTCTACTATTATTGATCCGCAAACGGGGGCGGAAGAAGTGATCGATGATAGAAGTAGCTTCGGCACCTCTTTTAATGCGAATGAAAGCGAATTCATCACCCGCCTAGATCGCCGTATTGCCGAGGTGATGCACTGGCCGCTTGAAAATGGCGAGGAGCTGCAAATTTTAAATTATAAAATGGGTGGTGAGTATAAGCCGCACTTTGATTACTTCCCCGTGGCAGACCCTGGCAGCCAAGTGCATTTAAAAAACGGCGGCCAACGTGTATCTACTATGGTGATTTATTTAAATGATGTGGAAGAAGGCGGTGAAACGATTTTCCCTGAGCTGGGAATGGCGGTTTCACCTAAGAAAGGTTCGGCGGTTTATTTTGAATACTGTAATAGCCACAGCCAAACCGATCCATTAACCCTGCACGGTGGCAACCCCGTGATAAAGGGCGAAAAATGGATCGCCACCAAGTGGATGCGCCAAGGGCGCTTTTGCGGATAGAGGCGTATGTGTAGGGCGTTGCTTGCTGCGCCCTACACGATTCACACTTCATATAAAGGGCTGAATTTGTTGCGCATAGCTGGGGCGGCATGCCAGCCCTACATTATTGATCGGCCTGCCGCAAACTGAGTGCCTCACCGTATTCTGCTGTCTGGTTAATTTGCGCTAACCAAGGCGCAATATCAATGCCGCGCTCGGCTAGCCAAGCGTCGTTGTAATAAGAATGCGCATAGCGTTCGCCACTGTCGCAAAGCAGGGTAACAATGCTGCCACTTTGCCCTGCGGCTTTCATTTCTAGCGCTAAAGCCAGCACCCCGGCTAAATTGCATCCGGTAGAGCCGCCAACGCGTCGCCCTAGTTTGGTTGCAAGCCAGCGCGTAGCAGCAATGGAGAGCGCATCGGGCACTTGAAACATGCTGTCGATCACCGATGGGATAAACGATGCCTCAACTTTAGGCCGCCCTATCCCTTCGATTAATGAGCCGCAGTGCAGACTTAAGCTGCGATCCTTGCTGCAAAATGCATCAAAAAACACCGAGTTATCTGGGTCTACGCAGGCAATTTGGGTGGCGTGCTGGCGGTAGCGCACATAGCGCCCAAGCGTGGCGGATGTGCCGCCGGTGCCGCAGCTGGCAACAATCCACTTTGGAATAGGATGCTGCTCCAGCGCCATTTGGGCGTAGATGGATTCGGCAATATTATTATTGGCTCGCCAATCGGTGGCACGCTCGGCGTAGGTAAATTGGTCCATAAAATGACCCGCTGTTTCGGCGGCAAGCTTCAGCGATTCGCTATGTAGCGTGGTGGGATCGCTCACTAAATGGCATTGGCCGCCATAAAAAGTAATGGCGGCGATTTTTTCTGGGCTGGTGGATGCAGGCATCACCGCAATAAAGGGCAGGCCTAGCAGCCTAGCAAAATAGGCTTCGGAAATGGCGGTTGAGCCGCTAGAGGCTTCAATCACCGTGCTTTTGGCGTGAATCCAGCCATTAGCCAGCGAATACAGAAACAGAGAGCGCGCTAGGCGATGTTTTAAGCTGCCCGTTGGATGGCTGGATTCGTCTTTTAAATAAAAGTCGATCCCAGGGAAACCTGGCAAAGTGAGCGGGATTAAGTGAGTATCGGCGGAGCGGTTAAAATCAGCTTCAATGGTGCGGATTGCGCGAGCAACCCAAGCGCGGCTATCAGTCATATTCATGCTCATTTTTTTGCAATGGCGTACAGCATTCCATGAGTGCTGGCTGGATTCAAGTTAAAAGGGAATTTGTGCGGGGAGTGGGCAAAATAAAAGGCACTCTGCGTGCCTTTTATTTTTTAAAGCGGAGGGTTTATTTCTTTGCTGCAGGCTTGCTGGCTTCTAGTTTAGCAGCGGGCTTAGCTGGTTTTTCAGCTTTTGCAGCAGAAGCAGCTGGTTTTTCTGTTTTTGCAGCTGGAGCCGCTGTTTTGCCGCCTACTGCAACTTCAGCTTTTACTTTGTTGAACACACCGTCTTTAATACCAGGTACTTTTTTTAGGTCTTCAACGGTTTTAAATGGGCCATTTTTGCTGCGATATTCAACAATCGCTTTTGCCTTGGCTGGGCCAAATCCGTTGACCGCTTCTAACTCTGCTTGGCTAGCGGTGTTAATATCTACCATAGCAAATGCCATACCGTGAAGTGCAAAAGCGCTTAATAGTGCGATTAGCCATTTCTTCATGAGATTCCCTTTATTTAAGATAAACAGATGGGCCCTTAGGGCAATGCCTGCTAAATATAGCATGCCTTGTTAACCAAGTGCTTTTCGTGTCAGATTAGGTTCAGTTTATGGTTGCAATTACACCCGAACAAGCCGTGGGGCATTATGAAAATTTCCCTGTGGCATCTCTGCTTTTACCCCGTAAATATCGCAAAGCTGTGGCGGCGGTGTACCACTTTGCTCGTCATGCCGACGATCTGGCCGACGAGGGCGATGCCACGCCAGAAGAGCGCTTAGCCGCGCTGGCCGCTTGCCGTGCAGAATTAGCCCTGATGGCGGCAGGACACAAGCCCCTTACTGCGCGCTATCAGGCGCTGGCCGTGGCGACGCAGCAATATCAAATCCCTATCCAGCTTTATCATGATCTACTGGATGCTTTTACCCAAGACGTGACTAAGCACCGTTTTGCTGATTTTGGTGAGTTAATCTATTACTGCCGCCGCTCTGCCAACCCAATTGGGCGCATCTTATTGCATATTTTTGGGCTGGCCACGCCGCGAAATCTGGCTTTGTCTGACGGTATTTGCAGCGCCTTGCAGTTGATTAATTTTTGGCAAGATGCAGAAAAAGACTGGGCCAATGGTCGGGTTTATTTTCCACAAGCTGATTTAGAGCGCTTTGGTGTGAGCGAAGCACAGATTGCAGCGGGTGAAATCAACGCCAACTGGCGGCGCTTAATGGCGTTTCAGGTGCAGCGTAGCCAAAAAATTCTGCACGCCGGAGCGCCGCTAGGCAAGATTTTGCCAGGCCGAGTTGGCTTAGAGATTCGCCTCACCATCCTTGGCGGTGATGCTATTTTAGAAAAACTGAAACTTGAGCCGGATGTTTTCCGCCACCGACCAGTCCTAGTATGGCGCGATTGGCCTAGGCTGCTATGGCGAGCGCTGCGGGTGAAGTAAACATCGGCTAGCCCTGCTATATAGAATTTTAAAAGCGAGGGGTGGGGCGATGTTTAGGCTATGCGTGCTGCTGCTGTTATTAACGGCGTGTAAGGCGAATGAGCCTGCTAAGAGCGTGCTTTCTGGTGTGGTGATTAAAGTGCTAGATGGTGATTCCCTTATTATTCGTGACGCGGCTAATCAAGAACATGCACTGCGGCTGGCGTTTATTGATGCGCCTGAACACAGCCAAGCGTTTGGTAGCGAATCTCGGCGTAGCCTTGATCGTTGGGCTTACCAAAAAACGGTAGAGGCGGCCGTGATGGATACCGATAAATACCAGCGTAGCGTGGTGCTGCTTCGTGTTGGGGGTAAAGACATTAATGCGGAGCAAGTGAAGGCGGGCTTTGCTTGGCATTACCAGCATTTTGCCAAGGGTAAGCAAAGCGCTGAGCAATTTGCGTTATACCAAGCCGCAGAAGGCGAGGCCAGGGCAGCACGGCGCGGGTTATGGCAAGAAGCGACACCCATGCCGCCTTGGGATTACCGCAGGGCGCATCCCAGATAAGAATGCGCTCTATTTTGCCGAATCCTGCCCCTATTTTTTCAAACTAAGCTGCCTTTAACACCGCCGCTAGCCCGCTTTGCCGGATGGCTTGTTTAGTAATCGCTTTGCTGAGCACTTCGTTATTTCCCCAAATCTCTACTCTTTTCTTAGCCCGGGTTAGGCCGGTGTAGATGAGGCTGCGGCTGAGTAGTTCGTGGGCTTCGCTTGGCAATAATAGAATGACGGTATCAAATTCAGAGCCTTGGCTTTTATGCACGGTAAGTGCCAGCGCGGTTTCGTGGCTGGGTAGGCGGGCGGGGCTAAACCAGCGCAGGGTGTTGCCTTCTCCTTTAAAGGCTACGCGGGGTGCGCCGTCTTGAATAAAAGTCAGGCCAATATCGCCGTTATAAAGCTGCACGCCATAATCATTTTGGGTGATGAGAATGGGGCGGCCTGCGTACCAAACATCGGCAGAAATCAGGTTTTTGGCTCGCCAGTGATCTTCTAGCTGCTGATTTACACCCATTACACCGGCTTGGCCTTCGCGTAAGGCGGTGAGAATGCGGAAGGTATCAAAGGCTATAAATGCAGCCGCTACATCGTTTTGCTGCACGGCTTGCCAGTAAGCTTGGTAGCCGCTATCACAACGCGCCAATAGGTTTTTGCTGTTGGCTTGCCAGCCTAGCTCTGGCTCGGCTTCGGCGAATAAATCATTGGGTTGCAGCAGAGCTAATGCGCCCTTGGCATCGCCTGCATTGACTAAGCTGGCCAGCTTGCCAATGCCGCCACCTGCGGCAAAACGGTGGCTGTGTTGCAGTGTCATAATCGCATTGCCAACGCAGCTGCTTGCGGCTTTGCTGGGTGAAATCTCTACGCCACTGGCGGCTTTTAAGGCGGTAATAAACGCGGGGCTAGGGGATTTTAAGCTGCAAAGCTCAGCAAATACCGCCCCAGCATCTACTGCATCCAGCTGATCTTTATCGCCTAATAAAATAAGCCGAGCATCGATAGGTAGCGCATCAAGTAGCTGCGCCATCAGCGCTAGATCAATCATCGATGCTTCATCCACCACCAGCACATCCAGCGCTAGCGGATGATCTTTACCGTGCTTAAAACTGCCATCCGGCCTAGGCCCAAGTAAGCGGTGCAGCGTAGATGCTGTTTCTGGAATAACCGCCAGCGTTGCCTCGGCAACAGGCAGATCAAATTTTCTCTCCCTGACCGATTCACTCATTCTGGCGGCGGCCTTACCGGTGGGGGCGGCCATTTTGATATTTAAAGTGTTGTTCGCCACGATTTGTAAAGCCGCCAAAATCCGCAGCACGGTGGTGGTTTTACCCGTGCCTGGCCCACCGGAAATCACCGTTAGCTTTTGCATCACCGCTGCTGCCGCTGCCGCTTTTTGCATATCTGGGCTGATGGCGGAAGGGGGAAATAGACTATTGAGTAATGGGGCGAGTTGCTGCAAATCTACGGTGCATTTCTCCTTGGCCAACTGGCTTAGTTTTTGCCCCACCGAGCTTTCATACCACCAATAGCGGGTGAGATAGAGCCGATCTTTATCTTGAGTTAGCGGCTTAAACTCCCCAGGCCAGCCTATCAATGGGCTACTTAGTGGTGCGGCCCTAATACAACTATGCCCAGCCGCCAACGCCGCACACAGCTTGCTGAGCGTGGTTTTAAACTCATCCGATTGCGGCCCGCAAAGGCGTTCAAAACTGCGGCTTAATTCAAAGGCAAAATCTGGCATGGTGGACCTGAATGTATAAAAAAATCTGTAGATATAGAACTTGAAAAGGGCACAGAGAGCACGTAGAAAAACCTATGTGTGAAATCTATTTGGCCTTCGATGGCATGGAGTTTTATTGAGAATATTGATGTAATTCATTCCTGAAATAATATTCCTAGGACGGTGGAAGCCCGCATATTTTTTAGTATTAATCGCGGGTTGTACTCCATACGTGCTAACCAACATACCAAAAGATCTTTTTAGTGCCTTCGGCACGTTTAGTTTAGGTGCGGAATCCCCGCGGGGACTCACTTTCTTGAACGGCAAAGAAAGTAAGCAAAGAAAGCTGCCCCGACCAGCACGAAGGCCCCTCACTGCGGATAATCGGCTCGGCGGCAAAGGCTGCTCGCTCGCTGCCTCGCTACCCCTTTACCGAAACCCCGATCCGCTTATTCCTCGCTTCGGCGTGCTTCAAGGGGATTTTTAAGCCCTATGCGGAGAGCTCAGTAATTATGTTTTGTTGTTTGCCGAAGTAAAAGAAGCTGTTTGAAATGCGCCTTTCTTCAACGTGTGAGGCGTGACCCAATAAGAGACTGAAATAGCTGAAAGATTTCCACTTTTGTGCGGCCACTACTGATAATGGACAAAAAGCTATCATATTTCATCGAGACCTTCTCTCCGCTTCTTGGGTTAAGCAATATGAAGTCCCGCCATTCCTCCCCACGACCCTCGATTGACGCCGCGAAGCTCAGTAACCAATAGATGGCGATTTGGCGGTAATCGGCTGAAGAGAAGCGTTTTGCTGTGCACTTCACTTCAATTAAGGTGCTACCTAGAGAGAAGTCTCCAGAACCACTTGCAATCCACTCCAAGCCAGGAATTCGCGGGGCAATAATGATGGGATGTCCACTTGAGCGACTCATCGCTGTTATCGCGTTTGCTAGGTTCCGTCCGACAGTCTCGGCTAAACACTGGTCACCAGCTGCAAGTTGGTCAGGTAGTTTTGCATCGAAATATCCTCGCTGCCGCCGGAGTGTTTCAGCGAAGCAGTAAGGCCAATCGATGTCGATTTTTCCCTTAAGTAGGCTTTCTCCCACGGTGTACCCGAGTTCGAAGAGCATCGCACGTTGTAATGTTGACTGTTGTAGGAGTTCTTGTTGAAGTGGTTGAACCAGAACCGTAAGCGCCGAACTATTTATGTGGGCCACGACTCCTGGAGTCAGCTGCGGGAATACCTCATCAAATATACCAGGGATTTCACGAGCAACTGTGCGTGGGTCAAACTGCATTATTGAACTCCTTTGCCCAATCTATGAAGACAGTTGCAAACCGTGGCTCAGCGCCACGTGGCAGTCTGCTGAGCTTAGTCCTGTCTTTAATTTCGTCGAAGGGTAGTTCAACCCCTAATGCCCAAGATTGGTTAGTTGCGCGCTTTGCCTGTAGTCGAGCTTTGTCTCCCTCGTCTCCGAAGGAAAAAGATGCGAGCCAGTAGAGCCGCTGGCATTCTGGTGACATTTGCGGCCAGCGATTGCGCAAGTAGTTGAACTCAACATTATCGTGCCAGCCACGCCAACAATCGATGCAAGCACGACGTACAGTATCTAACTGTGTTGTGTCGAATCGCTGGCGTACAAATATTTTCCGCCTCGGTGTACTTTTATAACGCAGGCAACGGAGGTAGTGGAGCAAGCTGGTGTCAGACTTCAGTAGATGTTCGGACTGGGAGGGAATCGCATCGAGCAAAAGGTCAAGCATTGCGTGGATACTTGAAAATCTGGTATCCCCTCGTAAATTTGCGATGCCCCGCATGATGGTGGAAAAGGAGGAGCGGAAAGCATGGAGGTTCTCTCGTTTTAGTAACGTTGCTGCAATTTCAAGTGCGACATCTGGCTCATGAAGTCGTATGGTTCGACCAATCTGGGTTACCAAAAAGGAGTCTGGCAGTGCTTTTTCTAGTTCACGATTTAATAATTGGCGAACCTGAAGTGTTTCGACGGTCTCCAGAAGAGAGTCGTATTCCTCTTCTGGATTATCGGAGTATGGATCGAACTTTAGGTCGATACTCCGGAGTTTGGCCGCTTCGATATCGTCGCCACCAAGCTGTGAAGTTACATAGTCTCTATAGTGTTTAGCTGACAAGAATATGGTTTTTGACTTATTCAAACTTAAGCCGTAATCCATTAAACCTTGAGCAAGAACACCAAGTGATTGGTATGCTTCAGCAGCATTATTCGCTATCAATACATAGTCATCGACGTAGCGATTCCACTTCACATTATTAGTGGTAAGAACTGTATCTACTTGATTAAGAAACAGTTCCGCTAAGATACGAGCGCCCTGTCCACCAACTGGTAGACCGAACGAACGACCTGCGAAGAGTTTACTGAGCAGAGCATTAACCTGTTTAGATACAGCGCCCGCATCGCCGCCAAGGTTATTGATTAGGTTCTCAATATAGTGATGGGATACGTGTTCGTAGAAGCTCGATATATCTGTTTGGACAATAACTGCATCATCTCCAACCATATTCGCTTGATCAAGCGTAGCTTTTTTGAAGTTTCTCCATGTCCTATTTTCGTCGAATAGTTGCTCATCACCAGTGGGTAAGAAGCGATAGGAATGTGCACTATCAGAGCGCTGTGTTTCAAGGGTTTCCGCGATGGCAATTGCTAGCCCATTGAGGTAAATGTTCCAAAAAAGGTGAATCTTTGTTACCACTCGAAATCCGGCCAATCCTGAGGGCGCGAGGAGTCGCTCGTTGTGGATGTGAAGTTCAGCGATGCGTTCGTGATTGTCTTTAGGTGCAGCGCTGTCTCGAAGTTCTGAATAGAAACCATAAGCAATAGAGGCAAGTTCCTCGGCTTTGTCGCTGCAAAATCGAATATCGATGTCAAAAGGCAGTGTGTCGTTGTCACCGCGTTTTGCAATTTCACGAGCCGCACGCTTGAAGTGATGTAGTTCTGGCTTAAGCAAAAGGCCTACCTCGTAGTTGTTGTTTCATTGTATTGGAATTTTATTTTACGCAAAATGTAAGTTTAAAGTTGCTTGCCAAGATGATTTGAACACTCGCCGCATGGGCAAAATAAAGCGTGTTGCCACCCGCACAGTTCTACGTCTTATCAAAGCCACTTCAGTTTCACGGATAAAACCATAATTCCTTATGTTTTTATCCGTGTCCTGCTTTTAAACTCAGTGTCCTCTGTGTCTACAGACTTTAGATTTTCACCGCATCCCCCATCAACGCCGCTTCTATCTGATCCAATAACTCCATGCTTGGGCGGTTGAAGTAGACGCCGCTTTGGCCGTTTTGCTCCCCCATGCCACGCATAAATAGGTAGTACACGCCGCCAAATTGATCGTCGCTAAAGTGGGGCAAGCGCTGGTGCAAAAAGCGCCTGACGGCTGCGCTGTAGATCAGGTATTGCAAGTAATAGTGGTGCTGGGCCATGGCGGGGATGAGTTGGTGATAGTCGCTAATTGAATTGCCTAGCCAATTGCTTTTGTAATCCAAAACGTAATAAGCGCCTTGGTATTCGAACACCAAATCGATAAAGCCTCTTAAAAAACCATTGATATGGAAAAAATCTAGCTGCTGTGCGGCCTGTTTAAATTCTGTGGGCAGGCTGTAGTGCTGTAGCGCAGCGATCAGGCTGGCGCTTTTGCAATGGCCTACGGCGTAAGTGAATTCCATTTCGGCCACGCGAGCCGATGCGGGGATGTCGCGTAGGCGTAGCGCGTTGCCATCTAGCGCTGCGCCTACGGTGTTTTGTACCATTTGGCTAACCACTTCTAACCAGTGCGACGGTATGCCGTGCCGCTCTAATTGCCTGCTGACTTCTAGATTTAAAGCGTCGATATTTTGCCAATCCCACTCTTCTAAAATGGCGTGCAGGCAAGTACCGGCCACGGTGGCGGCGGCTTCACGCTCTGGAAAGCTAAAAATGGAGCGCTCTGTGCTGATTTCGGGCGCGCTGCTTTGGCTATCGTGATCTGGGCCTTCCGTAGCATGATGGCGCTGGCTAGATGTTAAGCCAGAAAAGCTGGCGACTCGCCATGTGGGATAAAGCGTTTTACCGTGATAGGGCTTAAATAGCAGCGGCTCGCTCGGCTCGGCTTTAAGCCCTAATCGGCCCATGGGCGCGTCTTGTATAGCAAAAACGGCGGGCTGATCGATGCAGAGTTGGCTGATATCCGCGAGCAGAGTTTGGTGATCGTAGCTTTTAAGCTGCTCCTTTTGAGCCTCCAGCGGATCATCCGTTTCGCTCTTAACAGGGTGCAGCAACCATGCCAGCGCCGATTGAGCCAGACCATCGCTAATCGTATAGCCGCGATTATCTTTTAGCCCCACATTGCCCCATACCACATAGCAGCGATTCCTTGCGCGGGTGAGGCCCACATACAGCAGGCGGAGTTTTTCTTCAAAGGCTTCGCGCTGGCCAAGCGCTTTGTGCTGATCCAAATCTTCGCTGCCTAAATCTAACCACGCTTGTTTATCGGCATGAAAACGTACCGATTTACTTTGGCGGCCCAGCAGGCGGCCATCCCATAAAAAGGGGCAAAACACGATGGGATATTCCAGACCCTTGCTGGCGTGCAAGGTAACGATGCGCACGCGGTCTTCATCGCTTTCTAGCCTGAGCAAAGCTTCATCGCCTGCATTGCGGCTTTGGCGGCTAAACCAAGCTAAGTGTTGCTCTAGGCCGGTGGCTTTGTGCGCTTGTAATAGCTCGGCTAATTGCAATAGATTGGTTAGCCGCCGCTCGCCATCAACGAGCGATAAGAGCCGCTGCGCCACATTTCGCCCATCCAGCCCTTGGTATTCCAGCCACTCTCTAAACATCGGAATAAACCCCTGCGCTTGCCAGGTTTTTTTCCAATGGGCAAAGGCATCTGAGATATTGTCCCAGCCGCTGATTTCCAGCCGCAGCAGGTCCGCAGCATTAGACCCAAGCAGGGTAGAAATCAGCGCAGCCCGCAACAATCCTTGGTTGGCAGGCTCCGCGATAGCGGCTAGCACGCTGTATAAATCTCGCGCTTCTTGCGATTCCCAAACGCTATCCCTTACCCGCAGCACGCTGGCGATGCCCCGCGCACTGAGCGCGTCTTGCATGGTTTTAGCCCGAAACCGATCCGGCACCAGCACGGCAATATCGCAGCCAGAGATGGCTTTATCCACGCCTGCGCCGCTCATTTTTGCCACACCGCTGAGTAGTTTTTCAATCTCTGCCGCCGTGATTTGGGCGGCTAGGCTATTGGCAGTTTCTTTGCTCCAGCTGATTTGCACGCCTTTTTCTGAGACTTGCTCTGGCTCAGGTAAAAGCTGAAAGCGAAACGGCGCGCTGATCCCATCCTCTCCGGCGATATGTAATTCTGGCCTTGCTTTACTGGCCGCATACACTGCCGTAAAGCTGACGTGTGGATCGACAAAGGCTTCCTTTGGTCTTAAAAAAAGCGTGTTCACCGCTGTGACTAAATGGGGAACCGAGCGCTGGTTGGTGTCTAGGCTTTCTTTGGCCTCAACCAGTTTTTCGGCTTGGTGATAGGCGTGAATATCCGCGCCGCGAAAGCTGTAAATCGCTTGCTTAGGGTCTCCCACTAAAAATAGCGGAGTATTGCCATCGCTAAACACATGGGAAAAAATGTCGTACTGAATGCCATCGGTGTCTTGAAACTCATCAATCAGCGCGGCCTTATAACGGCGGCGTATGGCCGTAGCCAAGCGATCGCCGTCTTGCAAACCTTGCCAGACGCGCAGCAAAAGATCATTGAAGGAGAGTTGCTGGCGGCGGGCTAGGCGCTCTGGCAGCTCGCTATCGCAGCGGCGGCGCAGCTCGGCCAAGGCATGTTTTTCTTTAAGCTGACAAATGCCGCTTAAATCGCTGATTAAGCTCGCCAACTCTTCTGCCGCATCAAAAAACGCATGGCTTGGCGGTATGCCGGTTTTTGCCGTGCCGCTGGCGAGTTTACTGCTGCTTAATTTGGCTAACTCCTTGCTGTCGATATCCTGCCAGCCGCCATTGCTGGCGATATGGTCATCAATCAGCAAAAAGACTTTTTCTAGCTGCTCTGGCTTATAGCTGGTTTGCTTGAGCTCTTTTTTAGCGGACATCTCGAGCAACATGGGACGGATGCTGGCGGCGTTTTCCAGCCAAAGCTGTTGGTAGCGCGTAAGGGCATGGGGGAGGGCGGCGGCCAGTGCTTGGCTATCTGGCAATGGCGGCAGCGCTACGGTATGCAGCAGCGGCTGGCCTAAATGGCCATATACCACTCTTAGCCATTCCTCTGGGCTGGCTTTACTTTTTAATAGGTATTCGGTGTAAGCACTATCCGCAGGGTAAACCTGCTCGCGCCAAAAATCGGCGGCGATTTCATCTAGCACGGGGCCAATATCGCTCAGAATCTCCATACCAAAATCGGCACCGCTTTCAAAGGCCGATTGCACCAACACCCGCTGGCAAAAAGCGTGGATGGTATGAATGGCCGCCTCGTCTAGGCTGGCAATGGCGCGTTGCAGGCGGCGGATGATTTCTGGGCTGCGCTCTCTATGCTGATCAAGCAGCGTTTGGCAAAAAGGATCAAGCGCCTCATCGCCCTCAAACGATTCCAATACCTCTGCCAGCCGGCCACGAATCCGATCGCGCAGCTCCGCCGTGGCGGCCTCGGTAAAGGTCACCACCAAGATCTCTGGCACTCTTAAACCGTGCTCAATCACTAGCCTTGTGTATAAACCTGTAATCGTCCATGTTTTACCCGTCCCCGCGCTAGCCTCAATCATATGCGGGCCTGCCAGTGGCATATCAAATAGGTTTAAAGGGCGAAGATTCATGAAAGTCCGAAAAAGGGGAGGCGTGGTTTGTGATTATAAAGCGAGTGGGCTTGTCAGGGGTGGTGTTTTGTGGGCTATTTCTTAATGGATGATTTACAAAAATAACAAATATTAATTGATAAAGTTGGCTAAGCATTTGAAATAAATGTAGGCTACTTGGGTGATGTTTACCGCTAAGAAAAGACTGATTAATTTTACATATTCATTCCTGCTTAGGTGGAATTTAGTATTGATCTTGGATTCTCGACTAAGCGATCAGGGATGAAGATTTGTTCGGAATCAGGGGCGGAATATTGCTGCTTATCATTCGATTATTATCTTTGAGCTGATGAATTTGCCAATGAAAAATACTGAAAGAATGTATTCGCTTGATGCATTGCGTGGTATTGCAGCCCTTGCTGTTGTTTTTTGGCATTGGCAGCACTTTTTCTTTAGCAGGGCTACTTTATCAGCGAGCTTTATTCGGGAGCAGCAACCTTTTTATTCTGTTTTCCTTATTTTTTATAAGCACGGCGCGCTGGCAGTTGATCTCTTTTTTACGCTTTCTGGGTTTGTTTTTTTCTGGTTGTATGCAAAGGCTATATCAGAGCATAAAACCGAGCCTTTAGCTTTCTTTATGCTGCGCTTTTCACGGCTCTACCCTTTACACTTAGTGGCCCTGCTGTTGGTTACTGCTGGGCAGGCGTTGTTCATTACAAATAATGGCCATTGCTTTGTTTACCCTTATTACGATCTATGGCATTTTGCTCTTAATATTTTTATGATTCCATCAATAGGGTTGGAAAGAGGCTATTCTTTTAATGCCCCTGTATGGTCGGTTTCAGTTGAAGTTGCTCTTTATATAATATTCTTCATGCTTTGCTGGTTTAGACTAAACCGCCCACTGATTCTAATCATACTGGCTGCCTTTGGATTTTTTTGGCTAAACAGCTATTACCTGCCACTTGGCCGAGGTATAGGTGCATTTTTTCTTGGCGGGCTTACATATTATTTGTTTGAAATTATTGAGCGCAGCCAGAGGAGTCATTGTATAGCTCTGATTCTACAGTTGTTAACGGCTAGTTTATGGCTGTTTATGCTCTTGTTGGTTTATCGAGATCTCTCTTTTGATGTTTTTTCAGCCCACATAAAGACACTTTTTCCTATTGTTGTATTATTCCCTTTAACTATTATTTCTATCGTGTTGTTAGAAATGAAAAATAAAAAAATAGCGCTGCGTTTATCATGGCTTGGGGATATTTCATATTCGTCTTATTTATTGCATTTTCCATTGCAGCTGAGTTTTATGTTAATAAATAAGTATTTAGGGGGTAGCGTAAAATTTTTTACAAGTAATACATCGATCGTGCTTTTTTTTATTATTCTGTTATTACTTTCTTTAGCCAGCTTCCGTTGTCTGGAGCTGCCATTACAGCAATATTTGCGTAAGCGCTGGGCAGGTACTTTAGCTGCCAGACCCGTTTTGCAAGAGCTGCCCCAATAGTTTGACCGGCTTTTGCATCGCGGTGAAATTACATATGTTGATCTTTAAGTTAGGCAAGGACGTGCAATGTCGGCATTTAAACAACAAATCATGAGTGCCATGCAGCCCCTCGCTCATGCAACGGCGGCGGTGGCTATGCGGGCTTATCAGCGTAATCAGTTCGATTTTTTAGGCCTTGCCGCCCCCGCCCGCCGTGCCGCCAGCATGCCGCTGATTAAGGGATTAGAAGTTAAAAGTGCGGCGCATTTAATGATTGAAGCCAATGCGCTATGGGATTTGCCGCAGCGGGAGTATCAATATATTGCCGTTGATTTACTGGCAAGGCATGTTAAACACTTAAGCGGGCAGGATATCCCCGCCTTGCTGGCGCTGGCGCAGCAAAAACCTTGGTGGGATACGGTGGATGGTTTAGTTAAAGTGATCGGGGCGATTGTAAAAGCGGATAAAGCTTTGCAAAGCCAGATGGATGCCGCGTTGCTGCATGACGACTTTTGGCTTAGGCGCATCGCCATGTTGCATCAATTAGCTTGGAAGGGCGAAACCGATGTAGAGCGCCTTAAGGCTTACGCCAAGCAGCTGGCACCAGAGTCTGAGTTTTTTATTCGTAAAGCGATAGGCTGGGCGCTGAGGGAGTACGCTTGGCACGATCCGGCCAGTATGCGGGTGTTTCTGATACAAATGGGCGACACGCTATCGCCATTAAGCCGCAGAGAGGCGGGCAAGCATCTGTAATTGCTGCTTGTGGATAAGAGAATTTCCTTGGCGTTGCCTACAGCAAGCATCAGTTTTTTAGCTGTTTTTTTATGGAATTTGAATTGAAAAGATATAAATATTCTTGTTCCAATTCTTGGTTAGAATTAAGGTCTCTTTCGATATCCTTTAGCCTGCCTTATGATTCTTCGCGGTCCTTACCTTCCTGAGCTATTACGCGCAGAAACGCTTGCTGATCTGTTAGAACACACGGCTCAGCGCATTCCCGATCATCCTGCTATTTATTGGCAAAACGAGGTATTGAGCTACAGCCAGCTGAACCAGCGTGCTGATCTAGCAGCCCATCATTTAATTGCGTTTGGCGTAAAAGCGGGGCAGATTGTTGGCCTGTGCTTGCCGCGTGGTGCTGATCTGCTCGTAATGCAGGCGGCGATTGCTAAGGCGGGTGCGGCTTGGCTGCCGTTTGAGGCAGATACCCCGGTAGAGCGCATGCAGGTTTGCCTAGAAGACGCAGCGGCGGTGGCGCTGATTGCTGAGGGTGATTTAAGCGCTGCGGGTGTAGCCGTATTAAGCGCCGCGCAATTATCTGCACCGGTGGCGGGCGTTTTGTTGCGCCGTGAAGGCTTACTGCCTAGCCATCCTGCTTACGTGATTTACACCTCGGGCTCTACCGGCAAGCCTAAGGGCGTGCCGATTAGCCAGAGCAGTATCTGCCACTTTTTGCGCAGCGAAAACGCAGTGCTAGGGGTGCGGCAGGAGGATAAGGTGTATCAGGGCTTTTCGGTGGCCTTTGATATGTCTTTTGAAGAGATTTGGATCAGCTATCTGGTGGGCGCGTCCCTATGGCTGGCGCCCAAAATCCTGACGGGAGACCCAGATGCTTTGCCTGCGGTATTGCACGCCGAAAAGGTTACCGTGCTGCACGCCGTGCCAACACTATTGGCGCTGTTTAGCCAAGAAGTACCTAGCTTGCGGGTGATTAATCTGGGCGGCGAAATGTGCCCAGAATCTTTAGTAGAGCGTTGGGCAACGCCAGATCGGCAGGTGTTTAATACTTACGGCCCAACTGAATGTACGGTATCGGCCAGCCTGGCCCAATTACGCCGTAGCCAGCCGGTAACCATTGGCACGCCGCTGCCTAATTATGGCCTGCTGGTGCGCAGCGAAGATGGCCGCTTGTTGCCGCAGGGTGAAACCGGCGAGCTGTGCATTATTGGCCCGGGCGTGGCGGATGGTTATCTGGGCCGCCCTGAGCTGACGGCGGAAAAATTCTTACTGAATACATTTTCTGATCTGGCCGCGTTTCCACACGAAGCACGGCTGTATCGCACAGGCGATTTGGCGCGTATCGACGAGCAAGGCCAGGTGCAGTGTCTAGGCCGCACCGATGATCAAGTGAAAGTGCGCGGGTTTCGGGTAGAGCTGGGCGAGATTGAAGCCTCGCTTTGCCAGATTGCCGGTGTTGGCACTGCGGCAGTGCTGCTGCGCGAGTTAGCGGGCATTGATCAGCTGGTGGCGTTTGTGGTGGCAGATGGCGTGGATACGGCTCTTTTAAGAAGCGAGCTAAAACGCAGCCTACCGCCTTATATGATCCCAGCCCGCTTTGAGTTTATGAGCCAATTGCCAAGGCTGACTTCAGGAAAAATCGACAGAAAAACCCTTAAAGCACGCGAGCTGATTCTGCCAACGGGCAAAAATATGGAAAGCGATGAGCCCGTAAGCGATGCAGAAAAAGCCTTGTTTGCAGCACTGGCCACGCTATTCCCCGGCCAGCCTTTACGCCTAGTGGATGATTTTTTTGGTGAGCTTGGCGGGCATTCCTTACTGGCGGCGCGATTGGTCTCGATACTGCGGCGCAATCCGGCTTATGGCGGCATGACGGTGCAGGAGATTTATCAAAGCCGCACCTTACAAACGATTGCTACTCGGCTAGATGCTCTAGCACTAAGCCAGCCAGAAATCACGCAGGCAGAGCCAATACGCCGTGTGCCATTCATTAGGCGGCTGCTGTGCGGCAGTGCCCAGCTGGCTACGTTGCCGTTTTTAATTGGCCTGAGAATGTTGCTGTGGTTAGCGCCGTTTTTTACGTACCACTTTATGACCGGTGATGAGGGCGATAGCTTAGCTGTGGCGGTTGCTACGGCCATTTTGGTATATCTGGGCAGCCTATTATTTAGTTTTGCGATTGCTATCTGCGGTAAGTGGCTGATTTTAGGGCGGCTGGCGGCTGGGCGCTATCGGCTGTATGGCTTTACTTATTTCCGCTGGTGGCTAAGCGATCGCTTGCTGGATATTACTCCATTGTATTTTCTGACCGGCTCGCCTTTGCAATCGCTGTATTTGCGTGCGCTGGGGGCAAAGGTCGGCAAAAATGTCGCGCTATCGGCGCTCACCGTGCGGGTGTTTGATTTACTCAGCATTGACGATGGCGCAAGTGTGGGTGCCTCGGTCAATTTTGAAAACTTTAGAGTGGTGGGCGATACCTGGGAAGTGGGGCCAATTCATGTGGGCAAGGATGCCTATATCGGCTCTTATGCCGTGATGCAATCGGACACCAGCGTGGCCGATTTTGGGCGGCTAGAAGGCTTATCTGCCTTATCAGTTGGGCAAAAAATTGCCGCCAGCGAAGTGTGGAGCGGCTCCCCAGCGCGTAAAAGCAATGAGCTGGCCCCAGCTGTGCCTACCCGCCCAGTGCGTCATCCAGCCCTGCGTGGCTTGCATGGTTTGGCCTACGCAGGCGGATCGGCCTTGGTGGCGATTCTGTTTTTTGTGCCCGTCTTTCCCAGCTTTTTACTGATCGATTGGCTAGATGCGCATTGGTTTGATCTAACCGAGCAGGGCGTGGCGCTGCCTGAAGCGTTTATGTTTTATTTGATGCTGGCACTGCCTGCCAGTGCGGTACTGATTGTGCTGACTCTGCTCGGCTCTGCTGCAGTGCGCTGGATGCTGCTGCCGCGCAATCCGCTAGGAAGCTGGCCGGTGTTTGGACCTATGTATTATCGCCGCTGGCTGACCAATCAGATTCAGGAATCCAGCCTAAATATTCTGCATGGCCTGTATGCATCGGTGTATGCAGGCTGGTGGTATCGCCTGCTGGGTGCAAAAGTGGGCCGTGGCACAGAAATATCCAACGCCATTGGCGTCGTGCCCGATCTACTTACGCTGGGCGAAGATAGCTTTATTGCCGATGCAGTGATGCTGGGCGATGAAGACATTGATCGCGGCTGGATGACGCTGCGCCCAACCGTGGTGGGCAATCGCAGCTTTGTGGGCAATGGTGCTTATGTGCCCGATGGCAGTATTATTCCTGACGATGTGCTGATAGGTGTGCAAAGCCGCTCGCCCGCTAATGAGCGGATGCAGCCCGGCCAAACTTGGTTAGGTAGCCCAGCGTTGTCATTACCACGGCGGGAGCAAGTCAGCGGCTTTGCCGATAGCCTCACCTTTCGGCCAAGCTTGGCGCGTCGCTTAGCCCGTGGTGCGGTAGAAGCCTTACGCACCGTGATGCCGCTGGCGGTGATCATTACCGTAGGCTATCTCACCGTATTAAAAGTCATGCCCTTTGCCGAGCGGGAAGATTTTCATGGCGTATTTTGGGCGCTGATGATGGCCGGTGTTTTATACGGGGTGGGCTCATTCATCTTTATTGTGGCGCTGAAATGGCTAATGATAGGCCGCTATCGCCGGAATGAAGCCCCAATGTGGACTTCCTTTGTATGGCGCAGCGAAGCGCTAACCAGCCTTTACGAATCCATCGCCGTGCCCAACTTTTTTAACTTTTTACGCGGCACCCCGTGGCTACCTATGGCATTTCGCTGCATGGGCTGCAAGATTGGTAGCGGCGTATTTATGGACACCACCGATATCACCGAGTTTGATTGCGTCAGCATCGGCGACGATACGGTGATGCACGCATGGTCTGGCCCGCAAACCCACTTGTTTGAAGACCGCATCATGAAAATTGGCCACGTAGAAATCGGCAGCGGCGTAAGCGTAGGCCCGCGCAGCACCATCCTTTACGACGCCATCGTCGGCAACGGCGCCCGCCTTGGCCCGCTCACGCTAGTGGTAAAAGGCGAAACCATCCCCGAAGGCCAATCCTGGACCGGCAGCCCCGCCGTACCTTGGCACACGTGCCGTAGTTGATTGTTTACTATTTGCTGTCACTGGCGCTGTTTAAAAACAGTGCCAGCCATCAAGCGACCTTAGTTCGCCAATGGCTGCACACCCAAGTGCAGCCAAAATCAGGCGGCCAATTGCTAGAAACCCCTACCGGCCCCGCATTCGCCACCGGCCCATGGCAAATATCACTCTCCTACAGCAACGATTACTCCGTCTGCGCACTATTTAAATGCGCCATGCTCGGCGTCGACATCACCCCCATTCAATACTTCGCCGAACTCACTGACGTCGCCTAACTCTACTGCCCCCCAAGCATTACTCAAACACTTAGCCATTTGCCATAATCAGACCAAGCATTACGCTTTGCTAAGGAATGGAGTGAGCAGAAGCTAGAAGCAAGGCTTGCAAAATGGGGCTGAGGGAATGGTCAGAGGGGAGGGAGCAAGCCTTGAAAATAGCAAAATCAAGCTATGTAACCAAGCTGGAGAGCGGATTGATTACGGTGGTGTAGTAGCCATATTTTTTCCCTTCCTCGGTTTATAGTGGCTCCGTACAAGTAGTTTTCGTCTCGGCCCAAAGTTCTTCTAGGTTGACGTCATCACTGCTTGGGCGATGCTCCTTAAGTAGCGGATCTATCTTTAGGATCATGGGTAAATCAAATGCTGTTCCAGTAACGACACAGCAGCCCTTGGCAAGAGTAGGTATCAAAGCCTTTGAGGATGAGTCAAGTGTGCTAATGGTATTGTCCAGCAGCATGAGGTCACGTTCGTTGACCAGACGATGGATGAAGAAATTGTGGATTTGGGAAATGATGGTTGGTGATATGTCGGCAGGGCGCTGGCTGCAGAGTGTGAGGTAGACACCATACTTTCTGCCCTCCTTAATGATTTCCTCAAACAGTTCTAGTCGGTAGTCCTTCCAAATTTCATGCTCGCGCGATGACTGTTCGGACAGTATGTTGTGTGCTTCATCAATGATTAGATGAAGTGTGTGAGTGGGTGGGCTTTTCAGGCCTTCTGATTCTTTATGGTTGATGTAGTAGTTCTTGGCGATGAGCAACGGCAGAATTTTTTTGATGTCGTTTTTGCATTTCTTGAGCGAGATGACATGTAAAAGGCTCAAAGGCGGAGGAGTCTCTACAATTTCTAGCACGTTGCGAAGAGCTGATATGGATGACTTAGCTCTTGAAAGGACAGGTTGTATGTGTTCGTACTGGGCATAGCCTAGAACAACATCTGAACATAGCTGGAGGTAGGGTAATCCCCCCATTTTTAAGCTCACTTAGAAGTAGAGGCTAGGCATGTAATGCCAGTTTTTGTTTCGGGGTGATGC